>NZ_JBHVWT010000061.1:0-27781 GCF_042882135.1 Streptomyces sp. NPDC058240
ACGGACCTCTTCCATCTCCTCAGGTGTCACACCTGAAAGAAGATCACAACCCTACTCCTGCTTGATCATCCGGGGTACCTAACAAAGCCCTATTAGGGCCTTGGTTTCTGTGCGGGGGTCAGGTACTTCGCCGCCGGTGAGGGCGGCGAAGTCGGCGTGCGCCTGCTCGACGGCCTCGGGATACGCCTCGCGCTTGGCATGCTCGGCCAAGGCCCGGTAGACGCTCGCCACCGAGGGGTTCTGTCCCTTGCGCTTGCCGGTGGGGATGATGAGGTCTGGCTGGATCTGCTCGACGGACTCACCAAGAGCCCTGCGGCGGAGAACGGTGTGGAGCATGTCGTCGGTGATGACCGGCGGCCGACCGCCGTGCTTGCCCTTGCGGGCCGCAGTGTCGAGCCCTTCGAGCGTCGATTCCCGGATGTTCTCCCGCTCGGTCTCCGCCATTGCCGCGAAGAACGCGAAGAGCAGCTTTCCGGGGCCGCTGGGGTCGTACATCCCCGGGAGCGGTCCGGCGAGCATCTCCAGGACCAGGCCGTGTGCGGTGAGATGGTCCGCGAGGGCGGTCAGCTCTGCCGAGTCCCGTCCCAGCCTCTTCATCTCGTACACCGTGAAGATCACGCGGCAGTGCGGGGCGTGGGCCTTGATCTCCCGCGCGGTCTTGAGTGCCTCCTCGAACTGCGGACGTACGCGGATCCGGGTGCTGATCTTCTCGCTGAAGATTTTGTCCCGCGGGATGCCGTGCTGGGTGAGCGCGTCGAGCTGTGAGTCGAGATCCTGGCTGCGGTGTGACCATCTCGCGTACCCGATGCGGATGTCCGCGCCCGGCGGGTCCGGGTCGATGGGGGCCGGCGGCGGGGTGCCGGGCCGCCACGGCTGTCCGGGCCCACGGTCGGCGGGGGTGGGCACCCGCAGGAGTTTGGCGAGCCGGGGCACTTTGGTGAAGCGGCCGGTGTGGTAGGCGGAGGCGACAGCTCCGGAGCGCGAGCGGCACGGCGAGCCCGGCTGTGCGTCACACTTCGGGCAGGGGCGGCGTTCGACATCGTCCGCGTCCGACTGGTCGGACGCGGACGGGTCGTGAGGGTCCGTCATGACCCCGGATTTTCGCACAATGCAAGTCTCAGAAGGGGGTCGCTCCCACTTTTGAGTGAGAACAGGTTCCGAGAACCCATCCAAGATCGTCAAGGGTTCGGCGCCCCGTTTTTGATCTTGCTCGGGCAAAGGGTCGTTTGTGAGAGACGTAACGTCGCCGCGGTTACGGATAAGGCATCTACGGCGGATCTTGCCAACTCCTCCCTGCAACTTGGGTGCGACGCCTGGGGTCTGCCCGCTTACTTGTGGTCACGGAGGAAGGCCGGGATGTCGGCTCGGGTCGGGTAGTCAGGCAGCGGTGCGGGCTTGTCTTGGAGGAATGCGGTGATGACGGCTGCTGCTCGTTGGTCGTTGTCACCCAGGCCGTTCCACATGTGGTGGCCGACGCCGGGCATGTACTGGGTGCGCTGGATGGCGGGGTTGTCCGCGAGGATGGTTGTCTGCCACTGCCGGACCTGGGAGGAGCACTCGGCGATCATCAGCATCGCGGGTGTCCGGGAGCGCCTCAGCTGGGGGGCGATGGAGGGGGAGTCTTTGATCGTTTGCTGGATGCGGAGGCTGGCGGCGGCGCTGAAGGAGAAGTTCTGCTCCGTGTCCTCGACCGGGATGCGGTGCGCGTCCCGCGCGCAGTAGGCGGACGCGGTGTCGCTGCCGAGATCGGCGGCGGTGAAGGCGTTGTCGCCTTCTGCCTGTCCTACCAGCCCATTGTCAGGGCTGAGCAGTCCGAGCCGCATGAGGCCGAAGGCGACCGCGTACCGCGGGACGTGGGTGGAGCGCGGTACGGTCATGGCCGGTGCGATGCCGCGGGCCTACGGTCGACCTTTCTGCCCCGCGATCCGGGCGGTGGGGCCGTCCATCGGGCCTGGCTCGGCGATGACCGCCCGGCGCAGGTGGGCGGCGATGGCCGGGTCGGCAAGCGCGCGGGTGAGCACGACCGCGCCCGAGGAGAATCCCAGCATGTCGGCGCGGCCCTTACCGAGCTTGTCGACGAAGGCGCCGAGGTCATGGACGGACCGGGTGATCGAGTATTGGTCCATGGGCAGCAGGTCGCTGCGTCCACCGCCGGCCTGCTCGTAGGCGTACACGTCGTAGCCCTGTCCCGCGAACTGCTGCAGGAAGTGGTGGTCGAGCACCGAGATGCCGCGCACCGGCCCGCCGTTGAGGTAGACGAGCGGAACGCGATGGCGGGGGCTGTTGCCGGTGGGCGGGTAGTGGTAGACCGCGACCCGGCTGCCGGTGGACAGGCGCCAGTGCTCGGTGGTTACGAACGACAGGGCGGCCGGGTAGCGGCGCGTCGTTGGGATGGTGGGGACGCACACCGACAGCGTCAGGGTCGCTGCGACGAGCACCGGCAGGAATGGCACCAGCCGTCCCCGCCAGGAGCGGCGGCGGCCCCGCCACAGCGCTGCGAGAACCGCGATCCCGACAGCCGCGGACCATGCGACGAATCCCGATCCCGCGCCGTCGGTGGCGACGATCAGCGCCAGGAAGAAGGCGGCCAGCCCCACCACCGCGGCGACAGCCGCCAGCAGGCGGCCGACAAGGCGCAAGGGACGTATGACGGATGGTGAAATGGTGATCTCTCCAGCTTTTTGAAACGCCGTTTTGAAACGATGTTATCAGCACGGGTAAACTGCTTCCCATGGGAAGGCCGAGAACGAACGACGCCGCCGTCAGAGAACGGCTCGTGGCATGCGCGACCGAGATGTTCGCCACCCGTCCCCAGGAGTCGGTCACAGTCCGCGCGCTGGCCACCGCCGCCGGAACGTCGACGGCGGCGGTGTACACGTTGTTCCAGGGGAAGGACGGACTGATCCGCGAGGTGCGCGACCAGGCGGTCGCCGGCCTGTTCCAGGACCTGACGGCTGTTCCCGGCTCGGAGGCCGCCCTGGAGGATCTGTACGCGTTGGCCGCGGCGTATCGCCATTGGGGACGCGAACACCGCCACCTGTACACGGTGTTGTTCGGTGGCGCACAGTCCTTCGTCCCGTCGAACCGGGTCGGCGACCGAGACCCGGTGCGACCGCTTGTCGCGGCGATCGACCGCGCCGTGGCGGACCATATCCTCGCGGGCGACACCACACTGATCGCCGTATCGTTGTGGGTCGCCCTGCACGGGCTCGTGACCCTCGAACTCGCCGGGAGCCTCGACGGCACCGCAGCCGACACCGCGTTCCGGTCAACGATTGATGCCGTACTGCGCGGCTGGGCATCCCCCGCCGCCTTCCCTGGCCTTCGACGCCCAGACCCGGCGCCGTGAAGCGGTTACTCCGTAGCCACACGAAAACGACCGGCAGAGGGCCGAGTCGATACGTACGCGCCCCGGCTGGCACAGAGCGGTTCACGGCTATCGCTACCAGCCTCATCAACCACTGCCGACTCACCAAGTGAAACGACGTCTATAAGTTCTGATCCTGGGCCCGGTGCCGGAGGCTGGGTGAAGGAGTAGCGGCCGAGGAAGGACGTGGCCGTACCGAAGCGGGGAGAGCCGGACGGCCGACCCTGGAGACTTCAGGCCGAGCCTGGCCAGCCACCCGCTGGCTGGGCAGTGGGCGCTTCCGGCGCGGTACGGGGGCCGGAAACCCTGGCCGCCGCCGCGGCTGCAGCCAGTTCGAGGTGGGAGTTCATGTCCAGCTCGAACCGGCCGTAGGGGTTCACATGAGTCCAGAACAGCGGGGACAGAGCCCGCCGATCGGCGTCGGTGAGCCGCTTCTGCCACTTCTCCTCGCTCAGGATGTCCTGGAGGAGCAGGGTGTTGACGTGCACCAACGCCGACTGGAGCAGGTGCAGCGCCAGCATCGAGACTTCCTGGCTCTCCTTGTCGGAGCCGGTCAAGTCGCCGTCCTTGCCGTAGAACAGGTCGTGGTTGGCGGAGTTCCAGTTCTCCACGACCTGAAGCCCGTCGTTGATCTCGCGCCGCAGTTCCGCGGCGGCGAGGTAGTCGCAGATGAACGCCGTGCGCACCGCGCGGCCCAGTTCCGCGATTGCCCGGTACGTCGGATGCTTTGGCCCGCCGCGCGTGAAGCGCCGCAGGACCTGCTCGGCCTCAGCGGTGCCCAGGCGCTGGGCGGTGGTGTACTTCACGATCTGGTCGTACTGCTGGCGGGTCAGGTCCCAGTCGATCGTCTTGGTCGACAGCACCGGCGCCAGGTTTGGCCACTTCTCGTCCTCCCCGGCCGCCGGCCGGTACAGCCGCGCCGAGCCGACGTTCTTCAGCCTCGGGAGCAGGTTGAAACCGAGCATGTGGGCGAAGGCGAACCCGACGATGGAGGCGCCGTGCGTGTCGGTGTACTGCCGATCGATCTCCACGTCCGTGCAGTGCCGCAGCACACCCTCGATCATCGCGGCGACCTCGGACGCCGAACACGACTTGAGCTGACTGTAGACGCACAGCGACTTCTTCTCGACGTGCCAATAGATCATCACTCCGGGGCCGCGGTACCGCTGGTGCCACTCGGTCATGAAGTTCGAGGACCAGGAGCCGAACTTCTTGCTGTCCGAGGCCGGCCTCGGGGAACATCGGTACAGCGGTTATCGGTGAGAACGATCATGGTCGGCTAGCACAGTGATCCACTTCGCCGCTGGGGTTCGGTGAAACGCCTCCGGGCCTGCTCCGGTGCTGGCTACGGTCCGGCTAGTGCCGGTGGAATTTCTGAGTGATGAGCAGGCCGAGGCGTACGGGAAGTTCGCCGAGGAGCCGACCCGCCCCGAGCTGGAGCGGTTCTTCTTCCTGGACGATGTGGACCGGGATCTGATCGCGCTATGGCGCTCAAAGCATCACCAGCTCGGCTTCGCCCTACAGGCCCTGAAATCCTAGCTCAGACACCAGCCGCAAAGTAGCTCCGTGGTCAGTGGCTGAGGGTGTTGACGCGGTTCTCGTACTCGCGCCGGGCCTTGCGCTGGGCCGGGATCGCGGCGGAGCTGTCGAGTGCCTGACAGTGAGCGAGGAGTTGGCGGTGGATCGCAGGGGTGGCGCTGACGCGCAGGGTGTAGCCCTGGCCGCGTCGTACGGGCACACCTTTCTCCAGCGCAGTCCGCTCGGCGGGCTCCAGTTCGGCAGCGCGTAGGAAGTCGGCGACCTTGCCGGGCATGTCGAGGGTGATGGGCAGCTCCGGCGCCGGGGCGTCCTGGTCGGTGGCGTGCTCGGGCAGGAGGTCGGCGACGGCCGTGCGGATGGCGCCGCGGCTGACGCCATGCTCGCGGGCCAGGGCAGCGATGGACTGGCCCTTCAGGTACGCGGTGCGTACGTCGGCGACGGTGTCGCCCGCGAGGGCGGGGCGGCGTCCGCCCTTGTTGCCCTTGGCCTCGGCGGCCCGTAGTCCGTCGTACGTCAGCTCGCGCTGGAGATCGCGCTGGAGTTCGCCGGCGGCGGCGAGGGTCTGCACCATGAACTTCACGGTGGATAGCAGTTCGCCGGTGCGCGGGTGGCGGGCGGTGAGGTCCATGCCGGAGAAGGCGCCGTCGTGGATGCGCAGGGCGAGCCGGTCGCGGTGCAGGACGTCGAGCACGTCGAGGATGTGCCCGGGCCGCGCACCAGGCGGAACATCTCGGAGATGTGCACGGTGTCGCCCGGCCGCGCGTAGTCGAGCAGCTTGCCGAACTTCGGGCGCTGGAGCGGGTGGAGGCGGCTGGAGGTGCCGGCCTCTTCCTCGAAGACGACGGGGTCCTCGATTTCGGCTTCGGCCAGGACGAGGTTCTGGCGGTCGGTCGATTGCTGGTCGGTCGACACCCGCTTGTAGACGAGATTGGCCACGCTCTTCCCCGCCTCTGTCGCCGCATCGGACCTCGACTGTCATCTAAACCTGTCGTCAACTGCCATCGGATCTCATTGGATCCGAGTCGTCGCCAGGCCCTGAAAATCCGGGGTTCATTGGACGCCCGCCGAACCTGTCGCCATTCGATCGTTTGCCGACAGGAGGACGACGCGTCCGGGTGTTGTAGTCGGGACAGACTGCTGTCTGCCATCGGTGAACACCACCCCGAGCGGGCGCAACGGTCATTACCGTCCAGACTCATGACAACGATTACGACGCGTACAGTCGAGTATCCGGCCGACGGTTTGACGATGATCGGGCACCTCGCGCTCCCGGCCGGTGTCGACCGCCGGCCCGCGGTGCTGCTCGGACCAGAGGGCACGGGGCTCAGCGACGTCGAGCGCCGCAGGGCCGATGCTCTCGCCGAGCTGGGATATGTAGTGCTGGCCTTCGACCTTCACGGTGGGCGCTATTTGGGGGACCCCGAGGAGATGCTGGCCCGTTGCATGCCGCTGCTCGCCGACCCCGACCGGATGCGGGGCATCGGCCATGCGGCGCTCGACGTGTTGCGCACCGAACCGCGGACCGACCCCGATCGGATAGCCGCCGTCGGCTACGGCACCGGGGGCGCCATCGCGCTGGAACTCGGGCGCGATGGCGTCAACCTGCGCGCGATCGGGACAGTCAACGCAACTACCACGGGCCGACCGGGCGAGGCGGCGCGCATTCGCTGCCCGGTGTGGGCCGGGGTCGGGTCGGAAGACCCGATCATGCCGCCCGCCCAACGGGACGCGTTCACCGCAGAGATGGAGGCTGCGGGCGTCGACTGGCGCCTCGTGGTTTACGGGGGAGCCCTTCACGCCTTCCACCATCCACCGGTCGACCACACCGTGCGTCCCGGCGTCGGCTACCACCCACGGCACGCACAGCGAGCCTGGCGTGACGTCGTCGCTCTGCTCGCCGAGTGCCTGCCCGTCACGGATTGATCCGATCGGCTCCTGATACTCACTCCTGCCCGCCGTCGTCGTCTTCGTCCAGCTCCGACGCCTCCGGGTCGCGCAGCGGGCGCAGGGCGCCGGCGGCCGGGGTCGAGGCCGTGAAGCTGTAGCGGCCGAGCAGGTTCAGGTTGCGGTGCTTGAGCGGGGAGAGCCGGGCGATGTCCTCGTCCCGTATCTCGTGGCCCTCGGCCTTCAGCTGGGCGACGGCGGCGTCGATGTAGCGGGTCGTCCAGAGCACGATGGCGTTGAGGACCAGGCCGAGCGCGCCGAGCTGGTCCTCCATCCCGTCCCGGTACGCCTGGTGGATGGTGCCGCGCTTGCCGTGGCACACGTCGCGGGCGAGCTTGTGGCGGGACTCCTGCACGGTGAGCTGGCGGTTCATCTGCCGGCGGTAGGTGTCGTCCACCGGGTCGACCACGCGCAGCAGGTGCTCGGTCTTCGCGATCCGCCCGTACTCCGCGAACGCCGCCCCCAGTGGGGTCGGGCGCCCCTCGAGCCCGAACATGCGCAGCAGGTCGTAGGCGCGGACCTGGTTGGTGACCAGGGAACCGGCGACTTTCAGCATGTCCGGCCAGTGCGTGATCACCTTGTTCAGGTTGACCCGGTTGCGGGCCAGGTCCTCCACCACGCCGTATGTGCCCGTCTCGACGCCGGGCATCGTGGCCCGCCAGAACCGCTGGTCGTCCAAGTCGCGGAACCGCGGACTGAAGTTGTAGCCGAGGATCTTGAACAGACCGAACACCATGTCGGAGTACGACGCGTTGTCGGTCGGTCGCCACCATCTCCGGCTTCACCCCGCCGTCCAGGTTCAGCAGGGCGTCCAGGATGTGCAGCGAGTCGCGCGGGGTGCCGGGCACGACCATCTGCCCGACGCCCGCGACCTGGTCGTTGACCGCGTTGAGCCAGGTGATGCCCCGCTTGAAGCCGAAGTACTTCGGCGACGGTGCCGCGTTCACGGTCCGGACGGGGACGACGAACCGCAGGCCGTCCACGGAGGCGAGCAGCCCGTCGCCCCAGAACTGCACGATCGGGATCTCGGCCTGGGCCGCGATCGGCGCGGCGTTCGCCGCGGCGATGGTGTCGGCCCGCAGGTAGTACTGATCGACGTGCGCGAGCCGGGCCCGGGTCAACGCCTCGTAGCCGGGGTTGACCACCGGGGCCAGGCCGATGTTGCACGCCTCGGAGACCAGCAGCGCGACCATGGAGGTGGGCAGGTCCTTCATCCGGGTGGTGCCGTCCCCGAGGTGCACGAAGGCGTCGAGGAACCCGGTCCAGGCGTTCACCTCGAACTAAAGGTCCGGCAGGTCGATCTTCGGGAGCATCTTCTCGACCCGTTTGCGCAGCCAGGTCAGGGACTTCGGCTCGCCGAGCGCGCCGAGCTTGTCGACGTTCAGCTTCACCCGCCCGTCGTCCTGCACCTCGATGGAGACCTTCGCCGCCGGCCCCGCCTCCTCCAGCCGTTCGGCGAGCTGCTTCCACCCGGCATCCAGGCCGCGCACCAGCTCCGCCAGGTGCTCGGCGACGGGCATGTCCAGGCTCAACCCGGCCAGCACGTCCTCCTCGACCGCCTCCCAGTCGGGCCCGTCCAGCAGACGGGCGCGCGGGTTGGACCAGCGGTGCGAGGGCGAGGCGAACACATCGCGGTTGTTCAGGGCCCGGTGCAGCTGCTCCAGCACGCACACCACGTACGCGTCCCGGTCCACCGCGCCCTGCGGCAGGTCGGGGTTGGCGTACACCGCCTTGCGCCAGGCCGGAGGCACCAACTTGTCGTCCACCTCGCGCGGCAGCAGCGGCTTCACCCCCACCTTCCGCCGCGCCAGCGCCGGAAGACCCCGCACCCCGGCCAGGACCCGCTTCCCGGCGCTCGCCGCGTCCAACGCCTTCGACTCTCCGAGCAGCGCAAGGAACGGGCGCACCGTGGCGTACCGGGTCGCCAGCGCGGCCCGCATCGGCCGTGTTCTCGTCCTCGGGCACCAGGGTCACCACGGTGGCCGCGGCGGTCATCACGGCGGCACGCGGGGCGACTTCCTCGACCGCTGCCCACAGAGCGGCCACGTCCAGGTCCGCACCGTGCTCCTCGACCAGCTCCAGCTCCTCGAACAGCACCTTCGCCGCCCGCGCGAGCGTGCGCGACGCCTTCTCCAGCTGCGGCAACGTCGACAGCCGCTCCTTCTCCGTTTTCCGCTTCGCCGTGTTCAGCAGCCGGGTGGCCATGAGGACCTGGAACAGGTCCAGTGCCTCGTCGATCGCCTTCGCCTCCAGGTGCCGCATCACCGCGGTCAGCATCGCCGTGCGCTTCGGTTCCGCCGCCCGCTCCAGCAGCGGCGCCTTCGACCCCAGCGCGTACCGGGCCAGCGCCGCCATCCGGTTCGGCGGGATCTGCGACAGCCTCAGCCTCCCCAGCCGGTACGCGCCGATCTCGTCCACCCGCTCCAGCGCGCGGGCGAACGCCGTCCCGGTCGTTCACGTCGGTGCGGGAACTCGCCCTCCCGGACGGGCTGTTCGCGGACTGCTCGGAGAAGCTGGTGGCCGCGTGGCGGGCACGGGCGATCAAGATGTACCCCTCGGACTTCCGCGACACGAGCGAGGACGTACGGATCACGCTGCTCGCGGTGCTGTGCTCATCTCGGCAGGCGGAGATCACCGATGCCCTGGTCGACCTCCTGATCGCGCTGGTCCACAAGATCAACGCTCGCGCGGAGCGGCGGGTGGAGAAGCAGCTGACGGCGGAGCTGAGGAGGGTCCGGGGTAAGGAGGGGATCCTCTTCAAGCTGGCGGAGGCCGCGGTCGGCAAGCCGGACGAGGTCGTACGGCGGGCGCTGTATCCGGTGGTCGGCGAGAAGACGCTGCGCGACCTGGTGGCCGAGGCGAAGGCGAACGAGAAGGTCTTCAAGGCGAAGGTCCGCACCACCCTGCGCTCCTCCTACAGCTCGTACTACCGGCAGATGCTGCCGCCGCTGCTGAACACGCTGGGCTTCAAGTGCAACAACACGGCCTACCAGCCGGTTATGGACGCCATGAAGCTGTTGAAGAAGTACGCCGATGTGGGCGGCAAGACCCGCTTCTATGACACCGCCGAGGACGAGCCGCCGATGGACGGCGTGGTGCGCAAGGACTGGCGCGAGGCGGTCGTCGACGACAAAGGCAGGGTCGAGCGCATCCCGTACGAGCTGTGCGTCCTGGTCGCGCTGCGGGACGCGGTGCGCCGTCGGGAGATCTGCTTCGAGGGCGCGGCCCGCTGGAAGAACCCGGAGGACGACCTGCCCGGTGATTTCGAGGCCACCCGCACCGTGCACTACGCCGCGATCCGCCAGCCGCTGAACCCCAGGGCGTTCATCGCGGACCTGAAGAAGCGGATTACCGGGGGCTTGGACGGACTGTCGGCCGCGCTCGCGGACGGCAGCGCGGGCGGGGTGAAGGTCACCACACGTCGGGGCGAGCCGTGGATCACCGTGCCGAAGCTGGAGCCGCTGGCCGAGCCGACCGGTCTGCAGGCGCTCAAGGACGAGGTCGTGCGGCGCTGGGGTGTCCTGGACCTGCTGGATGTGTTGAAGAACGCCGACTTCATGACCGGCTTCACCGACTAGTTCTCCTCGGTGGCCGCCTACGAGCGCATCGACCGTGATGTCCTTCAGCGCCGGCTGTTGCTTGCGCTGTTCGCGCTGGGCACGAACATGGGCATCCGCGCGATCGTGGCAACCGGCGAGCACGGCGAGAGCGAGGCCGCACCGCGGCACATCCGACGCCACTTCATCACCGTCGACAACCTCCGCGCCGCCGTCACGCGTCTGGTGAACGGCACCTTCGCCGCCCGCGATACCGCGTGGTGGGGCCGCGGCACGGCGTGCGCGTCGGATTCGAAGAAGTTTGGCTCCTGGTCGTCCAACTTCATGACCGAGTACCACGCCCGCTACGGCGGCAACGGCGTGATGATCTACTGGCACGTGGAGCGGAAAAACGTCTGCATCTACTCCCAGCTGAAGTCCTGTTCGTCGTCCGAGGTCGCGGCGATGATCGAGGGACGTTTGCGGCACTGCACGGACGCCGAGATCGAGGCGAACTACGTCGACACCCACGGCGCCTCGGTGGTCGGGTTCGCCTTCACCGAGCTGCTCAACTTCCGCCTGCTGCCCCGCTTGAAGAACATCGGCAGCATCCGCCTGTACCGCCCGGACGACACTCCGCCCGGCTGGCCGGCGCTCGGCGCCTCGTTGACGCGGCCGATCCGCTGGGACCTGATCGAGCAGCAGTACGATCAGATGGTGAAGTACGCGACCGCGCTCCGGCTCGGAACAGCGGAGGCGGAGCAGGTACTGCGGCGCTTCACCCGCGGCGGCCCCAAGCACCCCACCTACCAAGCCCTCGAAGAACTCGGCCGCGCCGTACGCACCATCTTCGCGTGCGACTACCTCGCCAGCCCCGGCCTGCGCCGCGAGATTCACGGCGGCCTCCAGGTCGTGGAGAACTGGAACTCGGCGAACACCGTGCTCCACCACGGCAAGGACGGCGCCCTGACCGGCCCGGACAAGGAACATGCCGAGACCTCGATGCTCGCCCTGCACCTGCTCCAGTCCGCGCTCGTGCACGTGAACACCCTGCTCGTGCAGCAGGTCCTGGCCGAACCGGCCTGGGCGAAGAAGCTGAGCGACGAGGACCGGCGTGGGCTGACCGCGCTGTTCTGGTCGAACGTCAACCCGTACGGCACCTTCCGCCTCGACATGGACAAGCGCCTCGACTTGGGGCTGCCCACCACTGTGTCCCGGCCCCGCACTTCGGCGGCCTCCGCATGAGCTACCGGGAATGACTGTCTGTCAGAGATACGTCGGGCCGGGGGTGGGGTGCGTGACGGCACGCGGCCGACCCGACCTGCGACGGTTACTGCGCAGGAGAACTACGCGCATGCTGTTCGGTGCCGTTCTCTGATCCCGTTGAGTCGTTCGGGACGGGGACCGGGGAGGTGGGCGGGTGCCAGGTGAGGATCCAGCCGGCGGTAAGCGCCGCCGCGCCGCCTGCCAGAGCGATTGCGCCGCCTGTTCCGATGCCTGCGGCCACCGAGCCGAAGCAGGCCGGCCCAACGCCCTGCAGCGTCATGTTGCCGGAGCCGAGCAGACCGAAGGCCTGGCCCTGGCCATCCTGCGGTAGGGCGTCCAGGAACGGCCGTTGCAGGCCGAGACCGTAGGCGAATCCGAAGCCGCAGAGCAGCAGCAGACAGGACGAGACGCCCACTCCGGGCTCGGCAGCGAAGCCGACCAGCGGCAGTCCCATCAGCGCAATCAACGGGACTACCAGTCGCTCCCGGGTGAGTGGCCGTAGGAGTCGGCCCACCAGCAGGTCGCCGACCAGCATGCCGACCGGCAGACAGCCCATCAGCACCGCGTACCAGCCGGGCGCGAAGTGGCGTCCTCCCGCGTAGGCGACGATCAGGCCTTCCGCGCCCGCTACGAACGCGACGGGTAGCCACTGGGCCAGCATCAGTCGTCGCACCGTGTGTTTGCGCAGCAGCAGGCCAGCACCGTGCAGGCTTGCCCGGACGGTGCCGCCTTCGCCCCGAGCGCTGCCGGGTGTGTCGCCGAACTCTCCTAGCTGCAGCCGGGGTAGCCCGATGCGGACAGCGAGCGCGCAGCCGAGGTAGAGGGCGGCGCTGACCGCGAGCGCCCGGCGCGGGCCGAGTACCGCGACGGCCGCACCTCCCAGCGCCAGACCGAACAATTGCGCGCCGGAGGCAGCGATGTTGTTCAGTGAACGGCCCAGTACATAGGCGTCGCCCTCCAGCGACTGCGCGACCAGCCGACTCGACGCGCCGTGAAACACCGGTGTGGCGAGGGCGACCAGCGCCACAACACCGAGGCTTGCCGCGACCGGCATCCGCACCAGGGCGAGCAGCAGGGCGGCGGCGCACGTCAAGGCGTAGCCGCCGGTGATGAGCGCGCGGGCCGGCAGTCGGTCGGCCAGTGAGCCCAGCAGCAGCGAGCCGAACAGCTGCGGGATGAAGCCGATACCGAAGGCCAGTGCGCTCAGCAGCGCGGAGCCGGTAGACGAGAAGACCAGCACCGAGAACGTGGTGATCCGCAGCGCGTCCGCAGTGATCGCGACGGTGCGGGTTGAGAAAAGCAGCCGGAATCGCAGCTCGGCCAGCACCTCCCGGTAGGTGGCACGGTGGTTGCCCTGCGCGGGCTCGGCGGTTGGAGTCATGACGCGCAGCCTCGCCGTGCGCCCACGCCACTCACCAATGATTCGTCGCTGGACGAATCAGAACAGACGTCCGGCGGTAGCATGGCGCGGTGCTCCGCTTCGAAGTCTCCGTCGAGGACCTGCTGCGCAGCCGCTTCGCACTGTCGCCCGCGATGGACCTGTGCTTCCTGCTACGCTCGCTCGCCGGCCAAGACCGGCCGCTGCCGCGAGCCTGGGCCACCCGGCTCCTGCCGACCTTTGAACGGCTTCGCCGCGAGAGCGAACTGAACGCCGCCCTCGCCCTGCACACCCCGCAATCCGGACCGAACTTCGTCGCCCCGCCCCCGCGCGGCCTCAACCAGACCTGGGCAGACGACCTAGCCATGATCCGGGCCACACCGCTGGAAGCGGCCCGCAACGAAATCGCCACCAACGCGACCGGCCCGTCCGCCCGTGATCCCCGCGTCCGCGCAGTGCTGGACTCGACGGACGCCGTCTCCAGGATCGCCGAGGCGATGGACCAGGCCTGGCACGAGCTGCTCGCCACGGACTGGCCGCAACTGCGCGCGATCTGTGAGCGCGACGTCGTGCACCGGGTGGGTGTGATCGGCGAACACGGATGGGTCACGACCATCGAGAGCCTGCACCCGAGCATCGCCTGGCAAGCCGGCGGTATCGAGATCGGCCACTTCCCTCAAGTCGGAACAGTCCGCCTCGCCGGCGACGGGCTCCTGCTGATCCCTTCGGTCTTCGTCGCGAATATCGCCGCCCACCTGGAAGACCCCTGGCCCAGGACCTTGATCTATCGTGCCCGCGGCACCGCCGCCCTGTGGGGCGAACAGGAGAGCGTCCCCCGACCGGACGCCCTGACCGCTCTGGTCGGCCGGTCCCGAGCCCGGCTGCTGTTGGCGCTGGACGCCCCGGCCAGTACCAGCCACCTCGCCCGAAGCCTCGCCATGACACCCGGCGCGGTAGGAGACCACCTCGCCATCCTGCGAGGCGCGGGACTGCTCGTCCGCGCCCGGTCCGGACGGTCGGTGCTCTACCGGCGCACCCCGCTCGGCGAGGCACTGGTCGCCGGTTCGGGCTGAGGGATCGGATCGGCACAGCAGCTCTACGACCAGCAGCTCGTCCGACTCCCCGGCGTCCAACACCTGACTCCACCGGGTCATGAAGAACGTCGTCCAGGACAGACCGCTGCCCGAATAGCCGCACCCTCGCCCCGGCCACCCTCTCTGTCGGCAAACGATCGTTTGACGACAGGCGGTCGACGTGTCCAATGAACCCGGACATTCCGGGACCTCGGAGCGCTGTCGATCCAATCAGATCCGATGGTGATTGATGACAGGGTTTAACGACAGATAGGGTCCGATTCTCCGTACGGAAGGGGCCCCTCGGTGGCGAACCTGGTCTACAAGCGGGTCTCGACCGACGAGCAGTCGACCGCCCGGCAGAACCTCGTCCTGGACGAGGCCGGCATCGAGGACCCGGTCGTCTTCGAGGACGGCGGCACCTCCAGCCGCCTCCACCCCCTCCAGCGGCCGAAGTTCCGCGCACTCCTCGACTACGCTCGGCCCGGGGACACCGTCCACATCTCCGAGATGTTCCGCCTCGTACGCGGCACTGGACACATCCTCGATGTCCTCGACGTCCTCCACCGCGACCAGGTCGCCCTGCGCATCCACGACGGCGCGTTCTCCGCGATGGACCTCACCGCCCGCCACCCGCGCACTGGCGAGCTGCTGTCCACCGTGAAGTTCATGGTGCAGACTCTCGCCGCCGCCGGCGAGCTCCAGCGCGAGCTGACCTACGACGGACTGCGCGCCGCCGAGGCCAAGGGCAGCAAGGGCGGACGCCGCCCCGCCGTCCCGGCCGACAAGACTGCCGCCGTCCGCACCGCGTACCTGGAGGGCCGCTTCATCGCCGCCCTCGCCCGTGACCACGAGGTCAGCCGCGGCGCCATCCGCACCGCCGTCGCCGACCTCCTGCCCGACCACACCGCCACCACGGAGGACGCCCCCACCCCGGAGCTGCCGGTCACCCTCGACATGCCGGGCAAGATCGCCGACTTCCTCCGCACCGCCGAACTGGAGCCCGCCGAGCGGGCCGCGCTCGACCAAGGGGTGGTCGTGCGGCGCGGCCAGGGGTATACCTTGCGCGTCACCGCCGTCCCGGCCGTGCACCACCGGCTCCTCACCCTCTGCCAGCCGCTCGACGGCAGCCAGGGCGCCCCGGCGGTCCCGGCTCAGCGCAAGGCCCGCCGCGAGTATGAGAACCGCGTCACCACGCTCGTACCGCCCGGACCATGATCAATCTCACCGATAACCGCTGTACCGATGTTCCCCGAGGCCGGAGGCGCACGCGGTGCCCTCGCCCCACCACGCCGCATCGCGGGCGGCGAAGGTGGCATTGACCAGCCGCGCCAGCGCCGCGCGTAGGTTGGTCCGGTTGACGAACAGGTGCCGTACCCGGCGCAGGACGGCCTCGCTCTCACCGTGCTTGCCGGTGACCGCGACCCGCTTGATGCCCATGTTCGTCCCCAGCGCGAACAGCACCAGCAGCAGCCGACGCCGCAGTACCGCCTTCGGGACCGCCTCCCTCGTGGCGACCGAGGTGAACTCGCCGGTGAAACCGGTGGCGAACTCGGCCTCCTTGAGGATGTCGATCAGGTCGATGGTGCCCCAGCGGCGTTCGATCTCCGCCTTCAGGGCGACGAGGTTCTCCGGCTCCTCCTGCTTGCCCAGCGGCGAGACCTTGATCCACGGCTCGCCATACCTCTTAACGATGTCCACCCCGCCCGTGGTGCCCAGCTCCAGCACGGTGTCGAACCAGGTCAGCGCCTCCCACAACCGCTTTTGAAGCGCCCCAATGTACTTCTCCGGGTCCTGCGGCTGGCGGATCGCGTCGTAGTGCACATCGCGGTTGTCCTCGAAGTCCGGCGGCAGATCGTCCTCCGGGTTTCGCCACCGGTTCGCCCCCGGCACCCAGATCTCCCGCCGCCGTCACCGGGCAAGCCATCGCGGTGGTCCAGGAACTGCTTCAGCAGTTGCTGGAGCCGCTCGGCGGCTATGACGCCCCGCGGACGCGCGTTCACCGACGAGCTGACGACCCTGCTCGACGCACCTCTCGCTCCATCCCTACCGAACGACGAGAGCACTCAGGGGAGAACACCATGACCACCACCGCACCCGTCGCCAACGCCCACGCCCTCGGCCTGGCCCACTACGCCGCCCGCGGCGTCCTGGAGCACGTCCTGGCCCGGCACGGCATCACGTTCCAGCAGTAGATCGCCCTGCGCGCCACCATCACCGCCGACGCCCCGCAGACGCCGAACGATCTCGTCACCCAGATCCGCGGCTCCCTCAAGGCCGATCCGGCCGACATCCTCGCCGCTCTCGACGAGCTGCTGGCCAAGCAGCTGCTCGTCGCGGACGGCGCGCACCTTCGCCCCGCGGCTGCAGGGCACGAGCTGATCGCCGCAGCCAGCGCGGAGACCGCCCCCATCACCGCCCGCATCTGGGGCGGGATACCCGCCGAGGACCTGGCCGCCGCCGGCCGCGTCCTCGCCCTGGTCACCGAGCGCGCCGACGCGGAGCTTGCGGCGCTGACCGCCCGACCGCCTGACCGCCCGACCGCCTGATCGCCCGACCACCTGGTCGAGCCGATCGAGGACCGGCCGGGACACCGGCGGGCGGCGGGTGAGGTAGCCGAGCAAGAGCGCGGACGGCCCGCTTCCCGTCCATCCTCGCGGCGCCGGTCCCTTGACATCGCGGCGCCTGTTGTGGCTGGTCAGGGCGGTGAAAGGGCCTCTTTGGCCCTCGGTCATAGTGGGCGCCATGGACTATGACGTAGTGGTGGCCGGAGGCGGCCCGGTCGGACTGATGCTGGCCTGCGAGCTCCGGCTCGGAGGCGCGCGGGTGGCCGTCCTGGAGCGTCTCACCGAAGTGGACCCGACGATCAAGGGCGGGGCGATCACCACGCCCAGCGCAGAGGCGCTCTACCGCAGGGGCATGCTGCCCGCGCTGGCCGAGGGGCAGCGGCAGGCGATGGACCGCTTCCAGGCATTCATGCGCGAGCGGAACGGCGGGGACGGAGGCGGGGCCGCGGGCCAAGGGCTCGGGTTCGTCGGGCACTTCGCCGGGATCATGCTGCGCGCCGACCTGGTCGACCGTACGGAGCCGGGCCTCGGCGACGCCGGACCCGCCGCCGAGATCGCTCTCGTGGCGCAGCAGGACATCGAGCGGCTGCTCGGCGGGCGGGCGGACGAGCTCGGCGTCGACGTGCGCCGGGGAGTGGAGCTGACCGGCTTCGACGCGGACGATGGGGCCGTCACCGTGCGGACGAGCGACGGGGCGATACGCGCTGGCTGGCTCGTGGGCTGCGACGGCGGCCGCAGCGCGGTCCGCAAGCTCGCGGGGTTCGAATTTCCCGGTACGGACCCGGAGATCACCTGTCACCAGGCGGTCGTGGAGATGACCGGCGCCGAGGACCTGAAGGTCGGCTGGACCGCCACGGACATCGGGGTGTACGCCTACGGGCCGATGCCGGGCCGCGTTGTCACCGTGGAGTTCGACGGCCCGCCGGCCGACCGGGACGCGCCGGTCACCACCGAGGACCTCCAGGCGCGGCTGCGCCGCGTATCCGGCGCGGACGTCACGATCACCGGGGTGCGGACCGCGACCCGCTTCACCGACCACGCCCGCCAGGTCACCGAGTACCGCAAGGGCCGGGTGCTGCTGGCGGGTGATGCGGCGCACGTGCACTCCGCGTTCGGGAGCCAGGGGCTGAGCCTGGGTATCGGGGACGCGATGAACCTCGGCTGGAAGCTCGCCGCAGTGATCGGCGGCCGGGCGCCGGAAGGGCTGCTGGACACGTACACCTCCGAGCGGCACCCGGTCGGTGCGTGGGTCCTGGACTGGACCCGGTCCCAGGTCGCGGCCATGCGCCCGGACCCGCAGTCCCGGGCCCTGCGCGAGATCGTCAGCGATCTGGCGGGGACGGTCGTGGGCACCACGTACCTCACCGCGCGGCTCAACGGTGCCGGGGTGCGGTACGAGCTGCCGGGCGAGCACCCGCTGACCGGCAGCAGCACCCCGGACCTCGAACTCACCGACGGCGGCCGCCTCGCGGACCACCTCCACGGCGGCCGGGCGCTCCTGCTCGACCTCACCGACGACCCGGAGCTCCGGGCCCTCGCTGCGGGGTATGCCGGCCGCGTCGACACCCTGACGGCCGGCTGCCCGTCCCGCCCGAAACTGGCGGCGGTCCTCGTCCGTCCGGACGGCTTCACGGCCTGGGCGGCCGACGCGGAGGCGCAGGCGCCGACGTCGACGGCCGGGCTGGCGGAGGCGCTGGAGGAGTGGTTCGGAGTGCCAGAGGGTGCGGTGACGCTGGGCTGATCCGCCGCTCTGCTGACTGACTCGAACCACGAGGCACCCGCCGCCACGCATAGCCGCCACGCCCTCCGCCGGTGTTACGGCTCCCGGCACCCTACGAGCCGGTGACCAGTGCAAACGTCACCGCCGGGACAGCCCCAGCGGTGACGGGTCACCGCACCGGGGTCACACCTCTTCGGCCGCGTCCGGGTCGCGCAGCGGGCGCAGGCCGCCCGGCAGTTCGGGGAGCTGGAACGAGTACCGGCCGAGCATGTTGACGTGGTGCCGTATGAACGGGGAGAGGCGGGCCACGTCCTCGTCGCGGACGTCGAAGCCGTCCGCGCGCAGCTGGTTCACCGCGGCGTCCATGTACCGCGTGTTGAACAGCACGAGCGCGTTGAGGACCAGGCCCAGGGCGCCGATCTGGTCCTCCATACCGTCCTGGTAGCGCTGGTAGAGCTGCCCGGCCTTGCCGTGGAAGATCTTCCGGGCGAGCGCGTGGCGGCCCTCCTGGAGGTTGGCCTGCACCTTGATCTGCCGCCGGTAGCTGGGCTCGTCGGCCAGGCGCAGGATGTGCAGCGTCTTGGCGATCCGCCCGTAGTGGGCGATCGCGTCGCCGAGCGGGGTGGGGCGCCCGTCCCGCGACAGCATGCGGATGACGCCGTACGCACGCACGGCCCCGGTGTGGATGGACCCGATGATCCGCAGGATGTCCTCCCAATGCCGCTCGACCCGCGCGAGGTCGACCCGGCAGCGGGCCGCGTCCTGGAAGGCGCCGTAGTCGGCGGCCCGGTCGATGCGCCACATCTTCTGGTCCGGCAGGTCCGCGAGCTGCGGCGCGTACGCGAACCCGGCCAAGGTGAGCAGGCCGAAGACGATGTCGGAGTACGAGGCGGTGTCGGTGACGATCATCTCGGGGCGCTTGCCGCCGTCGCGGTCGTAGAGGACGTCCAGCACGTACAGCGAGTCGCGCGGAGTGCCGGCCACCACCTCCCCGCCCAGCCCCGCCGCCTGGTCATTGATCATGTTCAGCCAGGTGGCCCCGCCCCGGCGCCCGAAGTACTTCGGGTTCGGCCGCGCATAAACCGACGGCACCGGGACGACGAACCGCATGCCGTCCACCGAGGCGACCAGACCCCCGCCCCAGGCCTGCGCGAGCGGGATCACCGCCTGGTGCTCGATCAGGGTGGCGTTCGCCGCCCAGTACGTCGCGAGACGCAGATACGTCTGGTCGACGTGGGACAGCCGCCCGTACTTCAGCGCGTCCCCGGCCCCGATGACCGGGGTATAGCCGACGTTGTACCCATGTGCCACCAGCAGCGCGGCGATGGTGACGTGCAGGTCCTTCAGCCTCGCCTCACCGCCGGTGACCGAGGTGAACGCCTGGTCGGCACCGGTCCACGAGAACACCTCCAGCAGCGCCTCCGGCAGGTCGACGCGGGGCAGCATCGCGTTCACCGCGGCACGCAACTCCAGCAGGGAGGCCGGTTCGGGCTCCGGCTCCAGGGCGGCGAAGTGCAGCCGTCCGTCGTCGTCGAACATGATCTGCGAGTTCGCCAGCACCCGCCCGGCCACCTCACGGTAGGTGCCGTCCAGCAACGCGGCCCGCGCCGCCAGGTGCTCGCCCGCCTCCGCGGGCAGCGCGAGCGACGCCAGCACGGTCGGCTTGGCCTGCTCCCACGCCTCCCCGTCCAGAAGCTTCGCACGGCCGTACGGTGCCGAACTGGGTGACCAGCTGGGTCCGCCATGCCTCGTCCGCGTCGGAGTCGAGCGGCGGGGTCAGCTCGAACAGCGCGGCGATCGCGGCGGCCAGCTCGTGCCGCGGCACCACCTGCTCGATCCGCTCCCACATCGAGTCCAGCGTCTCCACCTCGGGCGGGGTGACCTCCCCGGTGCCGGTGTCGACCTGCTCGGACGTGGTGTCGAACACGATCTGGAAGGCGGCGGCCAGCTTCGCCGACGCCCGCTCCACCCGCGGCAGGCTCTTCAGCTTCTCCTTCGCCGTCTCCCGCTCCGCGCGGGCCAGCAGCTTCGTCGCGATGAGCACTTCGAGCAGGTCCAGGGCGTCATCGACCGCGCGGGTCGTCAGGTAGACCGCGGTCGCCAGCAGCGTCGCCAGGCGCCGGGAGTCGCCGTGCCGGCGCAGCAGCGACGCCTTGCCGTCGATGCCGTACCGGGACAGCTCCGCCAGCCGCCGCGGCGGTATCGCGGACACGTCCACCTCGCCCATCCCGAGATCGGAGACCTCCGCCGCCCGCTCCGGCGCCCACTTCATCCGGGGCCCGGAGATCCGCACCGGTCCCCGGCGCAGCCGGTCCAGCTCCGACAACCCGGGCGCCCGGCGGCACCGTCAGCAGGGAGTCCAGCACCGCCCGCTGACCGGTGCTCAGCACGCCGTAGAGGCTGTCCCACAGCCGCTGGTTCGCCGCCTCTCGCACGGACGCGACCAGCCGGGCCAGCGTGGTCACGCCGGGCAGCAGCACCCGCCGCTCGCGCAGCCACCCCGTCGCCGCGTCGAACAGCGCCTTCGGGCGCTCCCCGGTCGTCCAGGCCCGCGCGTCCACCCACGCCCGCAGCTTCGCCTCCGCGTCGGCGAACTCCGTGTACTCCAGGAGCTTCCGCAGCTCCCACATGTGCTCGAACCGGGATTTCTCCCGTTCGCCGTACGCCTTCAGCACCGAGGCGTCCGCGATGCCCAGTTGCTCGGCGAGGTAGTCGACGACTTCGGCCGGCACGTCGGTCGGGTCGTCCAGGAACACCCCGAGGTAGCGCACGGTCGTCAGCTGTACCGCGAAGCCGAGCCGGTTGTGGGACCGCCGTTTGGACTCGATCAGTTCCCGGTCCGCATCGTCCAGGAAGAAGAACCGCTCCAACCCCGTACGCGACGGCGCCCCGTCGTACGCCGCATAGCTTGCGGCCTGCTCATCCGTCAGAAACTCGACCGGCACTCCGGACCTCCAGACAGCCAGTGATCAACACGACTGCCGAAGGCTCCGCCTCCGCCGAACCCCAGGTCAAAGCGCTCTCAGGCGCGCGAAGGGCTTAGCGCCAGTTTTCGTTCCGTTGTTCCTCGCCCTCCTTCCTCGACGGCACTGGGACGGGCCAGAGCGAGTAGTTCTGCGAGCAGCGGCAGCCCCATCGACAGATGCAGCACCGCCTCCACCACTCCCGGCTCGGTCACGCCCCGGGCGGCCAGCAGCGACCGTGTCTCCGCCTTGGTAAAGACCTCCAACGGCATGTCCGCCACCTGCGCCCGCAGCGGCGCCCACTCCCGCTCCGCGAGCTCGTCCCGCCCGGCCAGCACCACCATTACGTTTGCCGGCACCGGACCAAACTCTTCCTCCAGCAGACTGAGCAGCCAGCCGTCCAAGTACCGGCCGGTCTGCTCCCACGTGTCGATGAACAGCACCACCCACTGGTGACGCCCGCACAGACGCTCCAGCTCCGCAACGAACACCCGGCTCAAACCGGCCTCATCACCCCCACGCCCACGTCGCTGCGCCCGGGCCCAGGCCCCGGACCGCAGCCGATCCAGCCCCTGGGCTGCGGCATCCGGGTTGGCCATCGCCGTCACTACGCCAGCCCCGGGAACCAGTGACGCCGCCCCCAGCGCGGCCTGCGTCACTATCCGGCTCGACACCGAGGCCTCTGCTTCCGCCGGCACCGGCTCGGCGGGAGCGCCCTGTCCCATTTTTAAACCAGACGGAATCCAGTACCGAGAAGCGGATCAAACGGGCGCACAGGTCGGTACCCGGAAGGCCGTGAAGGCGTGTGTAAGGTGCGAATCAGCCCGAAGGTTGGTGGCCGCACGAGCGACTTAGCACGATAATCCGTCCCTAAACGCCCTCTCGGTGGGTGTTTAGGGACGTTCAGTGGTGATGTGTCGCTAATGAGGTAGGACGACTTTCGGGGTGATTCGCCCCTTAAGGGCGCATTCGTGCGCTCCAAGACGGCGAGCGGGCTGCCCGTTTTGTTCGCACATGTTGCTCGAATTCTGTTTGGTCTAGCAACGGGATGGAAACTCCCGATTAGTCGGGAGCGCCCGAGTGTTTCAGGTCATGTGCGTGGTCACAAAACTGTGCAAACTGTCTGAAAATGGCCCGCAGAAATCAACATCAAACGCCCACTGACACCTCGGCCGGGCCGCTGTTCGTGCTCGTACATGGCGTTCTGCGCCCAGGCCGTATCGGCCATCGCAGGCGGCGTGAACCCGGTCAGACTATCGCCGCAGCGCTCCAGCAGTCAGTCCGTCGTACCGGACGGCGCGAGCGGCCACAGGCCTGACAACAAGTTCGATTCATCGGGCATGCGTTCATGAATCCCGTTGCGACGCCGAACCCCTGCGAGGGGCCGGCGCTGCCGCCGGCCCGGCCGCGTGGGCACGTTCCCGTGTGCCTGGCTGGGCGCCGAGAGGTGTACGTCGACCACACATCGCGCGATGTGACAAGGGTCACCTTGCCGCATTGGAGGCGTCATGTGTTTACCTACAGCTGTCCAACATTTGGAGGTTTGCATGGAGGGGTTGAGAGAGCCGCGCCGCGCCGCGACCCTGTCCGCCCAGGCCGCTGATCAACTACGGGAGCAGATCGCCTCCGGCCGCTGGCCGGTCGGTAGTCGCATACCTCCCGAACACGAGTTGGTCGCGATTCTCGGAATCAGTCGCAACACCGTGCGAGAGGCCTTGCGCGCTTTGGTGCATCTGGGCCTGCTGGAAGCCCGTGCCGGAGACGGCACCTACGTCCGGGTCGCCAGCGAGTTGGAGGCAGTGCTGGTGCGCAGGGCGGCAACGGCACACCTGTCCGATGTCTTCGAGCTGCGCGCGGTATTGGAGGAGCATGCTGCGGGGCTGGCCGCGCAGCGTCGGACGAGCGCAGACGTGAAGCGATTGCGGGAGCTGCTGCACAAGGCGCAGGAGACCAACTGTGCCGGTGAGATGACCGCGTTGGCTGACGTCGATGGCTCATTCCACCTGGCGGTGGTGGAAGCCGGCGGGAACGGGTTGCTTGCCGAGGTCTACAAGCACTTGGGCAGCGCGCTGGCCGCAGTGGTCGCCGGGCTGACCTGGGGCAGGGATATCGCCGCCGAACACGACCACTGGCACACCACCCTCGTAGAGGCCATTGCGGCGGGAGATGCGGTGACTGCCCGCTCCGCCGCCTCCACGCTCGTGCGGATCAGCCGTCGCGCCGCGCTGGGGCAAGAGGGGGTGCATGAGCGTGACTGTTCCGAAAGGCGCTGACGCTCCCGGGGTCGAATCCGACGGTCACCAGGGCGGAGCGCCTCGCGTGGGGTTGCTCCTGGTTGGGATCTTGCTTGTTGCGGCGAATCTGCGGGCGCCGCTGACAGGTGTCGGCTCGGTGCTGCCGATGATCGAACACGACACCGGCTTGTCCAGCACCGCGGCAGGACTGCTCAACGCTTTGCCACTACTGGCTTTCGCGGCCACGTCACCGCTGGTGGGCAGGAGTGCGCAGCGCCACGGAACCGAGCGTGTCTTGTGGATCGCTTTGCTGGTGCTGACGGTCGGCATTGTGCTGCGCTCGCTGCCAGGCGTGGTGACCTTGTTCGCCGGCACCGTGGTCATGGCAGCAGCGATTGCCTACGGCAACGTGCTGCTGCCCTCGCTGGTCAAGAGCACTGTTCCCGAACGGCGGATCGCCGCAGTCACCGGGCTCTACGTCACTGTCATGGGGTTGATAGCCGCGGTCTCCTCCGGGGTGTCCGTGCCCCTGGCTGACCATCTTCCCGGAGGATGGCATACCGCGTTGGGCTGCTGGGCGGTGCTGGCGCTACTCGGGGTCCTGGCCTGGGCACCGCAACTGGCCCGTCGCCGGCCCGTAACATCCACCGCCCCCGGAGCGGGGCAGGCGCATACTCTGTGGCGTTACCCACTGGCCTGGCAGGTCAGTGCGTTCATGGGACTGCAGTCCCTCGGTTTTTACACCACGATCGCGTGGTTGCCCAGCATCGTGCACGACCACGGCGCCTCCGAAGGCGCCGCCGGCTGGCAGCTGTTCCTGCTCCAGGTGACCGGTCTGGTCTCCAGCAGTACTGTGCCGATACTCGCCCGACAACTCACTGACCAACGGCTGCTGGCCGTCAGCGGTTCATTGATGTGCGCCACCGGATACCTGGGGCTGCTCCTGGCCCCCGAGATGGCGACCGCGTGGAGTGTGCTGATCGGCCTTGGCGGCGGCGCCTGCCTGGTGTTGGCGCTGACGTTCCAAGGCCAGCGTGCGGCCGACGCGTCCCAGGCCGCCGCGCTGTCCGGCATGGCCCAAAGCGTCGGCTACCTCCTAGCCGCCGTTGGGCCCTTGCTGTTCGGCTCAGCCCACGACCTCGCCGGTGGGTGGACTGTCCCGCTCGGCTTTCTTGTCGCGCTGACCCTCGTTCAGGGCCTCTTCGGCCTTGGAGCTGGTCGCGCCGTCCGCCTCCCGCAATCAACGACCGACCAGCTGGCACCGGAAAGGATTCGATCCGCATGAACGGAACGACCTGCTTCAGTTACTTGGACACTCCCATGGCAGCACCGCTGTCCATCACCGAACTCATGCCCGGCGCCTATAACGTCATGGAGTACACCGCCGTTGCCGCCGGCGAACAGGTGCTGATCCTGACGGAGAACTCGGTGGACCCTGTGGTGGTGCAGGCACTGGCGGCAGCAGCCGCCTATCGCAACGCCGAGGTGCACGTTCTGGCCGTTCCCCCGTTCAGCGCGGGTGGCTGGGACTCCGAGCGGCCATCACCAATGCTGTCGGCCATCCACGCCGAGGCTGATGTGGTGCTCTCCTGCACATGGTGGGGTGAGGTGCACAGCGACCGCTTGTTCTTCGACGAGGTTGCCAAGCGCAAGGCCCGGTTCCTCTCACTGCACCAGACCGCGACCGCATCGGCTCTGGCCACCGGTGCCCGCTTCCCGCTGGAGCTGTATTTCGCCTTGGAAGCTAAGGCGACCGCACAACTCGCCGCAGCCAGCGAGATCCGGGTAACCACCGCTGCAGGCACCGATGTGACCTTCCGTGACTTCGCCACCAGTGGCCATCACGCTCCTCTCATCGCTGGAATGTGGCGGCCCTTCCCTTACGGTGGCGTCAACTTCTACCCCAACCGCACCGACGGGCTGCTGGTCATCGAGGAGTCCACGGTCACCGGCACACCGGCCGAGCCCACCACGATCGAACTCACCAACAACGTGGTAACAGCGATCGAGGGCGCGACCGCCGCCACCGAGCTACGTCACTATTCACCAAGGGGCTACTACCTGCGGCACGCCCTGATCGGACTCAACCCGAAAGTGCGCTCAAGCGGTGGCACCCAGTTCGAACGGGAGAAGCACGCCGGTGCGTTCTACCTTGGCCTGGACGCCCTGACCGAGGAGGGGGAGCCTGACCGTAGCGGGCCAGGACACGCCCACTGCGACTGCCAGTTCGACAAGCCGACCATCACCATTGACGGCACACCCTTTATAGAAGACGGCCGCCTCCGCCTTCTCGAAGATCCCGAAATCCGCGAACTGGCCGCATGGTTCGGTCCCGCCGATGTGCTCCTCGATTCCAATCCCCGAATGGTGCTACCTGCCAGATACACACGGTATTAAGTAACCCCCTGCGGTAGCCCCAAGACATTGTGCATGGCTACCGAGGCTGAACTCTTGTCCGCGTCGACGTCCAAGGAAACCCAACTCGTCCTGGACGCCCTAGACATGGGCCTTGGGGAACGCGACCGCGAGGGCCACCCCTCGCGGTCGCTTTGCTGGCCGGCCTGACGCCCCTTCAACCAAACAAGCAAGAACATGCAGCTCGGGTGACCACTGCCCGGCACGAAACCAACACCGCCGAATTGCGATTCTCGTGCTCTGCCCGTGGGCCCGTGCGTAGCGCCCAGCTGAGGTGATCCCCGTGGTGTGGACACGCCTGACAATGGATCTTGTTGATCCTGGAAGGTGTAGATCCACGTGGCAAGGCCCTCGAAGTACAGTGCGGAGTTCCGGTCCGACGCGATCGCGTTGTGGCGGGCTTCGGCCGACAGGCGGGCGTTCAAAGACGTCGCGGCCGATCTGAACGTCACCCCCGAGACATTGCGGACCTGGGTGCGTGACGCCGGCGGCCTTCCGGGTGCCTCCAGCGCGTCGCAGGACACTGCGGCCGAGCTGGCCCGGCTGCGGGCGGAGAACGCCAGGCTGGCCAAGGCGGAGAAGGAATGGCAGCTGGAGCGGGAGATCCTGCGCCGGGCAGCGGCGTATTCTGCCCGGGAGATGAAGTGAAGACCGCCGCTTGGGACTTCGTCGCCGCCCACGCCGAGATGTTCGGCATCAAGCGGATATGCCGGGTGCTGGAAGTCTCCCGCTCGGGCTACTACCGGTGGATCGCCGACGCCCCGAGGCGCGGGCGGAGCGGCAGAGCGCACCGGGGTACCCGCCAAGAGGCGGGTACCCCGGTGTATTCAGTTTGTCCTTGCTTCTGGGCTTCTGCGGATCCGGCGTATCGCGTCGACGACGAACGAGGCGGAGCCCACCGCGAAGATGACGGCAAGTGCGGTGTTGTCCTGGATGGCGAGAGCGACGGCCAGGGTGGCCGTGACAGTTGCCGCCACGACTTCGGCGGTCAACGCGAGACGGTGTCTCGCTCTCTCAGTTGGTTGTCTCAACACCGGCGTGTCCAGATGGTTGGAGGGATGGGGAAGTAGCTCGACCCGAAGCGTGTCACGCCAGTGATGATGGTCGTGCACTGGCTTTGTACACGACAGTGAGCAGCGTTTTGACAGCAGTTCGGGAGGCGCTGCGGAGGCTGGCCCGCGTCGAATGTTCACGGCTTTGAGTAGCAGCTCGGGGGCCGTAGGCGAGGTCGGCGGTCTGCCGCTTCCAGAGGGGCTGGGCAAAAGCGCTGGCTACGGGGGCAGGTGGTCGGTCGTGGCGGCACCGTTGCCGGGTGCCAGACCCGTGGTCTGTGTTGCTGATCAAAGCCGTGAACATCGATATCGCCGCCGTGCAGGCGCCTCCCGCAACGGTGAACAACTGCTGACGCGAGTCGTGAACAAAGCCACGCTTGAGCTGCGCGAACACCCCAAGTGTGATCCGCTCGGCGGCGCTTCAGCCTCCGTCAGGTGAAGCCGTTCAACATCAAAGAAGAAGTCAGCACCCACAGGGGCGGTGTCTCGATCACCGGCTCATCGTAGAGCCTGTTCCGAACGTCTGGTGAGCCCAGCCCCGGCGAGCGGCCTTCCCGGGCTTCGCTTATCGCCTACGTGAAGATCGTTTGGCTGAAGCCCTTGGGTGCCTTTCGCGGAGAGACGGCCGCCTGCGGGACTGTAAAACGATCGGTGTAACTCCTGATCAAGGAAGATGCATCGATGACCAGTGAGAACGTGACCGAGGCCGAGTCCGTCGAGCCGTCCG
>NZ_JBHVWT010000062.1:0-20961 GCF_042882135.1 Streptomyces sp. NPDC058240
TCGCGAAGTACGCCGCGCATTTTTTCAGGAAGGAGTTCTCCATCTCCAGCTCTCGGTTACGTCGCTCGAGTTCCTTCAAGCGCGACCGCTCGCTCGGTTCCTGCTGCTTCTGGTACTTCTTCACCCAGCCACGTAGCGTCTCCGGATTCAACTCAAGCTCCCGGGCGACTTCAGAGATCGTCTTGCTCGACCTCAACGCGATCTGGACGGCTTCCTCGCGGAACTCCGGCGAGTATTTGCTGGGTGGCGCCACTTCTTCCTCGTTTCCTTCTCAGGGCGATCCTATTGGATCCCTGTCCGGAAACTTCGAGGCACCCCACTGCTGGCAAGGTGGCTGGGGTGGGGCGTCAGTGCCCTCCTACTGGTCCGTGGCGTCGGTATCGAGGTGCTGCTGCTGACCAACACAACGCACCTGGACACCTCCGTGAGCGTGGGGCAGCGGGCCTGGACGCTGGTCCTCTGGAATCCCTGGTTCATCGCCGGAGGACTGGCCTTCGGCCTAGCCACCCTTCGGTCCAGCAGGCATACCGACGCAGAACCGCCACCCGCGTCCAGCCGCTAATTGCTCCGCCAGTCAGCCCACAGCCCCACTATTCCAACAGTGGCAGGTCACACACCATCAGACAGGGTGGCTCCCAACCTCACCACCCCACCGGCTCTACTTCACCTTGTCGAAAGCAAGGTGGAGCTGGAAGTCGATCTCAAGGAACCGGCAGGAGGTCCGGAAGTTTCGGGAGATGAACACCTTGCCGTGGTCACAGACGATCGTCTCGGGGACGAGCACGGGTTTGGCGGCGGCATGTTCCAGGCGTTCGTCCAACGTCAGCAGGCGGCAGTGCGGCAGCACCGACCGCGACATCTTTAGTGCGTCGAGGGCTCGCCCTGTCCCGCAGACAACGTAGGGAAGCTTGATCTGCACGGACTGCTGGTGCCGCACGAGAACCGTCGGCGAAACTCGGTAGCTGTTCGGGTCCAGCTCTGCATACGTTCGTCGCATGGCTGACGACTGCTTCGCGCATCCACGACTCGCCGCGATCTACGATCCGCTCGACCCCGACCGCAGCGACCTCGATGCATACCTGCAGATGGCAGAAGAGTTCGAGGCACAACGAGTACTGGACATCGGTTGCGGCACAGGGGTGTTTGCACTTCTCCTGGCTGACCGCGGGATCGAGGTCGTCGGCGTCGATCCCGCCCTGGCGTCCATCGATGTCGCTCGGACAAAACTGGGCAGTGAACGAGTGCGCTGGATCTGCGGTGACGCGACAGACCTCCCCCCGCTCCAGGTCGACCTCGCGACGATGACAGCGAATGTTGCCCAGGCCATCGCCGATCCGCATACGTGGCAGAAGACGCTGCAAGGAGCCTACGAAGCACTACGGCCCGGCGGGCATCTGGTCTTCGAGACCCGCGACCCTGGCAGACGCGCCTGGGAAGAGTGGACCCGCGAGAACTCCTATCGCGTGACAGAGATCCCAGGCATCGGCTCCGTCGAGAGCTGGGTCCAGCTGATCGAGGTGAGCTTGCCCCTCGTGACATTCCGCTGGACCTACGGGTTCGCTGCGGACGGACAGGTGCTCACATCGGACTCGACGTTGCGTTTTCGGGAGCGAGAGGACGTCGAGCAGGACCTGATCGCGCACGGATACGTGGTAGAAGACGTGCGCGATGCGCCCGATCGCCCAGGAAGAGAGTTCGTCCTCCTGGCACGACGTCCATGATCTCTAGTGATCCACGCCACTCAAACTTCCCTACGTTCTCCTGTGGGGCAGACGTCATCCGTTCGGGATCCTCCACGGCACCGACTATGCGGCCTGACGCCACGTGACCTGCTCATAGCTTGAACCGCGTCGCAGCGTTTTGGACGCGCTGCCGAAGTCGGCCCAGCCCGCGGCCAAGCGCGCGATCCAGGAGATCTACAATGCCGAGGACAAGGAGCACGCGGCCAGGGCCGTCCGCGATTTCGAACGGTCCTACCAGGCGAAATGCCCCAAGGTCGTCAAGCGGATCACGGACGACGAGGACGAGCTGCTGGCGTTCTTCGACTTCCCCGCCGAGCACTGGGTCCATCTGCACACCACAAATCCGATCGAGTCGACCTTCGCCACGGTCCGGTTGCGGGCGAAGGTCACCAAGGGCGCCGGCAGCCGGGGAGCCGCCCTCGCCATGGTCTTCGAGCTGATCGAATCCGCGCAGGCCCGCTGGCGCGCGGTCAACGCACCCCATCTCGTGGCGCTGGTGCGGGCCGGCGCCCGCTTTGAACGCGGCTCGCGTTCGCTGTGCGCCGCACTGACGTCGATCACCACTTCGCGGTCCGGAACGAAGGCTAGCTCCTCGGTGGCTCCCCAAAAGGAAGGGAGCCACCAGCACAGGACCGACCGGTCTTCCGGCCAAGGCCGCTGATCGTTCTCGAGGTCCCCGAACAGATCACTCGCCGGGGCGATCGGGCGCCACGCCGGGGCGAGAGGTTCGTCATCAGCAGGCGGCCGAACGAAGCGCCGGCCGCGCTGATCGCATGCACCATAAGTCTGAAAGTTCCGCTGAGCCTCAAGGAGCGACACCCTGTTGGCACCACCCGGCGTGCACGGCCAGCGGAACTGCACCAGGTCGTCGTCCCAGAAGCAGATCGGACAGGTGGCGTACGAACCGGGCCATCCGTCCTCGGCATCGAAGACGAGATGACCACAGCACGGGTAAGGGCGGCGGGTATCCACCAGCTCAGTCTGGGCTGTGTTGTGAAGGACAGCGACTCAATTCCTGGAGAGCGGTCCATCAGGCTCGATTGCGAAATCCCGCCGGAGGCGTCACCCGTCGAATCCGCGCCACTCGATGTCGAGCCGGCCGAGCGGTCGTAGCGCACCGCGATGGTGGGCCCCGATCTCGACGGTGATCTCGTCCGTATCGTGTCGACTCTGCGAGACCTGGGCAATCACACCAGGTCCGACAAGGAAGATCTTCGGAACGATCGGTGACATGAACGGCAGGAGCGGGACGCGCTGCAGCAGACTCTCGAGCAGGGGCATCAGCCGCTCGGCGGGGCCCTGTGTGCCCGCATGGTACGGGGCAGTCACTGCCGCTTCATGAAGGGAAAACTGCAGAAGGAAGCGACTCAGGGGCTCCTGTTCAGGCACGGGAACGTTCATCGTCGTGAGCCCGACAGCCGGGTCGACGTCCCCGGTCTCGGGTTGCCAGGGGATCGACCAGTCCCAGCCACCCTGGTTCTCAACGGCGAAGACCATGCGTTCCCCATGGCGGCGTGATGCGATTCCGGCCGGCGGTTCGATGAAGTTCTGCTGTCCGAGGATGGCCGGGCGCCTCTCGGCAAGGCGGTAGAAGTCCAATCCTGGTCGTGCCGCCGAGGAGGTCCTCGGTGGCCTGGCCGACATCGGGCCGCTGCGCTTCGAGCGGCTCGTCAAGCGGTTCGCCGACTGGGCCCGCCAGTACGGCCTCCGCATCACCGAACCCGACCACGCCTCGGCGCACTGACACGCCTCATGGCAGAGCCCGCTGACGTTCTCGCAGCAGACGACACCTGCACCGGGCCCGTGCCGAGAAGGCCGGGCGAGAGGTCACCCCTGCAGGACCCGGAGCCCGTTCACGCCGGACGGCACCCGCCCGACCGGCCCGGCCTGGTACCAGACGCACACCGTCGCCTACGCCCAGGAGCTCGGCTACGACGTGCACCCGATCGAGGCGTACCTGCGCCGCGAGACCGGCGCATACCTGGACCCCTGGCACGACCGGCTCAAGACGGCGTACGTCGACACCCTCGCCGACCTCGGCGTCACCCGGGACCTGGACGACCGCCGGTTCCTCGCCGCGATGGAGCGGCACAAGCAGACCGACCCGGCCCTGGCCGCCGTGCTGACCGCGATCAAGGCCACGGTCAAGGGCGGCGTCGGCAAGCTCCGCGAACGCCCGCAGGGAAGGCGAGACGTGGCCGGCCCTTCAGCGGCCGACCTGGCGCCCGGACATCCGGGCCGCCGTGATCAGCAAGGCCCGGGTCAACATGCACCGCAAGCTCAACAACATGGCAAAGATGACGGGCCTGTACCCACTCGCCGTGCTGTCCGACTGCGTCGTCTACCCCAGCCCCGGCGACAGCCCGCTCGACTTCCTGTCGTACGCCGCCAGCGGCAAGCCGCAGCCGGGCGGCTTCCGGCTGGGACCCACGCCGGGCCTGGCGAAGCTGGAGGGCGTCCAGTCGAGCGCTTCAGTTGGTGGATGAGCACGCTAGTTGGCGGAGCTGAGCGCTTGAGTTGGCGGACGGGGTGCGGCCTGCGACGCTTACCTGCAGGGGTGTTCACGAGTGCCGATGGCCTGGGCAGTCGTCGGTCAGTGGGCGTCGACCCACCAGGCCGCGCGGGCGGACGCTAGGGTCGTGAACGTGTTGAGCTCATCGGTGAGTGGGGACTTGGTCGTCGTCGGCGCCGGCATTGTCGGCGCATCGGTGGCCTATCACGCCGCCCGGGCGGGCGCCGCGGTGACGTTGGTCGACGCCGGGCGGCCAGGCGCCGGCGTGACGGCGGACTCGTTCGCCTGGGTCGGAGCGTCTGGCGTGCGTGAAGGTCCGGCCGCCGGGCTGCGGGCCACCGCAACGGCGGAGTACCACCGACTCGGGGCCGAGTTGCCGGGACTCCCGGTTACCTGGTCCGGCTCGCTGAGCTGGACCAGGGAGGACAGTGCGCCGGACGCCGGGCCCGGGCAGACGATCGTGGACGCGGCCACCGTGGCGACGCTCGAGCCCACCCTTCGGCAGCCTCCGGAGTGGGCTGTCTGGGCGCCGAGTGACGGCGCTGTTGACTCGGTGGGCGTGACCGAGCGGCTGGTCGCGGCCGCTCGCACCCATGGAGCTCGGGTACATCTGGACACGCCGGTTACCGCGGTCCGCCGGGATACAGCGGGCCAGATTACCGGGGTTGAGACGGCAGCAGGACCCCTCTCCGGTGCGACGGTGGTGCTGGCGGCCGGAGTTGCCACGGCCGCGCTGAGCGCGCCGCTCGGCGTGCGCGTCCCGGTCGAACCGTCGCCGTCGCCGCTGTTCCGGCTCCGCGCCCCGGCCGGTCTGGTCCGCACCGTGGTCAACACTGAGGACTTCGATCTTCGGCAGGTCGCCGCGGACCGGCTGATCGCCGCCGCGGACTCGCCCGAACGGACCCTTGCCGCCGTCCGGTCCACTTTCCATGGCGCCGGGAGCGTCGAGCTGCTCAGCACCCGACTCGGAGCGCGCCCAATGCCGGCCGACGGTGAGCCGATCATCGGCCCGGTCGCCGAGGTCCCCGGCCTCTACTTGGCAGTGATGCACTCGGCGGTCACGCTCGCCGCGGCCGTGGGCCGCCTGGTCGCGCGGGAGTTGGTCGACGGAACCGTTGAGTCGGCTCTGTCAGGTTGCCGCCCGGATCGCTTCTAATGGCACGGCCCCGTTGCAGCCTGCCCCGCTGCTGCTCTCGGAGCAGGATCGCCTGACGTTGAGGTCGTGGTCCCGCTCAAGGTCGATTCGGGCGGGGTATGTCGAGCGGGCGCGGATCGTGCTGGCGTGTGCGCAACCAGGCGCGGGAACGAGCTCGGTGGCGGCCGCGGTGGGCTCGACGCGGCCGACGGTGATCAAGTGGCGGGAGCTGTTCCGGGCGCACGGGCTGGCAGGGCTGGCCGAACCGGGGACCTGCAGGCCGGTCGGCGCTTGATCGTGTCCTGAAGGGCCTTTGACGTCGGCATCGATCGACCGGGCCTTCCTGGCGCCGTCCACTCGCTGACAGGGTCGGAGCAGTCCCGGCCGTCGAAACCGTGCAGACCGAGAACTGCTCGGTCCCGGTTGTAACGCCGCACATGCCACGGCCTCACTTCGCTCCGCCAACTCTCGCGCACATCCGCCAACTGAAGCGCTCAGTCACACCCGCCCATGAGCCGAAGCACGCTAGTTGTCACATAGGCAAGCTTGTTGTCACCGTCGGCGCCGTGGGCCCGATATCGATCTGAGCCGGGATGTCCTGTCGTACTGAGGTTGTCGGATTCTCACCGCTTCTCGTTTGCGCTGTCGGATTCTCATTGCGTCGCGCGCTGAGCGGCGGCGTTTGCCTCGTACTTGGGGTTTGATCCCATTTGCCTGGCCCGGTTCTCTCTGTACCTGTCACGGTCGTTCGCGGCAGGTACGCGGAGCCGGGGGTGGCGATGGATCCGGGTCTGGTCGATGTCGAGTGGGCCGACGGTGAGGGCGGCGGGCTGAGGAAGTCCGTACTGGGGGCGGTGTCCTGGGTTCCGTTCGAGTCGGTGCTCCCGCCCCGCCGGGTCCTACCCGGGCCGTCCGAGGAGAGGCTGACCGAGGAAGCCGCGACTGCCGTCATTGACCAGGCATGCCGAATGCTGCGGCTCCCCACCGTCCGAGGGCAGTTTCCCGATCTCGCCGGGGCCGCGTCGCGTGAGCAGATGTCGTACCGGGGTTTCCTCGCGGAACTGCTGCTGGCCGAGTGCGACGACCGGGCCCGCCGCCGCTTGATCGCCGGGGCGCTGAGCTCCTCTTCCAGGTGCTGACGGAAAGGGACGGTAGGCGGCGAGCCCGACCAGGCCCACGGCTGTCAGGGCACGGTGATGACGATCTTGCCGCGCGCATGGCCGGTGGCGCTGACGTCGTGAGCCGTGGCGGCCTCCTTCAGCGGGAACACGGCGTGCAGCGGGACGGTGAGGCGGTCTTGGTCGGCGAGATCGGCCGCCAGTGGCAGCCCTGCCCAGCCCGGCGACTCCCCTGCTTCGGAGCGGGAGAACCGCACTCCGTGTCGGTCGGCGTCGAAGTCCGCGATGGTCACCACGCGATGCGGATCGCCGGCGATGGCCACCAGTTCGGCCAGAGAGCCCTTACCGGCCGCGTCCAGAACCACGTCGACGCCGCGCGGAGCCAGTGGGGCAAGGCGATCGGCCAGCCCCGCCCCGTAGGTGACCGGTACGACGCCGAGCTGGTCGAGGAAGCCGTGGTTGCCTTCGCTCGCGGTGCCGATCACGGTGAGGCCGCGGGCCTGGGCGAGTTGTGCGGTGATGGTGCCGACGCCTCCGGCGGCACCCTCGATCAGCAAAGTCATGCCCTCGGCGGCTTCCAGGGCCTCCAGTACCCGCGTGGCCGTGTCGATGTTGCCTGCGGCGCCGCCCGCTTCCTCGAAGGACCACGACCGGGGCTTGGGTGCCCATGCCTCCAACACGGCGTACTGGGCTGCAGCGCCTCCCTGATTTACGAAGGGGACGAGGCCGAAGACCTCGTCTCCCACGGCGGTGCCGGTCACCCCCTCTCCCACCTCGTCGACCATTCCGGCGGCATCCATGCCGGGGATGTGGGGGAAGTCCAGGGTGGCGATGTCCCGCAGCAACCCTGAACGCAGGTAGCAGTCAACAGGAGTGACGCCGGTGGCACGCACCGCGATGCGGACCTGACCGGGCCCGGCGTGCGGCTCTTCGACCTCCTCCACGCAGAGGACCTCGGAACCGCCGTAGCGGTGGTATTGCACAGCAAACATGGGCAAACTCCGTATACATAGCAAGTCGTTCAGCAGGAGAGCTTGCAGTCGCTCACCTCTGCGGCACTGTCAGGTTCCCGCTGGTTCTCGTTCGGTGAAGAACTTGATCACCTCCTGGGACGTGGGGTTGTGGGCGACTGCGGCGGCGGCCGCGGCGCTGCGGGGGAACAGCCCTCGTTCGTACTCGGTGAGGGCGGTTTCGATGTCATCGGGGTGTGCGGCGAGGGCCTTGCCGAGTTCGGCGCCGTCCTGCATGGCCAGGTTGGCGCCCTCGCCGTTGGGGGTCGAGAGGTGGGCGGCGTCGCCGAGCAGGGTCACTCCCGGCACCCGGTTCCAGCGGTGCCCGACCGGCAGGGCGTGCAGGGGGCGCAGGACCGGCGCGGTCTCGCCGGCGGTGATCAGGGCGGTGAGTTCCGGTGCCCAGCCGTCGTACTCCTCCGCGATCCGCGCGGCGGCTGCGGCGGCATCGGTGAAATCGATGGTCGCGAACCAGTCTTGTGGCTTGGTCAGCGTGATGTAGGTGTGGAGGGTCCCGTCCTTCTCCCGGTGCGCCACGAACCACTTCCCGTTCCCGTCCGGGTCGAGCGCTACAAGCGTTCCGTCGCCGACCGCTTTCGCGGTGGCCGGGTATCGGGTGTCGGCGTCGTGCAGGTGGGTCTCGACGAAGGACCGGCCGACGTATGCGGGCGTGGTGTCGCAGAGCAGCGGTCGCACTCGTGACCAGGCACCGTCCGTGCCGACCAGCAGGCTCGTGGCGACGGCGGTGCCACCTGCGAAGGTCACCTCGTGGCGGCCCTTGGTGAGGGCGCGGACGCCGGTGGCCTTGTGGCCCCATCGGACGGTGTCGGCGGGGAGTGCGTCGAGCAGGATTTGTCGCAGTTCGCCGCGCTGTACCTCGGGGCTTTCGCCCGTGCCGTCGTCGGCCTTGTCGAACAGGACGGTCCCGTCTCGGCCGAGGAGCCGTATCGCTTGGCGGCCCTCCAGGACGATGCTGCGGAACTCGTCCGTCAGACCGGCAGCCTTGAGGGCGAGTTGGCCGTTGCGGTCGTGGATGTCGAGCATCCCGCCCTGCGAACGCGCCGTCGGGGAGGACTCCGCCTCGTAGACCGTGACGGGGATGCCGTGGAGGTGCAGGACGCGGGCCAGGACGAGGCCGCCGAGTCCGGCGCCGATGATCGTGACAGGAGTGTGCATGGGGCTCCTTGCGTGTCGCACACCTGCCGGGTGGGTCTGGGCAGGATCGCTGGAAGGAAGGCAGCTTGCCGGGCTGTGCAACCGGGCAGAAAACGGCTCAGACGACGATGACCCGGCGCCCGCGCGTGTGACCGGCCCGGCTGTCGATGTGCGCGGCCGCAGCCTCGGCGAGCGGGTACGACTTCTCGACCGGGATGTGGAGCTTTCCCCGCGCGATGAGGCCGACGGCCTCGGCGAGGGCTTCCGGTACGTTCCCGGTCACGCCGGAGTACCGGACACCGTGTTCCGGCGCGCCGAGATCGGCGATGGAGATCACCTTCTGCGGGTTCCCGGTCAGTTCGACGAGTTCGCGGATCACTCCGGAGCCGGCCAGATCGAGGGCTGCGTCGACATGGCCGAGCTGCCGCACCCGCTCGACCCAGCCCTCGCCGTATGTCGTGGCGACGGCGCCCAGGCTGCGCAGGTAGTCCTGGTTCGCGGCCCCGGCCGTGCCGATCACCGTGATGCCGCGGTCGCGGGCGATCTGCAGCACCGCCGATCCGACTCCGCCGGACGCTCCGCTGACCAGCAGCGTCTGGCCGGGCTGCACACCGGCCTGGCGGATGATGCGCAGCGCGGTCTCCACCACGGAGGGGTATCCGGCCGCTTCTTCGAAGGTCAGCCCCTCGGGCATTCGGGCCCAGGCCGACAGCACGGCGAACTCGGCATAGGTGCTCGAGCCTCGCCCGAACACGTGGTCGCCGACCTCGACTCCTTCGACGCCCTCGCCGACCTCGTCCACCACCCCGGAGGCGTCCTGCCCGACTCCGGCGGGCAGGACGACCGGGCGGACCTTCTGGAACTGGCCTTCACGGATTCTCCAGTCGACGGGGTTCACGCCCGCCGCCCGCACGGCGATGCGTATCTGGCCGGGGCCCGCGTGGGGCTCCTCGGCGCCTTCGAGGTGGAGAACGTCGGGACCGCCGAACTCGGCGAAGCTCACTCTCTTCATGCAGCCGACCGTAACACTAACGGTTGTTGTTGAGGAACAGTTACTCCTTTGGATTTGATAGTGTCAGCGACATGACCGAGCCGCCCGGACGCCGTGAGCGCAAGAAGGCCGCGACCCGACAGAAGATCGCCGACACCGCCCTGCGGCTCTTCCTGGATCGCGGGTACGACGCGGTGGGCATCCGCGATGTGGCCGCCGAGGCCGACGTGGCCGTCACCACGCTCTTCTCCCACTTCGCCTCGAAAGAGGCCCTGGTGTTCGAGCAGGACGACAACTTCGAGCAACGCCTCACGCAGGCGGTCACCAACCGCGCACCGCACGAACCGCTCATCCCCGCACTGCGCCGCGAGATCCAGGAGATGGTCCGGCACTGCACGGCGGACGGCACCGTCCCGATCTACCGCATGATCGACGAGTCACGTGCCCTGCGGGAGTACGAGGAGTCGATGCGGCTGCGTCATGCAGAGTCGCTGGCAACGGCCATCGCCGCCGATCCCGGCCTGTCACAGACCACAACGGCCTGCCGGACGATCGCGAGGTTCGTGATCGACGCCTATTCGCTGGCCCGTGAGACGGATGATCCGCAGGCCGCGTTGGACGAGATCTTCCAGATGATCGAGGCGGCCTGGGAAGTCACCTGACCTACCACTCTGCGAGCATCGCCCGCGAGGTCGGGCCCACCCTGGCGGCAGGCTCAAGGACGTCAGGATCTCCTGCAGAGCAACTACTTCGGCGGGGCTGGCGCAGGGTGCCCGGCCAGCTGCCTGGTCGGTGCTGATCGACCGGACCGCGCTGGAGGGGCCGATGCGCGGGGCGGCGTCGCCCGCGCTGGTTCCGGAGACGGTGCTGGTCGATCACGGCAAGGTGTTCGTCTCGGAGCATCTGACCAGCGTCTGCCGCCGGCTGGGGATCTCGGTGCAGCCTGCTCGGTTGCGGACGGGCCGGGACCAGGGCCCGCTGGAGAGGTTCTTCCTGACTCTGCGCGAGGACCTGTTGCAGGCCCTGCCCGGCTACAAGGGGCCCGATCTGCACTCGCGCGGCGAGCGCCCCGAGGGGGAGGCGTTCTTCTTCCTCCACGAGCTTGAGGCGATCATCTGTGAGTGGGTGGCCTGCGTGTATCACCACCGGCCGCACACCAGTCTGGTCGATCCCGGGGTGCCGGGGCTGCGGATGTCGCCGGCGGCGATGTTCGAGCACGGGTTGAACAGGGCCGGTTACATCGAGGTGCCGCGCGATCCGGATCTGCCTTTTGAGTTCCTGCGGGTGGAACGGCGGAAGATCCAGCACTACGGCATCGACCTCGACGCACGCCGCTATAACGGTGCCGTCCTGGATCCCTACCGCGGTCTGCTCAGCGGCGACCGGGACGGCAAGTGGCCGATCGCGGTGAACCCGGACGACATCAACGCGGTCTACTTCCGCGATCCCGCCGACCGCCGGTGGCATGCGCTGGCCTGGGAACACGCGCCGGGGCGTCACATGCCGGTGAGCGAGGAGGCGTTGCAGTTCGCCCGCCGCCTGGCCGCGGCCCGGGACCGATTCCCGGACGACAAGGCCGCGGTCCGTGACCTGTTCGAGCGGTGGAACCTCGGTCTGGGCACCACGCTGGTCGAGCGCCGCATGGCGCTGCGGCTCGCACGGGAACAGGCCGCCCTGGACCTGCCCGCGCCCGAGGAGAGCGTCGCGACGCTGCCGAGCGTCAGACGCCTGATGGACCTGCCGCAGACGACACCACCACAGCCCGCGTCGGCGGCCGCGCAGGAGACGGGTGACGACGACGCGGCTGACGAGGCCGGGCTCGTGGAGCTGGAAGGGGACCACGCTGTGGAGCCGGGCCCACACCCGGCCCGCGCTCCACTGGGCGAACCGCCGGTAGACTGTCTGCCAGGCCGGGCCGAACACCGGCGGGAGCTGCCTCCACGTACAGCCCGAGGTGGCCACGAAGATGACCGCGGCCAGAACTTCACGGTCGCCAGCCCGACGTCGGCCCCGCCCTGCTGACGCCTCACCACCGTGGGCGGCACCACCCGCCGGAACAACACCCACAACTCATCCGGCACCAAACGCTCCACCAGATCCGTCATGCACATCTCAACGAGCGATCACGCCATGGAAACGACGTCTAATCAGCCAGCAGCCTCTCCGTGTGCTCGCGTAGCCGCCGCGCTTCTTCGACCGCGAACTCAGGACCGTGTGGGCTGAGCGGCTCACCCCGCACGAAGGCGCTGAGCAACGCAGCGGGCGGGTCATCCAACACCTTGAGGATCGGCACTATGGCCTCCTCGACCGACTGTGCAGACTGGCGCATGGCATCGATCTGCGCCATGACGTTCGGGGTGTACTGCCCGGAGAAACTGGTGCTGACCATTCCCGGGTTGAGCAGTACATACCGCACGTTCGTCCCCGGCCGGCCGGCCGCGAAGCCGACGCCGAGCAAGTCGTTGAGCCGCCCGCCTTGTGCGAGCGCCCGTTGCCCGTCGTACTCCAGTGCCAACTCCAGGTCCTCCCAGTGGATCTCTCCTCCGCCGCCGGGACCGGCGACGTTGAGAATGACCGGGGTGTCAGCGGCTTCAAGCCGGTCAACCAGCTCGTAGCTCAGTACGAAGCGGCTCAGGTAGAAGTGCGCGAAGGTGTTCTCGAAACCCTCGGCCGTGACCAGACGGGTGCTCCGGAAGTGCCGGGCGCACAGCACCAGAGCGTCGATCTTTGCGAAGGACGACCTGATTCTGTCGGTCACCGCTCTGGACTCGGCTACCAGGCTCAGGTCGGCGCGTATGAAGTGCGCCCGTCCGGTCGCATCACGTTGTCGCGCAGCGTCGAGCCATGCTTCGCCCTTCTCCGCACTGCGCCCGACGACCACCACCTCCTGCCCCCTTTCCAGGTACTCGAGTGCGAGCGCCTTGCCAATGCCGTCCGTGCCGCCAGTGATGACGTAGGTCTTCATCCCCGCTCTCCTTCGGCTCACAGGAACCGCGCCGCAATCTTTTCGGGGGTGACGTGGACGGTGACCAGTTCCGGGAGGGCGGCATACGACTCCGGGTGGTGTTCGGCGTATGTCTTGCCGGTGTACTTGACGGCCAGTTCGTCCATCCGCTCCCGGCTGCCCGCGCTCTCCAACCGTGCGGTGCCGCTGATCACCGCGTACCCGTACGGCTCGTCCGGCGGGTTGACCGTCACGCTCAGCCGCGGATCGCGCCGCAGATTGCGCACTTTGAGCTTGTCGATACCGGTCACGAAGAACAGGTCGTCGCCATCCCGCCCCACCCAGACCACTGACTGGTGCGGGCTGCCGTCGGGCTGGAGGGTCGCCACGGTGACGAAGACTCTGGAATCGAGGGCGTCTTGCAACTTCTCGGACATGTGGACCGGGCTCACGCATGACTCCTGGGATGAGAAATGAGGACTGATGCGACAGCGGATGCATCAGACCGATCAAGAGCCACAACTATGTGACACTTGATCGGTAACTTGCAATAGGGGTGTGGCATATATTGGCCCATCAGCCCCGTATCTGCGTATGCTCCGGTCACGATGAGAGCTGACGCAGCACGCAACCTGGACGCGGTCCTGCAGACCGGAGCACGCCTGTTGGCGCAGGACCCCGGCACGAGCATCGCGGCGATCGCAGTGGCGGCAGGCGTTGACCGACGCACCGTCTACCGGCGCTTCAGGACCCGCGAGGCGCTGATGGCCGCCGTCCACACGGCCAAGCTCGACGCCTGCGAGCAGGTCCTCGCCCAGGCGCGGCTGGCAGAGGCACCCGTGGCGGTGGCGCTACACCGATACGCGGAGGGCATCATCACCGTCAGCAGACGGTGGCCGGTGGACTTGCAGCAGGTAGAGGACGAAGCGGCGGCTGCCCGTCTCCACTGGCTGATCGAGCAACTTGACGCCTTCTTGGCCCGCGCGGTGCGCGAGGGATTCATCCGCCCCGGTCTCCCGGACCGCTGGGCCCGCTCCCTGCTCGTTCATCTCACCAACATCGCCTCGCACGAGATGTCGGAGCTGGCTCCTGCCCAGGGAGCCGACATGGTGGCCCAGTCCCTGTTCACCGGACTCGGCCCCACTTGACGCAACTGCGCCACCCGCTTCCGACCGTCACGCACCCGTGAAAGGGGATCAGGGCAGAAACACGCGGGTCAGCAGTCCATGGTCGGAGAATCAGGCCGAGTTCCACCGGGACGGTGGACGGGCCGTGAGTTGGTCAGCGGGACAGGATCAGGTCGCTGATCCCGGGTTGGTGACGCGGGCTTCGAGGTCGGCGACGCGGCGGTCTTGGAAGCGCAGGTTTGAGCGGGCGGCCTTCAGCCGCTCGTCGAGGGTGCGGTTGTCGGTGGTGAGCTGGCGGACGCGCCGCTTGAGTATGGTGTTCTCGGTGGTGATCTGCTGGATGGCCTCCTCGGTCCACTCGGCTTCCAAATCGTGGACCTGGCCGAGCAGTTCGCCGATCCGGGTGCGCTGGCCCAGGATCTCGGCCTGGGCCGTCTTGAGGGCGTCCTCGGCGCTGAGTGCGCGTTCGCGCCAGGTTGCCTCGCGTTCGTCGTCCTGGTCGGTGAGCATCCGGGTGCGGCGTTCGTCGGCCTCGGCCATGGCGGTGGCGACCGCGGTTCTGGCCTCGGAGTTGTCGTAGAGGAAAGTGCGGGAGACGTCCGCGCGGCGGGCAACGGTGGCGACGCTGACCTGGGCCTTCTCGCGTCGGAGGCGGGCGATGGCCTCGTGGGCCCGTTGGAGGGCGGTCTCGGTCTTGCGGCGGCGGGCCGCGAGGGCCGCGGCGGTTTCTCCAGAGCGGCGCGCATGGCCTCGGTGACCAGCTCCAGGCGGGTCAGGTCCCGCACCGCGGCCAGGACGTGGGTGGAGTCGGTGCGCTGCCGGCCGCGTTCCCGGACCAGGCCGACCGCCCTGATCTTCTCCAGCGCGAGGTCCAGCAGTTTGTCGGCCCGGCCCTCCGCGGCCAGGCGCTCGCGGAAGTCGGCCAGGACGCTGTGGTGGAAGCCGGGGTCCTCCAGCTCCATGCCCAGGGCGTATTTGAAGTCGATGCGGTTCCGCACGGACTCGGCGGCCTGCCGGTCGGACAGCTCCAGCAGGAACTGCAAAACGGACACCGTGGCCAACTGGGCAGGTGACAGGAGCGGCTGGCCGTCCCTGGAATTACAACTCCTCGAAGTTCTCGTCGCTCCACAGGCCGTTGAGATGGTCACGGATGGCCATGGCCGTGGTGCCCCTGGGATTGCTCGCCCGGGCGACCCGCACGGTCAGCTCGGGAACCACGCAGCCGGTACGGGAGCGAACACACATCTCGGACCTCCGAAGTCGCGGGCCACAACCGTGCCACCCACGCAGATCACCAGATCCGTGATTCCTGGAGCGACCACCACGAACGGGTGAACGTCGTCGTCACACCAGTCACCCCAACCCCAACCCCAACCCCAACCCCAACCCCAACCCCAACCCCAACCCCAACCCCAACCCCAACCCCAACCCCAACACCACAGAGTACGAGCGAAGCGTTCGCCCAACGGTCACCAACGCATCGCTGCGGCCTGCACGGAGCAGGTGGGCGACTTCGCGGTCGAGATCCAGAACGCGGCGGCGGACGAAGACGAGTTCCGGACACACCAGAAGGTGCGCCTGCCGCGTGCGCGGCAGGAACTCGAAACGGCCCAGCAGAACACCGCGTCCCGGGACGCCGCCCTCAAGAACCTCGAACGTGTCTGCGCCCAGCAGAAGCGTGACCCCCGCCGGAAGGCCGCCCTCGCCGAGCTGGAAGCACAGCGTGACCGGTGGCAGGAACTCACCGGGAAACGACCCCCGCGGTAGGCGAACCGGCCGGTCAGCCCCTGCCGTCCTGGGCACGGCCGGTAGGCGAGCCGCTCGTCGGAGGAGGCCAGGCGGACTGTACGGTGCGGCGGCCGCGAACCGCTCGGGCCCGGCAGCGCGATCACGACGATGACGGCCGAACGCGATATGGTCGCGCCGGCTCCGACGCGGCGAGGGCACTGGGCATCGAGGCGGAGCGGATCACCCACACCGCCGCCCGGGTCCGCAAGCTCGCCGACCAGGCGGAGGCGGGCGCGTGACGAAGACCGAAGAGGAGCACGGGCCGCAGGACCGGTCGAGGGCGACAACGCCCCCGCCGCCAGCACAGCCGCCAAGAGAGAACCGGCTATTTTCTCCAGACGCGCCTGCCGAGCTGGGCACAGCAGCCGGGGAGACACGTTGGGAGCCGTAGGATTCCGGAAAGCGTGCTGCCGGTTCTGCACCGAAGGGTCCGACCCGGGCGCGCAAGGGATGACCGACACCAAAGACGGCATCTGCCGCGTACCGCAGGGCGCTCGATGCTCACAAGGCGGCCCAGCGCGCGAGCGCCCAGACCTCGCCGCCCCCTGCCGACCGTCCGTTCCGGGCAGACGGTGATGTACACAGCCGTGCCGTGGCCCGGGCGCGGGCGGAACGTGCCGCCCGGACCGGGGAATCTGCCGCGTGACCGGCCCCGGCAGCCTTCTGCCCAGGCCAGCCGGTGGCCCATTGGTTACGGGTCAGCCCACCTGGTGCCGCCGTCACGGGATAGCCCAAACTGGCCCGCATGGACTGGTTGCCGCTGCTCTCCACCCTGGCCGGGGCCGCAATCGGCATCGTCGCTACTCTCATCGCCGATCGGAATCGGTGGAAGCGCGAGGATGTCAAAGAAGCCCTTCGGCTGCGGCTCGACATCTATACGCAGTACACCACCACTGTGAAGGTCCTCGGTGAGACCCTGCGGGCCCTGGCCGAGCGAGAGCACCCTTCCGACGACGAGCGGGCGCTTGCGCTGCGCGAGGCCTTTCGGGATTCAGGGATAGGTATCGCGTCAGAACGGATGTGGCTCATCGCGCCCCAACCCGTCGTCCAGGCCTCCAACAGCGTGTTCCACTGCCTGCGACGCATCTGCGACGGCTACATCGACGGCACTGCTGTCAGCAGTTCAGAGGATCGCGCCCGCTGGGAGGCACGCGGCAAGGCAGCCGCCAAGATGCGCAAGCTCATGCGTGAAGATCTCGGCGTTGGCCCACTCACCGAACGCCACAGCCCCCTTCTCAACGACTAGAACAACCCCGCCGCGCAGTAATCGTGACCGTGGCACCAACGGCATGCGGAATGAAGGAGACGTGATGGTCGATCGGTGCCGTACGGGACAGGGCGGGGCAAGGACGATCTGGCGCGGATCGCTCTGCGCCGCGCGATTCAGGCCGCCAGGTTCCATCGGGGCCGGACCGCCCGGCGAAGGTCTCAGCCGGCGCCTCGCCGGGAAGATGCACGCCCGGTGCCCGTAGCCGTGGCCATGATGGAGATGCTGGAGCACGCCGGCTCGCCCGTTCCCGCGGTCAACACGCTGGTACGGCGGTGGCCCGCGCTTGCCGGAAGGCTCTCCGAGAATCTGACCGCAGTCGGTTTCGATCCGGCTTCCGGCACTCTGAGCCTGCGCGGCAAGTTCTCGGCGTGGACGGCCCTGGGCCGCCTTCTCGCAGACGGGATCGTCCAAAATCCGACAAGTCCTCCGCGACGGGCAAGCTCAAGGGCACCTACAACCTGAAGAACGGCGTCGGCGCCGACTGCGGGAACATCCAGTCCGTCTCCTCCAGCGTCACGCTGAACATGGCTGCTACAAGCAGAACCCTGACAGCGGGGTCTGGTGGATCTACGTCAAGGCCGGCCCGAACTGGGGCTGGATATCGAGCGACAACTTCGCTTCCTTCAGCGGCGGCTCCGGCTCGGCGGGCCCGAACTGCTGACAGCCTTGGCCTGAAAGACCGGTGGAGGTGTGACCGAGATACGCGTCAAAGGGGCAACGGGATGATCTTGAAGCCCTGAGTGCCCGTCGCCCGTCACCCATTCGGCTCAGTGTCGTTGGTGGTGATGTTGAGCGTCGTCTGGGGCCTGGGGTGGGTTGTGACATCGATTGAACGGACCGCGTATCCGCGGTTCAAGCGGCTGATCACCGCGCATGAGCTGCATCTGTTCTTCTCCCCGAGTCGCGATGAGTTGGAGTGGGCGGCCGATGCCACGGACTGCGAAGAGCATCTGCTGGCCCTGCTGCTGATGCTGAAGTCGTACCGGCGTATGGGGTGTTTCCCGGCGCTGGAGGACGTCCCGGAGATGGTGGTGGACTTCGTCCGGCGGGCGGTGGAGCTGCCGGAGGGCACGCTGCCGGTGTACCGGGCGGAGCGGACCGCCAAGCACCACCGGGGCCTGGTCCGCAAGCAGGCCGGCGTGACGTACGACCAGGCCAAGGCCCGGGGGATCGTCGAGCAGTCGATCCGCAAGGAGGCCGCGGCGAAGAACCGACCGGCGGATCTGATCAACATCGCGCTGGAGAAGGTGGTGGAAGCCGGGCTGGAGCTGCCCGGGTTCTCGACCTTCGACAAGATGGCCTCGAAAATCCGCACCGAGGTGAACGCCTCGATCTGTGTGGGCATCCACGACCGCATGAGCGCTGCTCAGCGGGCGGGGCTCATGCGGCTGCTGGAGGACCGTGACAGCGACGGGACGACGCTGTTCAACCGGCTGAAGAAGCCCGCCAAGGGCCCGACCTGGTCGCACTTCAAGAACCTGACCAAGCGTCTGGAATGGCTGGACGAGCTGGGCGACACCGATGTGTGGATGGAGGGTGTCGCCGCGGGAAAGGTCACCGACTTCGCCGGGGAAGCGGACGCGGCGGACGCCTCGGAGCTGCGGGACTTCGCCTCCGTCAAGCGCATCGCACTGGTCGCGGCCCTGACGCACAAGGCGCGGATGCGGGTGCGGGACGACCTGGCAACGATGTTCTGCAAGTGTGTGGCGATGAAGATCAAGAAGGCCAAGGCGGAGCTGGAGGAGATCCGGCTCGCGGAGCGGGAGATCGTCGAGTCCCTGATCGGGAACTACCGCACGGTGCTCAAGCACATCGACGAGGGCGGCCCGGCCCAGGAGGCACTCACGAAGGCCGCGGCCATCACCGCCGAGGTCCGCCAGGCCCTGGATGGTCTGGACGAGGAGGCGTCGGTGGACGAGGTCGCGACGCGGCTGGAGGGCAGGGTCTCCCCGGCGGTCCTCGCCCTGGTGAAGGCCCAGGTGGTGCAGGCCGGCGGGTTCGGCGCGGTCACCCGCGCGGTGGAGGGCTTCGGTGGCTTCGCGAAGCAGTACGAGCAGATCGAGAAGGTCTCTGCCCACCACGGCAACTTCTGGGAATTGCTGCTGTACGGGCAGATCGGCCGGGACCGGGCGGTGATGTTCGACCTGGCCGACAACGACAAGCTGAAGTTCACCGCGACCAGCGAGGACAGCCGGGTGCTGGACGCACTCGAGCACGCCCAGCGGCACCAGGCGGCCCGCGGCGAGTACATCACCGCCTTCAACGAGGAGGGCAAGGAGGTCGATATCTCCTTCGCCACCCAGAACTGGCGCAAGGCGGTGGTCGACAAGACCCGGACCGGGCAGTTCGTGCGCAAGCACTTTGAGGCGATGGTCTTCACCGCGCTCGCCGAGGAACTGCGCACCGGTGACGTCGCGGTGGTCGGCTCGGAGGAGTACGGCGACTGGTCCGAGCAGCTGCTGGCCTGGGAGGTCGTCCAGGAGACGCTGGGGTCCTACCTGGTGGAGGTCGGCCTCGCCGAGGCGGGCGAGAGTGCCGAGTTCGATGCGAAGTTCTTCCGCCGGCAGTTGGAGGACAAGCTGCGAAACGCCGCCGCGGCGGCGGATGCCGGGTACCCGGAGAACGACGGCCTGGTCATCGATCCGGAGACGGGCGTCCCGTCACTGAAGGCGTTCCGGGCTGACGGCCAGCGGCCCTCGGCGAAGCGGCTGGAGCAGGAGATCAAGGCGAGGATGCCGGAGCGTTCCCTTATGGGGATCGTGGCCCGGACCGCGTACTGGGTGGAGTGGTGGCGCCGTTTCGGCCCGCCGTCCGGCAACGAGCCCAAGCTCACCGACCCCTTGGGCCGCTACGTGATCGTCACGTTCGTCAAGGGCACCAACATGGGTCCGTACGAGGCCGCCCGGCACATCCCCGGCGTGAGCGGACACGAGCTGTCGTACGTCGCCAACAAGCACTTCTCGATCGTGCTGCTGAACGAGGCGGTCGCCGACCCGGTGAACGCGCACGCCCGCCTGGACATCTCGCAGGCGTGGGGCGACGGGACCGCCGTCGCGGCGGACGGCACCCACATGGACACGTACCTCGACAACCTGCTCTCCGAGACGAGCGTGAGGTACGGCAAGCCGGGCGGCATCGCCTACCACCACGTCTCGGACACCTACATCGCGCTGTTCACGCACTTCATCCCGTGCGGCGTCTGGGAGGCCGTCTACATCATCGAGGGCCTGCTGAAGAACACCAGCGAGGTGCAGCCGACCACCGTGCACGCGGATACGCAGGGCCAGAGCTTCCCTGTCTTTGCGCTCGCCCACCTCCTGGGCTTCGACCTGATGCCCAGGATCAGGAACTGGAAGGAACTGACCTTCTACCGGCCCTCCAAGCAGAGCGAGTACGTGCACATCGACGCCCTGTTCGGGGAGCCGGGCAAGAACGTCATCGACTTCGACCTGATCGAGTCCCAGTTCCGCCACCTGATGCGCGTGGCCGTCTCCGTACGCGAGGGCACCATCTCCTCCTCCACACTGCTCAAGCGCCTGCGCTCCGGGTCGCGAAAGAACGCCACCTACGCCGCCTTCCGCGAGGTCGGCCGCGTGATCCGCACCGTGCAGCTGCTGCGCTACCTCTCCGACGCGCCGCTGCGCCGGCGGGTGACGGCGGCGACCAACAAGGTGGAGTCGTTCAACCGGTTCTCCCAGTGGATTGGCTTCGGCAACCGTGGCGTCATCGCCGACAACGACCCCATCGAGCAGGAGAAGGCGATGAAGTTCAACGCGCTGCTCACGAACGCGGTGATCTTCCACAACGCCCTGGACATCGCGGAGATCGTGCGGCAGCTGCTGGAGGAGGGATGGGAGATCGACCCGGAAGACTTGGCGCACATCTCGCCGTACCTGACCGAACACATCAACCGGTTCGGCGAGTACAGCACCCACGAACTCGGCATCCAGCCCGACGCGTACGACCCGAAACTCGACGTCGACTTCACACCGCTGCGCGAGCAGGACCTGACCGCCGCCGGCCTCGGCCAGGCCGCTTGACCGACCGCGATCGTCCTCGTGTGGGCGCTGGCCTTAGAGTCGAAACAGGGGGGGGGGGAGAAACGCCCCCCGCCGTCCGCCTCGCTTCCCTTCTCTCCGCTGCTCTCTACCCGTGGACGCTATCCTCGC
>NZ_JBHVWT010000062.1:20971-26725 GCF_042882135.1 Streptomyces sp. NPDC058240
CGCCACTGGCTTCGGCCAGGCTGTTTGACCGACCGCGATTGTCCTTGTGGGGGCGTTGGCTGGAGAGTAGAAGCGGCGCCAGAAGCCACCTCTTGTGGTTTCGGCCCCCGCTTTTCGTGGTGCGGTGTCAGGCGCGGGTGGGAGCGATGTAGCGCCGGACGGCGACCATGAGGCCGAAGGCCAGGGCGAGACCGGCCAGACGGGAGCCGCCGAGAACGGTCTTAGCGGTGGCGCCGGTCAGGTCCTGGTCGTGGATGACGACCTGGCCGGTGGCGTAGCAGACGCCCCAGATGGTGCAGACGGTGGGTGGGTTTTCTCGTCAGGGCCGTCAGAGCAGCTCGCACAGGTTCCGTTCCGCTTGTTCGGCGAGGTCGGACACGCGATGGTAGAGCCACATGCCGAACGGCTCGACGGTGCTGGGCAAGGCGGGCGGCGGCAGGCACTCCAGCGTGTCGCTGAAAGGGACCACCGGGTGCTCCCCGGACGGGGAGCACACACGCTGGTCGAATGCGAACGACTGGTCGTAGTGCCAGCCGCCATGGAACACGAACAGTTCCGCGAGCTCGGGGTTGTCCACGGCGTCGGCGTGGTCGTCCGTGTCGTAGGTGCCCGCGGAGTCGATTTCCAGGCAGCTCCAGCCACCACCACTGACGTTGCCGCAGTAGAACATGTCCAGGCCCGCACACGCCTCGCTGTGGAGGACCCAGGTGATCGAGGCGTAGATGCGGGCAAAGTAGTCCCAGCTCGACTCGTCGGCGCGAGGCGTGCCGGGCTGGGCGGAGCGCCAGCGACCGACGCGTTTGGCGTGCATGTCGAGGAAGAAGTTGGCATGCCCTTCCGATTCTTCGACCCGTGCCTGATCCTGCGGTACGTCCAGCAGTTCGGTGACGAAATGCGCGGTGGGGATCCGCCGGTGCAGATCGGTCAGGATCGAGACCGCCGCGTCCACGGCCGCGAACGCGTCCGGCGGCACCGGGACCGGCGCCGCCGTCGGCACCGTGGCCGAAAGCACCACGTCGGCGGGTGGCACCGGCCGTGGGTTGGGGTGCTGGGCTGGGAACGTTTCAATGAGGTGCAGGCTGAATCCGTCCTCCTCCTTGCCGCGGACGAGACGCTCGGCGCACGCGATGGCGGCCTGCCGATCGGCCCCGGCCGTGCTGACCCGTTGCCCGTTCTCCAGGGTGTGCTCGCCGTCGACCCGGATCGTCCAGGCCGTGCCGTCGCGGCGGTACTCGCGCACGGTCACCCGGGTCTCGGTGGCGTTCCACGGCGCGCCGTCACGGAACCCGAGTGCCCTGTAGTCGGCCAACAGGGCGGCGACGTCACCTGGCGCGATCCGCGACGCGACCAGCGGCCCGTTGAGCACCCCGCGGCGGACGACCGCGGTGTCACTACGCACCTCCACGTCCACCACCAGCTGATCGCGCAGGCGGTACAGCGTGCTCCGTGCGGTGACCGGGTCGGCAACCGTGACCGCGTCGGTGTCGTGTACCACCAACCCTCCAGCACTCCACAGGCGCAGCTCCCACGCCGGCGCGTAGAACCAGACTTCGGCTGGGGTATCCAGCGCCGGGCTCTCGTAGACGATCTTTTCCCCGCCGTTGAGCCGTATCAACCGGTCCCAGTCAGTCATCCGCATCCATTCGCCGCTGTGCCCTCATAATCTGGCTAGCCGCCCGACCGATAGACATCCAACCAGCCCCCACCGACACATCCCCCCGACGCGGCACCCTCGCCACACAATCACGTAGTTAGAACTCGCGCGGATTGGTGATGGGGCCGGCTCTGGTGGTAGGGCGGGCACAGTTCCGGGTGGTCCCGGAGTCGCGACACTCTGTGATCACCGGGGGGTGCCTGTTCTGCCGTTGTCACTGTCCTCGCCGTTGTGGGAGCGGTTCTCGGCGTTGTTGCCCGGTTGGACAGGGACGTGCTGTCCCCGGTTCCCCAGCCATCCGCGTGGGTGGTCGTCGGCCCGGTGCGGGGCAGTGGATCGGGCGAACCGTGGGTACCGTCCGTGTTGTTGGGTTTCGCCGGACGGCTTCCGGCGGGTGGGCGGGCATGCCGTCGGGCGGGCCGGCCCGCCAGGGCTGTATGGACTGGACGGGCCGGTTGGGCTGGTTGGTCAGTGGGGGGACAGGGTCGCGATGTCGTGGCCGAAGGCGACGGTCAGGTGGGTGTTGTGCGGTGTCACCGCCACCGCCTCTATCGGTGCGGGGAAGGTCAGTGCCGGTCCTGTCTGCCGGTGGGTGGTCAGGTCCCATACGCGTACTGTTCGGTCGTCGCTGCCGGTGACCGCTATGGGGCGGCCGTCCATCACCCCCGTAGCCACCGTCGGCATCCAGCCGGTGTGACCGGTGAGGGGTTCGCCGACCTGCTTCCCGGTGGTGTGGTCCCACACCCGCACCGTCTCATCGTTGCTGCTGGTGACGGCGATGGGGCGGCCGTCCACCACCCCCGTCGCCACCGCCAACACCTCGCCGTCGTGACCGGTCAGGGGTTCACCGACCTGCTTCCCGGTGGCCAGGTCCCACACCCACACCGACCTGTCCCGACTGCTGGTGACGGCGATGGGGCGGCCGTCCACCACCCCCGTCGCCACCGCCCGCACCCAGCCGGTGTGACCGGTCAGGGGTTTGCCGACCTGCTTCCCAGTGGTCAAGTCCCAGACCCGCACCGTCTTATCGATGCTGCTGGTGACGGCGATGGGGCGGCCGTCCACCACCGCCGTCGCCACCGCCCGCACCGAGCCGGTGTGGCCGGTCAGGGGTTCGCCGACCTGCTGTCCGGTGGTCAGGTCCCACACCCGCACCGTCTTATCGTTGCTGGCAGTGACGGTGATGGGGCGGCCGTCCACCACCGCCGTCGCCACTGCCCGCACCCAGCTGGTGTGGCCGGTGAGGGGTTCGCCGACCTGCTGTCCGGTGGCCAGGTCCCACACCCGCGCCGACTTGTCCCGGCTGGCGGTGACGGCGACGGTGCGGCCGTCCACCACCCCCGTCGCCACCGCCGACACCTCGCGGTCGTGACCGGTGAACGCACGCCGGAACGGGGCATCGACATTGCTACCGGTGGCCCAGTCCACCCTCCACCGCGCCGCCGGTTCACCCTCCACCAGCACGGCACTGATCCGCGCCGACAGGTCCCGGTCCCCGTACCGGGCCGCGTCCAACGCCAGCAACTGCCGCCGCACCCCAGGTGACGCTCCCCGATGCACATACGCCGACGCCCGATACACCGCCGCCGCCAACCGCGCCCCCGGACCCACCCCCGAATCCAGCAACCCCCACACATGATCCGGATCACCGTTCACCAGCAACCCCGGATCCGACCACCACGCACCCGCCCCGGACAGAGCCGTTGCCGAACCACCTTCACGCGCACCGTTACTCATGACCGGCACCGTAGACGCCCCCACCGACACCCACCAGCCCCGGTAAACCCCCACGCGGAAGATCCGTAGCCCGTTACGTACATCTACTGATAACCACGGCCCCGAAACCGCCACACACCCACAGCACTCACCGCCGGCAGCAGCCGGCCAGCCGCACCACGACCCGACCAGGACCCCCAAGCCCGGCCTGCCCCCGCAAGTTCCTGCCTTCCCGACCGTGCCGCATCCCACGGTGTGGAACCGTGTGGAACCGCCCGGGGCGCATACGGACCCCGGCGCCGTCGATTCGCACGCAGGGCCACGAGCAGGACCAGGACGAACCGCCCCGGGCCAGCCCTACAGGTGCGGGGAAGGTCAGTGCCGGTCCTGTCTGCCGGTGGGTGGTCAGGTCCCATACGCGTACTGTTCCGTCGTCGCTGCCGCTGACAGCGACGGGGCGGCCGTCACGGCTGTCGCGACCGTGGTGACCGGTCGGGTGCGGCCGGACAGCAGGGGACCGATACGGCGGCCCGTGGCGGGGCCGGTCAGCCGCAGCCACCGGCCCACCGAGACCACGATCACCTGCCACCGTTGGTGTGCAGTCATGGGCGGCGGTGCGGTCGTCCGTCCCAGCGGTGGGTCATCCACGCCCGGCGGATCACGCTGCGGACGGTGATGACGGTGTCGGCGAGGTCGAAGAACGCGTCGATGACGACGGCCCGGCGCTCATAGCAGCGGGCGAGGCGCTGGAAGGCGTTCTGCCAGGCGTGGGTGCGCTCCACATGCCACCTCTGACCTGCCTGGATCGGCGCCTTCTCGCCCTTGTGCGCGATCCGGCCGTGCAGGCCGCGTTCGGCAAGCAGGGCGCGGGTCTTGTCGGAGTCGTAGCCGGCGTCCAGGTGCACGGTGATGTCGTCGGGCAGGGGTCCGAGGTCGTCCAGCAGGTCCAGGGTCGGGGCGAGCAGCGGGGAGTCGTGGCGATTGGCTCCGGCCAGGACGCGGCCCAACGGAATGCCGTAACCATCCGTCATGCCGGAGCGTTTCAGGCCCTGTTTGCCGCGGTCGACCGGCGAATGCCCGGTTACTTCGCCGCCTCCGGGAGCCTTGGTGATGGCGCCGTCGACGGCGATCCGGTCCAGGACGAGGCCGACGATCCGGTCGTAGCACTCCAGGGCGATCCTCTTGAACTCGGCGAAGACGCCCAGTCGTATCCACTCATCGCGACGGCTGCGGATCGTGGTGGCCGAGCAGGTCGTGTCGGCTATCGCTTGGTAGGAGCAGCCGAAGCGCAGCAGTTGCAGCATCTTGTCGAAGACGATCCGGTCACTGATGCGCCGACGGTGGCAGCCCAGCGGATGGTCCCGGTGGTAGGCCGGCCGCGCGGGCAGCAGGAGCGCGAACTGGTCCCAGAGCGGTTCGGTGAGCCACGACGGCAGCACAGGCACAGGTCTCCTCAGTAATCACAGAGCGTCGCAACCCCATGATCACCGGGACTTGCGCCCGTTCTGCTGCCGGTGTCCCCAACCGTGCCTATCCGCGTGGCCTCTTATTTACGTAGTTTCACGAAGCGGTCCCCACGGCCCCGGCCCGGACAAGACTCGTTCCAGACCCCACGGCCCGCCCGCATCTCTCCAAAAATCCGCGAGGGTCCTCATCGACTCTCTCCTGTCTGACAGGTCACCAGAATGTTGCCGCAGTAAATGCCGGATTTACCGCGGCGGAGCCCCTACCGTGATCACCGCGACCTGCGGCGGACCAATCCGGCCGCCGGGGCGAGGTGTACGCATTTACTGCGGCAGTACCGGAAGGGTGGGACGGCGTGACGATCGAACCAGTGACCGAGATCGGGAGCGGCGGCGCACTTCGGTTGCCGCGCGCTCGGGTCGTACCTCTGTCCGCCCCGCCCGCGTCGTACACCGCGGCGGTCGAGCGCTACCTCACCGGCGCGGGCATCGCGAAGTCCTCCGCGCGGATCTACCGGATCTCGCTGACGACGTGGGGATGGATGCTCACCGGCGAACCGGCGCCGACCGGACCCGCCCGCCGGGGCGCGAAGCCGCCCGCCGTCCCCGTCGCCGCGATCGACGACCCGGTGCTGCCGGAGGTGTTGGCCGAGCTGGCGGCGGCGCGGGCGGACGAGATGGACGCCGACACCGTCAACCGGGAGCTGTCCATCGCGCGCAAGGCGATCGGCTGGTGGCAGCGCCAAGGCTGGATCGAAGGCGATCCGACGATCGGCATCGAGCGGCGACCGGCGCCACCGGACCGCACCAAGGCTCTGGCGGAGAATCAGAGGGCGGTATGTGACGTGATGCCACGTTTGCTGTCGCTGGAACGTGTGGCACAGGCGTATCGGGGCTGATCGGAGAGTCCTGTCGTGCTGG
>NZ_JBHVWT010000063.1:0-24863 GCF_042882135.1 Streptomyces sp. NPDC058240
ACCGCCCGAAATCCAAGCGACCGCCCTACCGCAAGAGCGAACGGACCACCAGTAAACACACAGAGTGACGACAGAAGCTAAAATCGCAAGCTTAGGTAGCAAGCCGCGGCCGCGACCGGGAGGCGCCCGTTCCCTGCGCGCGGGAATGACGCTGTGTCGCACCTCATGACCCATAGCGGCTGAATCCTGGAGTTCGCCATTCCTGGCCGTCAGGCAGAACCGCGAGTGCTTCGTAGCCGTCCAGTGTTTCCACCCAGCCCTGTGCCCCGTTGCCTCGGGCGAACGCGGCGGTGGCGTAGGTGTCGGTCAGCGTCAGGCGGGGCCCGACGAGTGTGAGGGAGGCGAACGTGTCGGCAGGTCTACCGGTGTGCGGGTCGACGATGTGATGGCCGCGTTCGGCGGTGCCGGAGGTGGCGACGGCCAGGTCGTGGCCGGCGGTGATGACGGTGGCCAGTTCACCGGGGCGTAGCGGGTGGGCGATGCCGATGCGCCACGCAGTGCCCGGGCCCGCCTGTCCGCGGAGCTGCAGGTCACCTCCGCCGTTGATGCACGTGTGGTGCGCGCCCGCGTCGTAAAGGAGCTGGGATGCCGCTTCGGTGGCCCAGCCTTTGACGAGCCCCGAGGGGTCGAGGGTTCTCGCGGGGATGATGCTGAACCAGCCATCGCTGGCATGGGCGGCCTGTGCGCACAGGGACAGGACTTCGTGGACTTCGGGTGGGCAGTCCTCCACCCGGATCTCGCCGCGGTCGAGGCGGCTGATGTGGCTGTCGGGCCGGTAGGTGGAGAACACGGCATCGACCTGGTGGAGGTGGTGCACAGCCTCGACGAGGGCGCGGCGGATGGCGGGGGTCGGCTGGTCGCGGATGTCGAAGGAGAAGACGGTGCCCATGACGTGCTCGACGTGGCGCAGACCCTGTGTGGTGTCAGGCATGGGCCTGGTCCAGGGCGCTCTGGAGGGACTGGATGTAGCCCTGGCTGGTGTAGCTGGCGCCGGAGACGGCGTCGATGTGCGCGCTCTGGGCTCCGATGGCCTCCTGGGTGAGGCGGGGCAGGGCGTAGGCTGCGATCTCCTGGTCACGGCCTCTGTGGTCGGGGGCCTGGAGGACCTTGATCGAGGTGATCTTGCCCTGGTTGAGGATGGCGGCGACCTGCACGGTTCCGTACTGGGTGTCGATGGGATCTCCGGTGAACGTGCCCGTCCCAGTGGACGTGCCCGGCGAGGTGCCTGCGGGAGTGTGCGAGGTCGTCGGGGAACGGGGAGCCGCCCCGGCCAGGGCGGGGAGCTGGTGGGGTTTGAGGGCGAGCAGGGCAACGATCAGGGCGCTGATCCCGGTGGTGGTGAGGACGGCTCGGCGCATGGCGGTTCTCCTCAGAACGCGAAGGACTCGTGGTGGATGCGCCGGGCCGGGACACCGGCTTCGCGCAGGGCCCCGATCGCGGCCTCGGTCATGCCGGGCGGGCCGCAGAGGTAGACGTCGTGCGCGGCCAGATCGGGGACCAGGGTGCTCAAGACCCGGGCGGTGAGGGGGGAGGCGTGTCCGGCCGGTTCGTCGACGATGTAGTGCACGGTGGCCCGTCGGCGGGAGGCTATCGCGTCGAGTTCACCGCGCAGGGCGAGGTCGACGGCGCGGCGGGCCCGGTAGACGAGGGTCACCTGGCCCGGGAGCGTCTCGAACAGCGCACGCAGGGGGGTGATGCCGACCCCGCCGGCCAGGAGCAGGACCCTGGGGGCGGTCCGGCGGTTCGCGGTGAAGGCGCCGTAGGGTCCCTCGGCCCACACCCGGGTGCCGGGCCTCAAGCGGGCGACGGCGGCGCTGTGCCCGCCGGCGGTCTTGACCGTGATCCGCAGGTGGCCGGGGTGGGCGGGGGCCGAGAGGGAGTAGGGGTTCGCGGTCCACCACAGTCCGCGGGTCAGGAAACGCCAGCGCAGGAATTGCCCCGGCTCGCCCCCGAGGTCGTCGAGGTGCTGGCCGGTGAGGTGGACGGAGACCACGCCCGGTGCTTCGGGGTGGACCGCGGCCACGCGCAGGCGGTGGCGCAGCCCTCGCCGGACTGGGACGGCGAAGCGGTACCAGGCGACCAGGGCCGCGACCGCGAGGAACAGCGTGTACCAGGCGGCCTGCGCGAGGCGGTTGCCGACGAAGTCGGCTCCGTTGGAGAGCTGGTGTCCGAAGGTGAGGAAGACCGCCAGGTAGGTCGCGAAGTGCAGGTAGTGCCACGTCTCGTAACTCATCCTGCGGCGGGCAGCGCGGGCGGACATAATCCCTGTGGCCACGAGCAGCAGGAAGCCGGCCGTGCCCTTGAGCAGGTCGGGGTAGTGAAGGACGAGTGTGGAGGTCTGGCTGACCACGTTCGTGTGGGAGGTCAGCGAATAGCCCCAGATGATCAGCAGGGTGTGCGCAAGGGCGAGGGACACGGTGCAGCGGCCTCCCCAGGCGTGCCAGCGGGCGAGCCGGTCGGTGCCGATGGTGTGGTCCAGGAGCGGCATCCGGGCCATGAGCGCCAGCAGGACCGCGCAGGCGTATCCGGCCAGGAGACCGGTGATACGTCCCGCGCCGGTGAGCCAGCCCGCCGGGCCGACCACCGAGTTCGTGTCGCTCCACCACAGGCCCAGCACCCCGGCGGCGCCGGCCCAGATCACCAGCGGCACCAGGAACGGGAAAAGGCTGCGGCGCGGGCGCCGGTGGCGCATCCCGCGGCTCGCATACGTCGTGGTGGTGAACGTGGTGGTCATGGGGCTCCTCCGGATATGGCGCACGCTCCGGCGATGGGTGGCTAGCCTCACAGCCCAACCTCTGAGTACCTTCTGAAACAGCCCCGCCGACCGCTCTCAGCTCCGATTCAGAGGAAACTCAGAGACACGCCTCACCCCTGCCGTGGCCTGCGCCGGGGGATGCTGAAGGAACCATGGACGAGCCGCGTACGACATCGCTTCTGCACCGCCCCGACGGAGATCCCGTACGGATTCTCGTCGTCGACGACGAACCCGACGTCACCGATGTCCTGGCCGGAGTCGTGACCGGCGAGGGCTGGCAGGTCCGCACCGCCGCCGACGGCACAACCGCACTCGCGACGGCCCGTGATTTCCGGCCCGACGCGGTGGTTCTGGACTGGATGCTGCCCGACCTGGACGGCCTCCAGGTCCTGCGGGCCCTCAGACGTGAGATGCCCAAGGTGTGCGTCCTGTTCCTGACCGCCCGCGACGCAGTCGAGGACCGCATCGCCGGGATCACGGCGGGCGGCGACGACTACGTCACCAAGCCCTACAGCCTGGAGGAAGTCCTAGCCCGGCTGCGCGGGCTGCTGCGACGGGCCGGAATGACCGCCGGGCCGGGCGTGAACCTGCTCACCCTTGGGGACCTCAGCATGGACGAGGAAGCCCGGGAGGTCCGGCGCGGCGGTGTCACCGTCGAGCTGTCCCGCACCGAGTTCGAACTCCTTCGCTTCCTCATGCGCAACCCGCGCCGGGTGCTGTCCAAGGCCCAGATCCTGGACCGGGTCTGGGCCTACGATTTCGGCGGACGCGCCCACGTCGTCGAGCTCTACATCAGCTACCTGCGCAAGAAGATCGACGCCGGACGGGCTCCGATGATCCACACGGTGCGCGGGGTCGGCTATGTGCTCAAGCCGGACTCGCCGTGAGGCGCCCGGTGCCCCGCACCCTGCGCAGCCAGCTCACCGCCGGACTCGTCACCCTGCTCGCCCTCGCGTGCCTCGCCGTCGGGATCACGACCGCCCTCGCCCTGCGCGGTTTCCTGATGGGCCGTCTGGACGAGCAGCTCGCCGCCTCGGGCGGCCGGTTCGCCGCCAGCCTGGAACACGAGGCCACGCCTGACGCCGACAACCGCCCCGACACCCGGGGTCAGGCCGAATCGACGTTCGGCGCCCGGCTCCTGGACGGCACCACCACCCAGGCCGCCGTGGTCCACGACGCCACCGACCGCACGGTCCGGCTCACCCCCGAGGACCGCCGCGCCCTGGCGGGGGTGCCCGTGGACGGAAACGGGCACAGCATCCGCCTCTCCACTCTGGGCAAATACCGGGTCACGGCCGTCGACGGCGACGATCAGGACGTCATGATCACCGGTCTGCCCCTGCACCCGGTGGAAGAGACCGTTCACCGCCTCGAAGCGGTCGAAGCCGTGCTGTTCTGCGTGGCACTCCTGGCCACCGGCATCGCGGGGGCCCTGTGGGTGCGGATCTCCCTGCGCCCCCTCCAGAGGGTCACCGCCCGGGCGGCGGAGGTCGCCGGGCTGCCGCTGGCCAGTGGCGAGGTCGCCATGCCCGGACCGCTCCCCGACACCGACCCCCGCACCGAGGTCGGCCAGGTCGGCGCTGCCCTCAACCACATGCTCGGCCACGTCGAAGACGCCCTCACCCGCCGCCACGCGAGCGAGGAACGGCTCCGTCACTTCGCCGCCGACGCCAGCCACGAACTGCGCACCCCCGTCGCCAACATCCGCGGCCACGCCGAACTCGCCCTGCGCCACCGCGGCCCCGTCCCCACCGAAGTCCGCCACGCCCTGGAACGCATCGGCAGCGAGTCACAGCGCATGACCCGCCTCGTCGACGACCTGCTCCTCCTCGCCCGCCTGGACGCCGGACGCCCCCTGGAACACGAGCCGGTCGACCTGACCCTGCTGATCCTGAACGCGACGGACGACGCCCGCGCCGCCGGCCCCGGCCACCACTGGCTCCTCGACCTCCCCCAAGAACCGGTCACCGTCACCGGCGACGCCCACCGCCTCCAACAGGCCATCGGCAACCTCCTCGCCAACGCCCGCACCCACACCCCGCCCGGCACCGACGTGACGATCTCCCTCACGACGGAACAGGCCACCGTCTGCGTGGATGTGAGTGACAACGGTCCCGGCATCCCCGACGAACTCCAACCCGAAGTCTTCGGCCGCTTCGTCCGCGCCGACCACGCCCGCTCCCGCAGCACCGGAAGCACGGGGCTGGGCCTCGCCATCGTCCACGCCGTCACCACCGCCCACGGCGGGACCGCCACCGTCACCAGCAGACCCGGACACACCACCTTCCGCATCACCCTCCCGGGCTGAACCCGGCGCCCTGCCAGCACACCCCGGCAGCCCGCAGAGAGACGATCACCCCGGAGCCTGTCGCGGAACTCTCAGAGACGTTCATTTGGACGAGGCCGGCGACCGGGTCACCCGGCGTCGGCGGGGACCGCCTCGGCGAGCGGAGTGTCGCGCAGCCCCAGGCGCAGGTGCTCGACGTGGAAGAGAGCCTGGTCGAGGAGCTGGGCGACGTGGTGGTCATAGAGGGAGTAGACGATCGAGCGCCCCTGTCGTTCTCCGGCGACCAGCCCGAGGTTGCGCAGCAGGCGCAGCTGGTGGGAGCAGGCCGAGGGTTCCATCTCGACGGCTTCGGCGAGCGCGGCGACGGCGCACGGGCCTTCCTGGAGGCGGGCGAGGATCCGCAGCCGGGAAGGAGTGGCCAACGCTTGGAGAGTGGCGGCGACGTCGGCCGTCCCTACAGCGTCGAGGCGTTCGCGGGTGGTGGCGCGGTGTCCGCCCTCGGTTTCGTGACCCATGACGCCCATCCTACTGGTGACATATGAAGACATGTTCACATATTCTTGTAAGGTGATGGGTGGTACCGCCCCGCATTCCGTGCCGGGCTGTCCCCGCCCGTCTCTGGAAAGGTTCCTCTGCCGTGAGTACCCACCACCACGAACACGATCACGGGCCTCATGCCGGTCACGGCGAAGGCCACCCGCACGACCACGACCACGGGCATGCGGATTCGCGCTGGTCGCGGTGGCGTCATAAGCTCTCGCACCTGGTGGTCCCGCACGGTCATGAGGTGCGGGACAAGGTCGATTCAGCAATGGAGACTTCCCGGGAGGGCATGCGGACGCTGTGGCTGTCGCTCGGGATCCTGGGGCCTGACCAGCGTGGTCCAGGCAGTGGTCGTGGCCCTGTCGGGGTCGTTGGCGCTGCTGGGTGACACCATCCACAACGCGGCCGACGCGCTGACCGCGGTCCCGCTGGGGATCGCGTTCGTGCTGGGGCGGAGGGCGGCGAACCGCCGCTACACCTACGGGTACGGCCGTGCCGAGGACCTCGCCGGGATCGCGATCGTGCTGACGATCGCCGCGTCCTCCGCGCTGGCCGCGTATACCGCCGTGGACCGGCTGCTGAATCCGCGGGAGGTCACCCATCTGTGGGCGGTGGCCGCCGCCGCGGTGGCTGGGTTCATCGGGAACGAGTGGGTGGCGCGCTACCGGATCCGCGCCGGCCGCCGGATCGGATCAGCGGCCCTGGTCGCCGACGGACTCCACGCACGGACCGACGGATTCACCTCACTGGCCGTGCTGATCGGTGCGGGCGGCGCGGCGATCGGCTGGAGGTACGCGGACCCCGTCGTCGGTCTGCTCATCACGCTCGCGATCCTGATGGTCCTGCGGGAGGCTCCAAGTGGGGTGGTCGAGGCTCGGACCGGCCCGGGCAGTCCAGGTGGCGAGGTTGCTGTTCGGTTGCTGGGCGGCGAAGTCGCTGTCAGCCGAGGTGAGCGTCGAGAAAGCGCAAGACTTCAAGGTCCTCTGTGCTGCCGCCGCCGGCATGGCCGCCGTACTTCCAGATGCGAAGTTCCTTGCCGCCCGCATACGCGTCAAATGCACTGGCGACCGTCGGCGCCGGACACACTGTGTCGCGCAGCCCGGCAGAGAAGAGCGCCGGCGCTGTCGCGCGGGGACCGAAGTTGACCGCATCCACATATGACAAGGCGCGCATCGCCTCTTGTTCTCGGTGGACATGGGTCTCCAACCATTTCACGATCTCCATGTATGGCCCGGATTCCGCGAGGGTGAGTGCACGCGGGATGTCGCACAGGAACGGGACCTTCGCCACGACCGCAGCGAGATCGGGGACCAGGCCCGCGACTGCGAGCGCGACTCCGCCGCCTTGGCTTGCCCCGAAGAGCGCGACACGCGAAGGATCGATCCCGTCGAGGCTCCGCATCGCATCGACCGCACGGACGGCGTCGACAATGAGTCGGCGGTAGTAGTAGTCGGACGGGTCCGTGACGCCCCGCGATGCGAAACCGGGGACAGACGGACCCGATCCGTGGGGGTCGGCGGTGTGCCCGGGGCTGTGCACGCTCCCCTGCCCGCGGGTGTCCATCGTCAGGTGGGCGTATCCGGCCGAAGACCACAGAAGGCTATCGATGTGCTCGCCGCGCCCATTGCCATAGCCCACGAACTCAACGACGGCCCCGGCCTGTTCCGACAGCCCCTTCGGCTTGCGGAGCCAGCCCTTGACCGCTTCACCCTGAAAGCCGGAGAAGGACACGTCGAACACATCGATGGTCTTCACCGGCGAGTCGATGCGGTCGATTCGGACGCTGAGCTCGAAGCTGCGAGCCTCGGCAAGTGACTGTTCCCAGAATTCGTCGAAGTCGGCGGAGGAAGCCGCCTCTTCATGCTCTCGACTCACGGGTGTCATCGGGTGGGTAAGGCGGGCCTGGGTCATTTTCCGTAGATCTCCACTTCGAGAACGCGCGCATTCGTGTACCCGGGTGCCGCACATGCCTTCCTGATGTGCAACCGCACACGCTTCGTCGTGACGGGAACGAAGGAGAGGTCGTTGAAGGTCCCCACGTAGACATCCCGATCATTGTCGGCAACTGCGGTGACGGTTTGCCACGTGGTGCCGTCCCACTGTTGCACCTCGAAATCTGACACTTGGAATCCTCTGTTGGCCATGAAACCTGTGTGCACGCAGACCCGACCGATTGTCTTCGCGCTCGACCAGGCGAACTCGAGGTCGTGCGGCTCGCCGGATTGGGAAACCCACCGGCTCGAGTCCAGGTTGGTGATTCCGTCGACGAGCTTCGCGGTGGCGGTGCCGACGAGGGTGGAGCTCGCCGTGATCGTCGCGTCACGCGCGACGTTCTTGAGTCGGGACGGAGCGGGGTGCGAGGCATCGGCTGACCGCACCTCGCCGGTGACGGCAACGACCTTGTAGTAGTTGTCTGCACTGGAGCTCGCCGTGTCGACCAGACTCTGGTCCGGATGGTTGCTTGCAACGACGGCGTACGGACCGGCTGGACCCTCGGCACGGAGCACATCAAAACCGGTCGCGGTGTCTGCCTCGACGTGCAGGCGATCAACGTTCACGGACGATCCGTTGGAGATGACACCGGCGCGGCCCGGTGCGGATTCCTGGAGGCTGCCTGAGTTCACCCGGAGCACTTCGCTGCCGTCGCGGAAGAGTGCGAGCGTCGCTGCGTTGAGTTCGAAGCGATAGGTGACCTGTCGTCCGGCCGTCGGCATCGCATACGGGTCGGTGATCGCGGGGGTCGAGCCGAGAATCGTTGTCTCGCCGTTGAATACGCGGCCGATGCTGTGCTTCGTCGTCACGAAGTCGAAAACGGCGAACAGGTAGTTGGCGGCGTCTGAGTATCGGAGCACGAGTCCGGCCGAGCCGGACAAGGGTTGTGAGAACGCGAGTTCAGCACCGACGAAGTGGTTCGCGACAACGTCAGGACCGAACAGAGCCGTGCCGGAACCACTGATGGCGAGCCGCTTCGACATCCCGATTCCATTGGCGAGTGGACCGTCAGCCCCCGGCAGGCTCACGACCTCCCACGGGCCGTTCAAGGCCCAATCGGCCGAGCCACTCTCGAGGTTCGAGCTTGCGATGCGCTTGTACGACGGCTTCCACCACACCGCGGTGCCACCATTCCCGGCAGCCGCGAGCACGGTGTGTGGCGCGTAGGGCACATCCGCACTGGGGGTCGCCACCAGGGCGTTGGATGCCGAAGACTCGCCGTAGCCGTTCACTGCATGCACCGTGAATGTGCACGCCTCGCCGTTCGCGATGCCACGCACGCGCAGGCCGATCGCGTTGCCGGCATCGATGGTGTTCTCATGTCCGACTGCACCGTGGCGCACGATATAGCTGTTCGCCCCGATAACGGGCTGCCACGACACGTTGACGGAGCCATCGCCGGGCGCCGCCGCCTCAAGAAGCGGGGCGGCGGGTGCGGTGAGGAGCACATGACAGGGTTGTGATGCTGTGCCTTGTCGCTTCTTGGCCAGTGGCGCAACGGTGAACTCATAGGCCTTGCCCAGTGCAAGCCCGGCGAAGGTGGCTTCCGTCTTCCTCGTCACTCGACGTCTCACGACGGTTCCGTTTGCGTCCCGGCAGAGTACGAGATAGTCACCGGTGCCGAGGGCCGGCGTCCATGCCACTTTGACGCGTCTGCCGTTCGGCTGGGCGCTGAGGATGTTGGCTCCGTTGCGAGTGACGAGAGCGGGGTCAAGGCTTGTGCGGGCCCGTTTCCAGCGCACCCTCATCACGCAGTACGCCGGCACCGCCACGACGCCGGATGCGCTTCCCTCGGTCATGAGGATGGAGCCCGGCGCGGCGGCTGTGTTCTCTGCACGAGGGTCGTCCGAGCTTATGAACAGAGTGTCGAACGGACCGGGCAGCGTCACGCCGCCCCACTGGAGAGTGAGCGAATGCGCGGTGGCCGACTTGTTCGTGATCACGAGCGAGTCGTATCCGTCGAGTCCGACATACGCCTGCGTGTGCACGGCCGGAACTGTTCCACCATGCTTCGGCACGGTGACGACAGCCTCGGAAGTGGAGGTGGCGAGAGTGTGTGAACTCCGATTGATCGCGTCGAGGCACACGGCGAGGGCCAGCGCAGAGCCGTGTCTGACGATCCCGTACTCGAAGCCGGCGGTGTCCAGAGTCTCGCCGCGTTCGTAGACGGACTTCATCGTGTCGAGGTAGGGCTTGGTGAAGGTGGTGCCGAACTGCACCAAGCCGTGCAGCATGACTCGATCAACATTCGGATGTGCCGAGAGCCGTGTGACGAATTCAGCTGCGAAGATCCCGTTGTACAGCGTGCGGATGATTCCGGATGTCGACAGGGCAGTCATTGTGCTCGGAGTCGAGTTGAACTCGCTGACGAACACACGCATGTCCGGGCGGCCCTTGGCGAGGTAATAGCTGTCGATGTAGGAGTTCGTACGGTCGGCGAGGCGGGTGTTGAGGTCTTTCGCGGCGTCGTCGAACGTGCTGTATCGATCACCGCCGCCGTACATGTGGAAGGAGATCCCGTCCCAGTACTTGTCCGGGTAGGCGCCCAGCGCCTGATCCCACGCCGGGGCCTCGCCTTGCGAGAACATGACGTTCACCTGGGCGGCGGGATCAACCGCCTTGATGGCGTCGTAGTACGGCTTCATTCGCGTGGCGTAGTCCGTCGCGTCCATGAAGAAGGTCGGCAGCAGCCACCCTTCGTTGCTCAGCTCGAATGCCGCAACCCTGATGTTGTTGGCCAGGCAGTAGCCGGCGACTGCAGCGGCGGATTCCGGGGTGTCGGTGAAACCATTGATGATGACCACCGTGTCGGCCTGAACGTCGTCGAGCAGGGCCTTGTAGCCCGCGAGACGATGCAGATCCGGCTTGGCGCCTATGACCTGTGCATCGTCCTGCGACGTGTCGAATGCTGTCATCTTGCCGAAGAACTGTGCGGCCCACTCCGGGCGCACGTCACCGCTGCGAAGGTCGAAGTAGTCCGAATCCGTGCCGGAGGGGTACCGGAGCGTTCCGGCGCGAAGCTCTCGCGCAAGACTCGCTGCCTGCGGGTCCGCGAAATTCATTCCGACCACTTGGAAGTCCGGGTTGTAGCCGCCGAAGTTCGGCGCAAGCGGGGCAGCAGTACCCGGGTCGATGCTCACGGTGAGCGGCTCGCCGGCGCTCGCGTCCGCCGCGAACGCACGCCCTGGCGCTCCATTCACCGAGATGAGTGCCGCGCCGGCACCCGCCAACCCTGCTTTGATGACTGTTCTGCGTGATGCTGCCATGATCTCGACTCCCTTGTCTCGAACAGGTGTTGATGCGCAGCGGTGCTGCCGACTCGGCTGAGCCCTCGCCCGCACGATCCGGCCGGGCGTGCGGCCGGGGCTGGGTGCAAGCTGGGCTGCGACGGAGGCGTCAGGCTCTTCGTGCAGCCCAGCTGCGTTATGTGGAACTTGCGGCCCTGCTGCTGAGCCTTCGCATTGCCGTCGGGTGGTGACGACTATGGGTGATCCCTGCGGTATGCGGGTGGGATGCCGTATGCGGAGGGTGGGTGCCTGACCGCTGAGCGGCGGGCGATTCGCGAACAGGTGCGACTGAGGCCGACGGGCGGTTCGCGGCGGGTGGGAAAACCGTGGTGATCGCGCAAGAGTTGCGGGTGAGTGAGCGTTCGGTGGAACGCTGACGTCGAGCTCGGCGGGAGGGTGGTCCGCAGGCCCTGCGTTCCGCTCGGCCGGTGAAGGTACCGAGGATCTCGGATGCCCAATTTGCGGTGCTGGAGGAGGAACTGGGCAAGGGCCCGGCCGCCCGTGGCCTCGAATGTCGGTGGTGGACCTCGGGCCGGTTCAGGCGGTGATCGACCGCCGCTTCCGGGTGACCGTGTCGGTGACGATTGTGTGGCGGCTACCGAAGAGGCCGGGCTGGTCGTGGCAGGCGCCGACGCGCAGGGCTCTGGAACGGGACGAACAGGCGGTGGACTTGTCGGAGAGGAGGTGAGGCCGCAGGTAGAGCGTCGCGGCGGCGCTCGGTGCCTGGACCGACTACCGCGACCTGCTGGTCCGCGCGCACATCCGGCTCGGCGGACCGACCGTGGTGGTCGGGACAACTCCAACACCCGTCGCACAGCCGGCGTGCAGAAGTACGCGGCCGAACACGACTGGCTCGGCGTCTTCCAGCTGTCTTCTTATGCGCCGGACCTCAACCCCGTAGAGGGCGTCCGGTACTTCTTCGGGGCGGCACGACGGCAACTCCGCCTCCGGGGACCCGGGCCATCTCACCCGAACGCTGCACCGAGGCCTCAGACCCGTGCGACCCCAGCACCCACTCGTCGACGTCCGCCTGGCCGGGACCGGACTGACGCGCACAACACCGACACCACACTCGAAACCTCAGGACTTGGCGCGCGAGAAGTTCTTCGCGTCGATCTGACCGGCATCCACGGCATCCTTGAATGCGGTGTTGTAGGTCTTCGCGACGGACTTGAGCCCCGAATCGATGTTCTCGGTGCCGAGAATCAGGCGCGCGAGGGAATCCCGGAAGTTCTCACCCTGCACGTTCAAGAGTGCCGTCGGAGCGACGAACCACGCCTCATCGGACTTCGACGGTGCATAATCGGCGTACTGGTGCCAGGTCGCGGCTGCCTTTGCGGTCGCGGCCGCATCTTCACGGATCGGGAAGGTCAGCCCAGTCTTGCCGAGTTCCGCGTTGAGGTCGGAACCGATGAGCGTCTTGAGCACTTCCGCGGCGTCCGCCGCGTTCTTACTCCCAGCATTGATGGCGTAGGGCGTGCCCGCGTTCATGGCCTGCCGGACCGGCTTCTCTTTGTCTGGAGCCGGCACTGCGGCAGCAGCCCAATCGACCTTCGTCGCGTTGGTCTCGTTGAGCACCCCGACATCCCAGGAAGTGGAGATGAACATCGCGATCTTGCCGTTCGAGAAGGCCGCCCTCATGGCGTCGTTCTCCAGCGAGCTTGCTCCCGGGTATGCCCATTTCTTGGCGATGAGTTCCCGGTACAGCTCAACACCGGGCTTGTACTTCTCGCTCTGATACTCCTGTGCGTCCACGTTGAAGATGCCCTTGCCCGTGAGGTCTGCATCGCTGTTCGTGATGGCGGGGTCCAGCATCCAACTGGCCCAACCGACCCACTTGAGCGGGAGACCGAAGCAGTACGCGTCTTGGCCGCTTGCTTCGATGGCCGCACAGGTCGACGTCACCTCGGAGAAGGTTGTCGGCGGCTTCTCCGGGTCGAGACCGGCCTTGGCGAAGAGGTCCTTGTTGTAGGCGAGTCTGGTCGTGTCGGCGGTGGTGGGAACCGCATAGATCTTGTCGTTGTAGATGTACGGCGACGGCTTCTGGAGCGCGCTCTCGTATGCCGCCAGGTCGTCACCGCTCAAGACATCGTCGAGCGACTTGAGGAACCCCGCCGGGGCCAGCACCTGCGCATTCGAGGCATCGAAGACATCGGGGCCCTTGCCGGTCTTGAGCGCCAGCTGGAGCGCGTCGAGGTAGGAGTCCGAAGCCTGAACCGTAACCTCGATCTCGGTGTCGTTATCCTTGCCCCACTCCTCGAGGAAACTCTGGATCGCCTTGGACTGGGCGCCGTTCTGAATCCACACGCTGACCGCCTGGTCAGACGATGTGGTACCGGAGCTGCATGCGGCGAGAAGAACCATTGATGCGCCCGCCCCTGCAACCGCTGCCCAACGCGTGAAACGCCGTGTTCTCATTGCGTGATTCCTTTTGGTGTGTATTGCGGGATTGTCCGGACGAATACTCGAGGCCTTAGCCCTGTACGCCCGGGGATGAGTATCGCCACGCTGCCGACAGCGCCGAGGCTGACGGCGACGAACGCGAAGATGATCACGAGTTGGGGCGGGCAGATCGTGAAGATGATCACGGATGCCGCCCAAGGGGTGAGTGCGGCGACAGCGCGGATCGGCCGGGTCACGGCCAGGACTCCGATCTGCCGAACAACCCCTGCCGGCGTGGGTGCGGTGAGGCATGCGACGGGGGCGAACACCATCAACACGGCCGTGACAGCCGTCGCGGCCAGAGCGGCGCCGGACGCCGCGGGGCCTGCCCCGCTTCGCGCCAGCCATGCAAGGCTCAGTGCCAGCGCACCGGGTATCCCGATGAACGCCATGGCGAAGATGGTCGTCGTGGCCCGGTTCCACATAGTGAACAGGAATCGCCGCCAGCTCGGTCCGTCGCCGTCCAGCAGACGTGTTGCACCATCGTAGAGTGCCACCGTTGCGAATGGGATGGTGACGAGAGGCAACGAGCAGAGTGCCCAGAGCACGGTGAGCCAGGCAAGCGAGCTGAAAATTGAACACGCTCTGGCAATCCCGCCGACGATCACTGAGCGATTCATCCCTTGACGCTCCCCTCGGTCATCCCCTGGATGAAGAAGCGTTGGAAAACGAAGAAGAGGATGACGATGGGCACGACGATCAGCATCGCTCCGGCAAGCATCAGGTCGTACGCCTGCGTGCCCTCCGACGTGCTCCTGAGTGCGAACACGCCCACCACCAGCGTCCTGAGCTCTTGATCGCTGATCGTGAACACATACGGGATCTGGAAGTTGTTCCATGCTTCCTGGAACGCGAGGACCCCGGTCGTTGCCAGAATCGGGCGCATGAGCGGCAGTGCAAGCCGCGAGTACACCCCGAAGAGCCCGAGGCCGTCCAGCCGGCCGGCTTCCTCAAGCTCGATCGGCAAACTCTCGCAAAATGCCCGGATGAGGAACACGTGAATGATCCCAATACCGGAGAGTTCAACAAGAATGACGCCGAAGAGGTTGTCAACGCCCAGGATCTGCGCGATCTCAAGCCGCGGATAGAGAGTGGCTGTGCCAACGCCGACGAAGAGCGTGAATGACATCACGGCGAAGATCGCACGATGGAAGGGCACGGCTCGTCTGGCCAGTAGGTAGCCGAGCATGGAAGAAGCGAAGATGTCGATTCCGACAACACCGACTGCAACGACCACAGAATTGAGGAGGTACTGACTGAAGCCGCCCTTCTCCCACGCGCGCACGTAGTTGTCGATCGTCCATGTGGTCGGGAAGAGCTGCGAGCCACTCGTCAGAATCTCAGCTGACGGTTTGAATGACGCGAAGAACGCATAGACCAAAGGAACGAGCGTGATGATCGCGACCGCGGTCAGGAACAGGTAGACAAGCAGTCGAAGTGCGGCTCTCGAGGTATTCCGACGACTCATCGCTTGCCCTTCTTGGCTATCGCGGTCTGTTCCCGCGCCGCCCGGTCACGGGAAACCGTCATATACACGAGCGACACGACCGCCGCAATGATGCTGGCGACGACGGCGAGTGCAGACGCATACCCGTACTGGCTCCCGCGGTCGGTGCCGAAGAAGTAGTCGAAAAGATAGGTGTACATGACGTCAGTCTGACCGGCCGGCCCCCCATCGGTGAGCGTCTTCACGAGGTCGAATGAACGAAGGGAGAAGACGATCGAGAGCACGACGACAACGCGAGTGATGGGCGCGAGTAGCGGCAGTGAAACGTGCCGGAACCGTTGGATCGCATTCGCGCCATCCAGCTGGGCGCTCTCCAGAAGGTCTTTCGAAACCGTCTGCAACGCAACGAGGAAGAACACCATGTTGATTCCGAAGTTCGACCACACCCCGACGAGGACCAGGCTCGCGAGGGCCGTTCCCTGGCTGCCCAGCCAATCGACGTCGGTCGAGATCAGGTTCAGCGCTTGGAGTATCCCGTTGATCACCCCGTTGTCGGGCCGGAGGAGAAAGTAGAACACGATGCCGATGATGGCAATGGAGATGACATAGGGCAGGAAGAAGAGTCCCCGAAACAGTCCCATCCCTTTGATCCCGCTGTTGAGCACCGTGGCCAGGAGCAATGAGAGCGGAAGCCCGATCACGATCTGTCCGACGGCGAAAACCAAGGTGATCAGAACCGCCTGCCACCAGGACTGGTCCTTGAACATGAGTTGGTAGTTGTCCAGGCCGATCCACTGGGGTGACGTCACGCCGTTGTACCGCGTGAAGCTCAGGAACACCACATACGCGACGGGAAGCAACGCGAACAGCACGAGTGGGATCAGCGACGGCAGCGCCATGAAAGTACCAACGAGGCGTTCCCGTGACTGCCACCGTGGGCGCCGCGATTGGAGCAGTGCGGCGGCCTGACGTTCGTCTTCTCGACTGCCGGCTCTTGTCTTCGTCTTGGCTCTGCTCACCAGAGTTCCACCATCGCACTCCCTGCGAGACGGGCGAAGTACTCCGCTGCGTCCCACGTTCACACGGTCCGACTCAGCACCGCGTCGTCGGAGGCGCGGGCGCAGCAGCAAGCAGAAAACGGCTCGAGCGGCATTGCCCAGTTCTCGTCTGATCGCGCTTCATCGCCCCGATTCCGCCTGATCTGATGCGTAACAGAAAAACAGCAGGAGCAAGCAAAGTCAAGGTTCGAAACCTGAGACGCAGCCGTTAGTGTCGAGGCATGGCAAACGAACCGAGGCGACCAGTGCGCCAAGCCGACATCGCCCGACTTGCCGGCGTATCCCAGGCGACCGTGTCCTCCGTGATCACCGGCAGCGGCGATCGTTACGGCATCGCCCAGGAGACTCGGGACAAGGTGATGGCTGCGGTTGAAGCACTCGGCTACGTGCCGAGCGCCGCGGCCCGTCAGCTGCGAGGAGCACGCAACCGGCTCATCGGCGTGCACACTTTTGAACCGATCTTTCCCATTAGCCAGATGAACTTCTACCACGAGTTCCTGGTCGGGATCGAGGAGCAGGCGGTGCTCGATGGCTACAACCTGTTGCTCTTCACTGCCACGGACAGCGCGACAGGAAGGCGCCCCCTCTTCGTCAAGGGCGCTTCCCAACTCTCTGTTGCCGATGGGACGATCTTGCTCGGTCTCGACAGGGAGCGAAGCGAACTTGAGCGCCTGGCGGAAAGCGGCTATCCCTTCGTTCACATCGGTCAGAGAACGATCGAGGGTGTCGACATCCCGTTCGTCAGCCCCGACTACGAGGCGGGTGTGTACAACGCCGTCGAGAAGCTCATCACGCTCGGGCACACCGAGATCGCCTACCTCGAGGACGACGTGAGATTCGAGGCGACCACGGCGAGGCGCGAGGGGTACCAGCAGGCGATGGCACGGCACCGACTGCGCGCCCGTGTGATTGAGACCGCGCAGTATGACGCCGCTTCCTTCGACTTGCGTGGAGCGACCGCCGTGTTCGCCGAGGAGTCTCCGCAACTGCTTTGGGTCACCACGCTCGCTGACAGTCAACATCTGGCGATTCCTCGTGACCTCTCGGTCGTCGCGCTTTCGGAAGCAGCCAGCGACACAACAAGACAGTGGACAACGCTCGCGGCACCCAGACGGCAGCTCGGCGCGGAAGCTGTGCAACTTCTCGTGAGCGTTCTCGACGGGGTCGACAGCCCGACGCACCGATTGCTACCGTGCCTCCCGCTCAAGGACGACACGCTAGACAAGCCTCGGGGTTGACGTGCGGACGATCTCCCGCGCGCCGCCAGTTGTTGGCATACGGACTTTCCTGCCCAGTTGTGTCCGGACGAATGTCCCCAGCTGCCAGGCCGCTTCATTCTCTCGCTCGTTTACCCTGACGCGGTTCTTGAGCCGGCAGCTGGGCTGTTGACGGAGATCGCTTCGCAGCGGTGCAGGATCTGGTCGAGAATCGCGGTGGCGAGGGCTTCGCCGCCGAAGACCTGGCCCCCACTCGCTGACGTCTTGTTCGACATCAGGATGATCGAGCCCTTTTCCTGACGTTTCGAGATCATCTGGACGGCCTGGTTCGCCTTTGCCTCCTTCGAGGGGCTGGTAGCCAACCTCGTCGCCAACGAGGACGCTCGGCCGCAGGTAAGCGCCGAGCTTGTTGTGGGTCAGCCGCCCGGCGGCCTTGAGGTTGCGGACCATGTCGTCGAGACCGGTGAAGTAGCTCAGTACCCGGCCCGGCAAGCCGCGAGGGCGACGGCAATGTGCGTCTTGTCGACTCCGGGCGGCCCGAGCGGGGCGGCGTTCGCCTCGGCCTCGACGAACGAGAGGGTGGCCAGGTCCATGGCCTGGCGCGGGTTGAGGTTGGGCTGGAGAAAGACCGTACTCATCGAGCGTCTTGTGGTGCGGCGGCCTCGACAGCTGCAGCCCTGCCGGAAGCGGCGGTCGTCCTTCACGGTGAGTCCCCGGACAGCACCGGGTCGAGGAGTTGAGGTAGCCCACGTTCCCCTCGCCCGCCCGCCGGGGTGTGTTCGTTGATTGTTTCGGCCAGGTGCGGCGGGCCGAGCCTGCCGGCCGTGCTGCGGATTCGGGTGCTGACCAACTCGCTCAAGACGTTTCCCCCCGTGCTCGGGTAGGTGGTGAAGGGGCGGGACCGGTCAGCTCGTCATAGACCAACAGCGGGCGGCGGCCGACATCGACGACACGGACACTGCGGCCGGCCGGCTGCTGATGCATGGCCAGCAGTGTCTCGCCGCTGCTGTCGGGAACGGCCGAGTGGAGCATGATCTGCGCTTTGGTGGCCCGGATCTCAACCAGTTGGCGGGGGCGGACGCGGCGGGCGGACGCCGCGTGGTCGAGGGCCGCCCGCTCGCCGACGATCTGCTGATGAGTCCTGTGTTCCCGGGCTTGCCGCTGCGGCGCCCAGGCGGTGAAGGCTCGGCCGGACAGGACGTGGTCGCGGACGATGAGGACCTGCCGTTTGGCGCGGCCTCTCCCGGTGCCAACGTCATGTGGAACGAGCAGACCTTCGGGATCCTGGCATCGGCGAGGATCTCGCCCTCGTCACTCCAGTCAACCTGGGCGCGGGCATCCAGGATCACCTCGAAGCGGAGGTGCATGCCCGCCAGTTCCTTCGGTGTGGTCCCGAGTTCCTCAGGGACCCTCGGGCGGGGTTCCTGAACATAGAGTTCGACGCGCTGGAAAACGACGGTGAACCCGTACTCCGCCACCAGCCGCTCGTGGATGACCGCGGCCTTCATCTGGATTTCCGCCCGCAGCATCGAGTTGACCGACGGTGCGAACTCGTCGGTCAACCTCGCCCGCGACCGCCCGTTCGGCGACCGGCGAGGAGGCATCTCCGGCCGCGGCGCCGAGAGGTACTTGCTGACCGTCTTCCCGGTCCGGCCCCGTCTCCCCGGCGATCTCCGACAGGCCGATCGTCCCGGACTCCAACACGCCACGGAAAAGACGCAGTTCCGACCAGCGATGCGGAGCCAGGCCATCGCAAGCTCTTCCACCACCCGAAACGACCAAGCAGCGGATTGCCGACCAGGAGGACGCACCACGTCAACAACCGCCACATTTCGGGCGTTCGCATGTGGGGACCTTCACGTGTACGTAGACACCAGTCACATGGAAACGCGAAGAGGGAGGCGATTCGCGCTCGCCGTGGTCTAGTCTGATACGCATCAGTAGAGAAACTGATGACGCCAGGAGGAGTCAAAGACAGTGACGTCGACACAAGCAGCCCATCACCACAACCGACGGGACACCCGTGAACCCCTTACCAATCCTGTTGGCAGGCGGCCACGTGTCGAAGGGGAAGACCGTTGAGTGAGCGGGAGATCTCGGCGGACGTCGCCATCATCGGCGGTGGCCTCGGCGGAGTTGCCGCGGCCCTGACCGCGACCGCCTTCGGACGGACAGTCGTGCTCACGGAGGCAACGGATTGGCTCGGCGGCCAGATGACGTCACAGGCAGTCCCGCCTGACGAGCATCCGTGGATCGAGACCCGCTCGAGCGCCACGTACCGCATCCTGCGCAACCGAATTCGCGACTACTACAAGCGCGCCTACCCATTGAGGGCGAACGCAGCAGCAGACCCGCTCCTGAACCCCGGTTTGGGCTTCGTCAGTGACCTCTGCCATGAGCCGAGAGTCGCCGTCGCCGCGATTGACGAGTTGCTGGCCCCCGCGCGCGCCGCAGGTCGTCTCACCGTGCTCCTCCACCACGAACCCGTCGCGGTCGAGGGTGAAGGCGACCGCGTGCTCTCTGCGACCGTTGCGGATCCGAGCGGGAACAGGGTCGTCATTCGCGCCCCCTACTTCATCGACGCGACGGAGCTCGGCGATCTGCTCCCCCTTGCCGGGATCGAGCACGTGATCGGGGCCGAAAGCCGCGACGACACCGGTGAACCGAACGCTTCGGAGCGCGCGGACCACCGCGACCAGCAGGCCCCGTCGTGGTGTTTCGCACTTGAGTACCGGCCGGGTGAGGACCACACCGTCGATCGTCCGGAGCGTTTCGAGCACTGGAAACGCCACCATGATTCGTTCTGGCCCGGCCCGCAGCTCTCGTGGACCGATCTTGATCCTCAGACCCTCGAACCACGCGTCCGACGCATTTTCGACGGGGACCCTGACGACGATTCGCAGAAGGACCTCTGGCGCTATCGCCGAATTCTCGCCAAGAGACAGTTCGAGACGTCGTTCACCGGCAACGACGTGACGCTCGTCAACTGGCCCCAGACCGACTACTGGGAAGCCCCGCTCATCACGAGTGACTCGGCCGTCGATGCGACAGCCATGGAGCGGTCCAAGGAGTTGTCGTTGTCGTTCTTGTACTGGCTGCAAACCGAGGCGCCTCGACACGACGGTGAGACCGGTTACCCCGAGCTGCGCCTCCGCCCCGACATCATGGGCACAGCCGACGGGCTGGCCAAGGCCATCTACGTTCGCGAATCACGGCGGATCGCCGCCGAATTCACGGTCTTGGAGCAGCACATCGGGCTCGATGCCGCCGAAGGGCGGGGCTCCGCGATCTTCCACGACACTGTGGGAATCGGGGGATACAGAATCGACCTGCATCCGACGGCCGCCGGCCGCAGCTATGTGGATGTCGCCTGTCACCCGTTCCAGATACCGATGGGCGCATTGATCCCGGTGCGGGTGCGAAACGTGCTCGCGGCGAACAAGAACATCGGCACGACACACGTGACGAACGGGGCATACCGCCTCCACCCTGTCGAGTGGAGCATCGGCGAGGCCGCGGGCGCCCTGCTCGCCTATTGCATCACCAACGGCCGGACGCCGAGCGCGGTGAGATCAAGCGAGAGTCATCTCGCCGACTTCCAGTCCCTGCTCACCACCCGGCTCGGCATTCCGCTCGCGTGGCCGGATGACATCAGAACGAGGAACACACGATGACGAAGGGCGTGCGCACGACGATTCCCCTCTCGGACTCCTGGACGGTGAGCAGGGAGCCTGCGACCCACTCGGGGGCCGGTATCGATGTCAACGAAGTCCCCGCCACCGTTCCCGGTTCTGTACACACCGATCTGCTCGCGGCCGGGCTCATCGCCGACCCATACATCGGCGACAACGAGCGCCTGACCGACTGGATCGGACGCAGCAACTGGATCTACCGGTGCGAGCTGCCCGCGGTGACCGCGGGGAACGAGCGCGTCGAGCTGCACTTCCAGGGTCTCGACACTTTCGCTGAAGTGCGGGTGAACGGCACCGTGGTCGGACAGACGACATCGATGTTCACGAGCTTGCGCATCGATGTGACGAACAAGCTCACGGGCAACGCGGACCTGCTCGAGGTGCGCTTCGAGTCACCCTACGCGCGAGCACTCGCGCGCTGCGACGAGATCGGGCCGCTGCCGAATCCCTACGACGAGCCGTACCCGTTCATCAGGAAGACCGCGAGCAACTTCGGCTGGGATTGGGGCCCGACACTCGTCACCGCAGGAATCTGGAAGCCCGTTGCAATTGAGATCTGGAGCGCAGCGCGGATCGGAACGGTCGCTCCCACCATCACAGTCGAGGACGGCGTCGGCGCGGTTGCCGCTCAGGTGGAACTGCTTCGCCAGCCGGGCGCCGACTCCGCCGGGCTCAGCCTCCGGCTCGAGATCGGCGAGAGTGTTCTGTCCCTCCCGGTGAACGATGTCGAGAACGCCGTCACCGTTCGGGCGGAGGTTGCGTCGCCGGAGCTGTGGTGGCCACGTGGATACGGCGAGGCCGCGCGCTATGACCTCGCCATCACCCTCGTCGATCGGTCGGGCCGACCGATCGACCGCTGGGAGAGGAAGATCGGCTTCCGCACCGTGGAGATCGAATCGGAACCGGACACCGAGGGATCTCCATTCACGATCGTGGTGAACGGTGTACGTGTCTTCGCGCGTGGGGTCAACTGGATTCCCGACGATTGCTTTCCCACCAGGGTGGGCCGACGGGAGTACCGCGAGCGCCTTGAGCAGGCGGCGGCGGCGAACGTCAATTTCGTGCGCGTGTGGGGCGGAGGCAACTACGAGGCGGAGGAGTTCTACGACATCGCCGATCAGTTGGGCCTCCTGGTCGCGCAGGACTTCTTGTTCGCATGCGCTGCCTACCCCGAGACCCCCGAGCTCATCGGTGAGGTCGATTCGGAGGTGCGCGAGAACGTCGTGCGCCTCGCCTCGCATCCGAGTCTGGTGCTCTGGTTCGGTGGCAACGAGACGCTCTGGGGCTTCCAGGACTGGGAGTGGAAGCCGGTGCTCGGCGATCGTGACTGGGGCGAGCGGTACTGGATGGAGCTCCTCCCGCAGTGGCTGGGCGAGCTCGACCCTACCCGGCCGTACTGGCCGAACAGCCCGTACTCCGGCAGCCCCGATGTACATCCGAACGACCCGGCACACGGCACGTCACACGCCTGGGAAGTGTGGAACTCCGAGGATTACCTCGCCTATCGCGATCTCCGACCGCGGTTCGTGGCGGAGTTCGGCTATCAGGCACCCGCCGCGTATCGCACGCTCCTGGATTCGGTCGGAGAGGCTGAACTGAGCCGACACTCGGCAGCACTGCAACACCACCAGAAGGCCGCGGACGGCGAGCTCAAGCTGCAGAGGGGACTCGACGCCCACTTCGGCGATCTGGATGCGTTCGACGACTGGTTGTTCGCGACACAGCTCAACCAGGCGAGGGCCATCACCACAGGCATCGAGCATTTCCGGTCGCTGGCACCGCTGTGTGCGGGGACCGTGTTGTGGCAGCTCAACGACTGCTGGCCGGCGCTGTCGTGGTCTGTCATCGACAGCGCGTCCCGACTCAAGCCGTCGTGGTACGCGCTTCGGAATGCCTACGCTGACCGGCTTCTCACCGTGCAGCCGCTCGACAAGGCGCTTCAGCTGGTGGCGATCAACGAGCGCGACGAGCCATGGCATGTGACGACCAGCGTGCGTCGGATGGGCTTCAACGGAGTCGAATCGGCCACGCAGCACGTCGAATGCACGGTCGAGGCCAGATCAGTCGTCCGTCTCGCGCTCGAGCCGACCGTCAGCGAGACAGTAAACCCCGCTCGCGAACTCATTGTCGCCGATGCCGACGGATGCCGGGCCACCTGGTACTTCGACGCCGACAAGAACCTCGAGTACCCGGAGCCCGTCTACTCGGCGGCCGTCATCGCCGAACCGAACGGCTACCGCATCGATATCGAAGCGAAGAGCTTGCTGCGGGACGTTTCGCTCTTCGCGGATCGAATCGACCCCGCGGCTGTCGCCGACGACATGCTCCTCACTCTGCTTCCGGGCGAGCGGGCGTCGATTTCAGTGACCACGGAGTTCTCAGGCAACCCCGATCGGTTTACCCGTTCGCCGCAATTGCGTTGCGCAAACGACCTCAGAAGCAAGTAGGGGCAAGCATGACTTCAATCAGCCGCGAAGCCGTTCTCGGATGTTGGCTCGGCAAGGCGATCGGAGGGACACTCGGTCAGCCATTCGAGGGCCTTGATGGTCCGCTGGACGCAACGTTCTACGAGCCCGTACCGACCGAGATGGTGCCGAACGATGATCTCGATCTTCAGGTCGTCTGGGCGTGCGTTCTCGCCGAGCAGGCAGAGCCGTCGGTCACCTCGAGTGCACTCGCTGCGGCGTGGACGACGCATGTGGAGTTCCCCTTCAACGAGTACGGGGTCGCCAAGCGCAACCTTCGCGAAGGAATCCTTCCCCCGTTCAGTGGTTCGTTCGACAATTGGTTCACAAAGGGCGAGGGCGCGGCCATCCGCAGTGAGATCTGGGCCTGTCTGGCACCGTCTGACCCGGCAACAGCCGCCGAGTACGCCTACCGAGACGCCTGCGTCGATCATGCGGGCGACGGCGTCTTCGCTCCAATGTTCTTGGCGGCGCTGCAGAGCAGGGCCTTCTCGAGCGGCACCGTCGGTGATCTGCTCGACGCGGGTCTCAGCGTCATTCCCCGCGATTCCGGAATAGCCCAGGTCGTCATCGCCACGCGCACATGGTTCGAGGAGTTCCCGGACTGGCGAGTCGTGCGGTCGCGGATCCTGGGCCGATTCGAGTCGCAGGACTTCACCGATGTGCTCATGAACACAGGCTTCGTCGTGCTGGGCCTCTTGGCTGGGCACGGTGATTTCGCGGAGTCGATCCTCATCACATCGAACTGCGGAAAAGACACGGACAGCTCGGCCGCGTCGGTTGGTGCAACGCTCGGAATTCTCTCGCCGGCGTCGATCCCGAGAGAATGGCTCGCGCCCATCGGCTCAGATCTCGTGCTCAGCCCGGGAATCGTGAACCTCAACGCTCCGGCGACGATCGAGGAGTTCACCGATCTCGTTCTCGGGCTGCGAGAGCGCGTCACCTACGTGCCTCGCGAAGCCGAACACAACTGGGACCCGCGCTCGAAAGCGGTGAGGGTTACCCGGAGCTGGTCGACGCGCGCCGGCGAACTCGGTGCACTGAACGACTGGTTCATGCCCGCCTCTCACGCGCCGGCGCCCGAGTTGGCCGGCGAGAGCACCAGTGTCGAGCTCGAAGGCACGTGGTCGCAGTTGGCTGCTGAGGGCTTCGAGAATGACCTGATGCTCCTTCGCTATCCGCTTGACGCCCGAGGGGTCCAGAACGTGCGCGTGATGGTCGCGAGCAATCTTCTGGTTCGCGTCTGGCTGGACGGCAACTGGTTGTTCGGTCGTGATGGCGGTGCGATGTTCCCGGCCCCGCACATGCCGCGAATGAACACCTTCGCCGACGTCGAACTCAGCGAAGGACCCCATGAGCTGACAGTGGTGCTTCACCGCCCGGAAGCCGGCCACGTGGGTGAGTGGGTCGTGGCGATCGCAGATTCCCGGACGAAGGAGTGGATCCCGGACGCATTGCGCGTTCCTTCGCAAAAGAGTGCAGCCTGAATGCACGCAAGATGGCCACGGCGCAACGTGCCGTGGCCGGGACTGTAAAATGTTCGGGTCTGGCCCGTAGTCGGTGGTGACTGGGGTGCCTCGAAGAACGAGGAAGAAGTGGCGCCACCCAGCAAATACTCGCCGGAGTTCCGCGAGGAAGCCGTCCAGATCGCGTTGAGGTCGAGCAAGACGATCTCTGA
>NZ_JBHVWT010000064.1:0-24592 GCF_042882135.1 Streptomyces sp. NPDC058240
CCGGCCAGCCAGAGGGGGGCCGCAACCGCGAGGGCCTCCAGAGCAGCGCGCACGCTCTCCCCGGCCAGCTCCAGCCGGTTCAAGTCCCGCACCGCACCGATCACATGGGTGGAATCGGTGCGCTGCTTGCCCCCGGCCACCACCAGCCCGGCGTCCTTGCAGTGCTCAAGGAGCCGGTCGAAGACCACCCGCTCCATGCCGTTGTCCGCGAGCCGGGCCCTGAACCTGGACAACACGCCGGCATCGAAACCGGTGTCCGTCAGCTCCGCCCCGAGCGCGTACTTCCAGTCGATCGCCCGCACCGCCATCGCCGCAGCCTGTCGATCAGTGAGGTCCTCGGCGAACTGCAACACCGTCACCAGCGACAACACCCCCGGCGACAGCCCCGGCGCCCCACGCACCCCGAACGCCCCCGCGAACGGCTCGGCGACGAAGACTTCCGCAAGACGGTCCCGCACCCGTATCGCCAGGCTCCCCTTCGGGAACGCCGCCCGCGCCACCACCACGGTCTGCTCCGGGATCTCCGGCAGCCCCACCGACCGCATCGACATCCGTACCGCCTCCACGGCCGCACGACAGAGAAGCGACCTCAGGAACGATCATCACGGACCCGACCTCACCCCCGCAGCGAATTGCGCAGCAGAGTCGCCCCGGTATTCAAAGATCGGCATGGCGGGAGCCTACAGTCGGCCTCCGGTTCCCGGATCGGGACTCGGACACCGCCGTCGTCGCTAGAGGACGCGGTAGCGCACAATCCGCGAGGTTCGCCTTCGCAGGACATCAGCCGCAACGACGTCGCCCAGCACCTCGTACGACTGCAGGGACTCCAGACCCGGAAAGAGCGCCGTCAGCTCCTGAAGTCTTGCTCGAACCTCAGGCCCATGGGACGGGTTCAGTCTCGCCGGCCCACCTGTTGGTCCTGGAGAGGTCCTGGTAGAAACTTCGGTAGCCGATTGAGCGGAGCACCAGAAGCGCCAGGTAAATGGCGGTCAGAAGCCAGGTCTCGGTGACTAGCCCTTTGCCCCCGTAGACGGGCTCTTGTGTCTCCTTGGGATGCACGAGACGGTTACGGACTCGTGTGACGACGTCGGCGCCATCCGCCGACCGAGCTCCGCTCACTTGCTGTCCGGCCGCAAAAGCGGCGGCAGCAGGCAGACGCTCTGGGCGCACCCCCAGATCTACCCCGGCGTCCGTCAAGACCGTACGCAGCTTTCTATGCGCCGGCCAGGCACGGGATGTGTACTCGGCTTCCGTGAGCCGACCGCTGAGCACGAGTTCCTGCCACATCACGTGCTCCAGCCCGGCAGCTCCACCCGTGATCCGTTGTTCGACGAACCCTCGGTCGGCTATGGCAGTGATCGCGTACTGCCTCTGGAGGCGTAGCGCCTGTCCCTTGTCGGGATCGCGGAAGGCGGGCAGGAGGCAGGCCAGCAGATCGGCCAAGGACGCCTGGTCTTCGGGGTACCACCAGCCTGAGCTGATGCGGCGCGCCGGGTCGCAGAGCATCGGCCCCACTGGCCCCACACCGTCTGCTCCTGGTCGTTCTGGCCGACGGGCAGGGCGGGGGCGACCCACCGGCCGAGCGCGAAGGACACCCCGACGTGCAGGGCACCGAGGACAGGAGTGACCTCGGCAGCCGTGAACGTGGTTCCGCTCAGCCGACGGATCTCCATCACGTGCGTCATGACGTAGACGTCGGCCTGGCCCACGTCAGAGAAGACGGCCTTGTGGTCGGGGCGGATGTCCAGCGTGATCTTCCATCCGTCCACCTCGTACACGCAGCGCCCGGCGGGCGCCAGTAGCGGCACTACGTCTGCGGCACGGGCTGCCAGGTGGGCGCTTCCGTGCCATCGGGGCAGGTTAAACCAGTGGGAGACGACACGGTCAAGCGCAGCTGCGGGGTCTCCGTAGGAAGTGCCGTTGGACCAGCCGCTCACAGCATCCCTGGTGAACACCGGCAGTTCGAAGCCGAGGCCACGCAGAGTCAGCTCGGTCCTGTCCGTAGAGGCGAGGTCATAGTCCTCGGTATGCAGCCTCCATGAGATCCCGAGCTTCGGGGAGCAGTCGTACTGGACAACTCCGGGCACCTCAGTCCCGGCCGGTCCGGCCACCGGGCCGTCGTAGAGGGTGATCGGCTTCCCTGGCGCGTTGAAGGGGTACACCGGTGACAGAGGTGTCTCGGCGTTAAGCCCAGTTGATGAGGCAGACATGCGCCGCGCCCTAGACGCTGCCACCGACACTGGCCGAGCAGTGCAGCCGAGCCCCGCCCGGCCGACCCTCTCCTGCAAGCTCAGCGCTGCACAATGCGTGTGCGGACGACAACCCGAGAAGGGCCCGTCGGGGACGGCAAGGGCCTGAATCGCTGCGCAGCGACTTCACGCTCTACCCGGGGCGCCCCGCCCAAATCCAGCAGCAAACGATCCAGCTCACCAGCCGGAAGACGCTCCAGCATCCGGACCATCTCGCCAAGCTCGTCCCCGACCGACGTCACCGCTCACCCGCGAGGTCGAGATCACCCCCCCTGCTCGTCTCGGCCGCACCCTCAGCGCGTCGGGGACGGCGCCACGGACGGGCGATCGGACCGGACACCGCCCGCCACCACGCCTCCACCGGCAGCCTCCCCGCCGGCTCGAACGGCTCACCCGGCCGCGGGAACGCCACCGCCTGACCGACCTCCTCGGCCGCGTCCTTCGTCCACTCCCCCGGCTCCGCCCACGCGTGCAGCGCCAGGTTGAAGGTCCCCCAGTGGATCGGCAACAGCACCCCACCCGGACCGCCTCCCTGCAGGTCAAGATGGGCCTGCACCCCCTGGGCCGGCGACATGTGAATGTCTGGCCAGGCTCCAGGCAGCGGCGTATAGTCCGTGTGGTTCTTGGGCCAGTACTCGGAATAGGCACCGATCTGGATCATCGTCGCGTCGAACGGACCGTGTTCGGCGCCGATGTCCTCGAAGCCGGGGAAATAACCGGTGTCACCGCTGTGGTAGATCCGGTGCTCGGGTCCGGCGACAACCCAGGACGCCCAGAGCGTGTGCTGCTGGTTGCGCAGGCCGCGGCCGCAGAAATGCCGCGCCGGGGTGGCGGTCAGACCGATCCCGGCGATCTTCGTGGTCTCGTTCCAGTCCAGTTCGCGCATCCGGTCGGCGGACACGCCCCACCGCTCCAGGTGCGCGCCGACACCCAGCGGGACGGCGAACACCGTGTCCGTGCCCGCGAGGGCCCGGATCGTCGGCAGATCGAGGTGGTCGTAGTGGTCGTGGGAGATCACCACCGCGTCCACGGGCCCGAGCGCGGCGAGCGGCAGCGGCACGGGGTGCAGCCGCTTGGGCCCGGCGAAGGCGAAGGGGGAACAGCGCTCTCCCCACACCGGGTCGAAGAGCACCCGCCGGCCGTCGATCTCGGCGAGCACACTGGAATGGCCCATCCAGGTGAGCCGCAGCCCCGTGGCGGGCGTCTCGGCAAGATCGGCGTAGGTGGTGGCGTGGACGGGCACGGTGCCGACCGGCGCCCTGCGCGCCCGCTCCTCCTTGCGGAAGTAGACCTTCGCGAACTCCAGAGTGGATCCGGACGGCCTGGTCCGCGCCCCCACCGGGTTCTGGAAGACGCCGTCGGCGAAGTTGGGCGAGCGGCGGATGCGCTCCATGCGGGCACCGCCCGGATCCGCGCCGAATGCGGCGGGGCGCAGCGAACGCAGCCGGGTGCGGAGCGGAGGCAAGGGGTCAGCGCCGGTCACAACATCTCCTGGGGGAGTCGGTGTCGTCTCATTATGGGCGGGGGGTACGACAGTGCGAGAGCGGAAGGTCCGCGGGACCGGCAGCCGGACCGGGCCGCGTCAGCCACGCGGCTGCCCGTACACGTGCTCGATGCGCAGCCGCAGCACGACGCGCCGGTCCCGGACCATCGCACTGCGGTAGTCGTCCCAGTCGGGGTGTTCGCCCTGGACGTCGCGGTAGAGCGTGATGAGCTCCTCCACCGTCGCGTCGTGCGGATCGGCGGCGACCGGGGACAGCTCCGCGGTGGCGTCCACGACCGTCCACGCCCAGCGGTCCGCGCTGGTGACGTGGTAGCTCGCCCGGGGGTCGCGGCGGAGGTTCTTCGTCTTCGCCCGGCCCTCGGTGATCGAGACGCGGACGATGCGCTCCTGGGGGTAGTAGAAGTGATTGACGTTGGACAGCTGGGGCCTGCCGTCCCGCCTGAGTGTCACGAGCACGCCGCCGTTCTCCTCGGCGAGCAGTCCAAGCAGCGCTTCCTGCTGTGTGTCGAATCCCGTCATGCCGGATCCAACGTCCGTGCCCGCCGCAGGATTCCGCATCCGGCCGCACAGCCATGTCACATCCGAGGGCCCCTCATCCGTCGCACTGGTGCAAGCAGCCCTCCGGCGGCGCCCGACGACGCCACCGGACGGCACCGGAGCCGTACCGAAGGAGACCGGCCATGACCGCCCGAATCCCGCTCGACCCGCCCCGTACCCTCCTCTTCCGTGCCGTGTCGTGGTACTCGAACCGTACGTACGGCAAGGTCATCGATCCGCTGCGGGCCGCCGCCCACCACACCGGGGTGCTGTGGGCCGGAGCCCGCTTCGAGCTGTCGGTGGGCCGCTGGAAGAAGCTGGACGCGCAGCTCAAGGCGCTGGCCGTGATGACGTCCGCGGCCACCATCGGCTGCAGCTGGTGCATGGACTTCGGCTACTGGGAGAACCACCGCCACGGCATCGACCCGCGCAAGCTGCGCGAGGTGCCGGTGTGGCGGGAGAGCGAGGTGTACACCCCGCTGGAGCGCGACGTCATGGAGTACGCGGAGGGGATGAGCCTCACCCCGCCGGAGGTCGGGGACGAGCTGGCGCAACGGCTGCGGGCCGCGCTCGGCGAGGCGGCGTTCGTCGAGCTCACGACGATGGTCGCGGTGGAGAACATGCGCTCCCGGACGAATTCCGCTCTTGGTCTGACCAGTCAGGGCTTCAAGGACCGGTGCGAGGTGGAACGCCCCGCGAACCGCTGACCCGGGCAGTCGGCCGACGCTTCCGCCCTGGTTCCCGCGGCCGGTGCGGCGGGTAGCTGCCATGGCAGCTACCCGCCAGTCCGCACCCGGCTCCGATCCGCCATGTTCCTGTCACTCTCGCCTCACCACTCCCTGAGAACCAACGAGTTCACGAGGTGAGAATGAGGCGGACCAGATGGACGGCGGTCTGCGCCACCGCGCTCGCGCCGCCCTTGCCGGTGGAACACTGCCCGCGGCCGCCGACCGCGCCCCCGCCCCCGCCTTCGCCGACCCGTCCGTGTCCCCGGCAACGGCCGGCCGGGGCGGCACCGTCACCCTGCTGACCGGCGATGTGGTGACGTACTCCGGCCATGGGAACGGCGTACAGATCAGCTCGATCGTGCCGGGCGCCGGCCGTGAGGGCATGGGTTTCACCCGCTTCCGGGCGGGCGGCCACGAGTACGCCGTCCCGATCGACGCCATCGGCCAGATCTCCCGCGGCCGGGTGGACCAGCGGCTGTTCGACGTGACCGAGCTCGCCGCCTCGGGCTACGCGGACGCCGACACGGACGCGCTGCGCATCCTCGTCGGCGGCGCCACGGCTGGCACCGGCTGACCACCGATGCCACCCGTACGTCGCCGGATCCGGTGACCTGGATGCTCGGGACGAGGGTCACCAGCGAGTGGCGTCTGCGCTCCGGGCACGAGAAGTCGGCCGCCCCGGCCCGGCTGCTGGACCTGGACTACCGGCTGCCGCTCACCGGCGAGAACGCGGCCGATCCCGGCAAGCCGCTCGACTACACGGTCGGTCTCACCGCACAGAGGGACCGGAAGGCGCCGCCCATCGCCTCGTTGAAGGTCTGGTACGCCACGGACGGCACCGGCTGGAAGCCGGCCGGGGCGGCACGCGGTGCCGACGGCCGATGGCAGGTCTCCGTGCCGGCCCTCGGGACCGCCAAGGTCGATCTGAGGTCCACCGTCACGGACTCCACGGGCGCTTCGCTGACGGAGACGCTGATCGACGCGTACAACTCCGGCTGCGCCGACATCCGGTGCTGACGGTGCGGGCCGGAGCCGAGGGCACCGGTTGAGTCGACCGGGGGGCGGGGCCGTACACGGCTCCGCCCCCCGGTCTTCCCGTGCGTGGCATATTCGTTAGGGTGACGCCGTGGCAAGAGTGCGGTTGAGCGTGGCGGAACGACGCGAAGAGCTGCTGCGCGCTGCCGTCGAACAGATCGAGGTACGGGGCGTCGCGGCGGTACGGATCTCCGATGTGGCCGCCGTGCTCGGAGTGAGCAACGCGCTCGTGCTCTATCACTTCTCGACCAAGGAGAAGCTTGTCGCGGCAGCGTTCGCGCATGCCGCCGAGGCCGACCTCGCCCATCTGCGCAAGGTGCTCGGCCGCCGCACCAGCGCCGTACGGCGGCTGCGCGCCGCCGTCCGCTGGTACGCGCCGACGGGACAGGCCAAGGGCTGGCGGCTGTGGATCGAGGCCTGGGCCGCCTCGCTGCGCGATCCGGCGCTGCGCAATGTGGCCGGCGATCTCGACCAGCAGTGGAAGGCGGAACTGGCCGAGGTCATCGAAGAAGGCGCCGCCGCCGGTGAGTTCCACTGCGACGACCCGATGTCCGCGGCCTGGCGGCTGACCGCCCTGCTGGACGGTCTGGCCGTGCAGACGACGTCGTACGCGGGTCCGCTCTCCCGGGCCACAATGCTGGCCTGGACCGACGAGGCGCTCGCCCGCGAACTCGGCATCGACCACGAGGCACTGACGGCCTGACCCCGCCCGCCCCGGCCGGCGGTCCGGCCGGGTGGGTTCGGGCGGTGGTTCGGGCCGGACGACGGCGGTCAGGTCTGGCGCACGGGTGCGTACGCGTCGCCCTGAAGTCCGAAGGTCCAGGCCACACCGTCCTTCGCGGTCCTGGTGCCGGGCGGCACCCGCAGCCAGTAGACACGGTGCGTGCCGTCCGGCTCCGGGGTGGAATTGACCACCTCGACCATCACCACGTCCTCGTCGCCGTCCATCGCGATCCGCCAGAGCACGCCCGTCTCGTCACGGTGGACCGGCTCGGCCCCGGATTCGGTGAGGTATCGGTCGTAGCCGTAGAACTCCAGCATCACGCGGCGCAGTTCCGCGTTCTCCTCCTCGCGTATCCGCTTCGGAGTGAGGGAGTTCAGCTCCTCCAGGAACTCGGCGGGCACGGGCATGCCGCGCCAGGCATGGAGGGCGAAACCGTCACGGTAGGCGAGCGCCGGGCCGTCCCCGCGGTCGAGCCGGCCCGCCTCGTCCCGGTGCAGCGTCTCCGGCCGCTCGCTGATCACGACGACGCGCTCGTAGGGCCACCACCAGCCCGCGTGCCTGGCCACCTCCGCCAGACCGTCGAGCCGGTCGCCCCGGCCGTCGAAAGCGACGAGCCAGGCCGCGTCGTGCTGGCCCAGGACCGCGTCGAGCAGCACCAGCCGGACATCGGACTCGTCCTCGGGGCGCTCCGAGAGGTCGGCGACGACACCGGCCCTGATCCGATCGGCGAGTGCCGCGGTGGTCTCCCAGAGCTGTGCGCCCGTGGCGGACCACAGTGCGGACCAGCCCGCCGGGCCCAGTTCGTCGTACATCCGGCGACGCTCCTGCGCCCAGGGCCTGGTCCGTATTTCGTCGCGCACCGAGCGTCCGGCGTCGACGAGCTTCTCGACGGCCTCCACGGCGGCCCTGGGCGAGTCGACCCAGACGATCCGCTCCGGCTCGGCGAGTCCTGCGCTGCGGTAGGCGAGCCGCAGCCCGTCCTCGGCCGCGGACCGGTCGGCCGCGCCGGTCGCCGCTGCCACGGCCCGCCATGAGTCCACGTACTGCATCGGTCTTTCCCCATCCCCTGTGTTCTGCGATCTGTGTTCTGCGATCCGTGTTCCGTGTTGCTCGTGGCGCGCTGTGCGTCGTGCGCCACGGGACCTCCGGGTCCCTCCCGGGCCGCTGTCAGTCCGCGATGATGCGGACCGCTCCCGGTGTGTACTCCCGCTGGCGCACCACGCGGTACCAGCCCTTCGACAGCGGTATCGCCGCGTGCTCCTCGTGCACCACTCGCCCGCCCTCGGGAAGATGGAGCAGCATCGGCCCGAACGCCCCCGCCTCACGCATCAGCCGGCCCGGCCCCTGAACCGCGTGGGCATGGCCGGTGACCTCGCCCAGCGCGAGGACCATGCGGCCCCGGCCGTCCCTCGGCTCACCCGGCGCGTCCACGAGATGCGCGGGCACCGCCGACTCGTCCAACGACACGATCAGTACATCGCCCTGCCGGTACACAGACGTCTCCCCTCGATGGCCGCACCCGCTGTGCCGGCCACGGAGAAAACGCTACGGGGAGGGTCTGACAATCGACCGGCGGCCGGCCGGGACCGGCGGACCGTCGCGGCGGTCCCGGTCGCGCCGTTGTCAGTGCGGCTTGATAAACCTTGGGCATCAGCCGTTCCCTCAGTACCAGGAGCTCACGGTCATGTCCGGTGTGGACCATCTGCACGAGTTGCTCGGCCTTCCCACTGTCGACTTCCAGCACGCGACGGGTGAGGTGCCCGTGCAGGCCGCCGATGCGGCAGCCTGGCGCATATCGGTCGATCCGTACGACGACGAGTCCGAGATGACCTGGGAGGAAGCCTTCCAGGCGTTCCTGAAGGCGGTCGACCCGGCCGGGGTGCGGGCCCTGATCATCGGTCAGTGGGGCGAGTCGTACGAGGAGAAATCGTCCTACCCGATCGATTTGATCATCGCCGCCGCCGACCGGCTGACCTCGCTGGAGGCCGTCTTCGTCGGCGACATGACCATGGAGGAGAACGAGATCTCCTGGATCGAGCAGTCGGATGTCACAGCGCTGCTGAAGGCCTTCCCCGGTCTGCTCGAACTGGGTGTGCGCGGCGGCACGGACCTGGTCTTCTCCCCCACGAAGCACGAGCGGCTGCGTTCGCTGACCATCGAGACCGGCGGCCTGCCGGTCGGTGTGATCCGGGGCATCCTGGACAGCGAGCTGCCCGCGCTGGAGCGGCTCGATCTCTGGCTCGGTGTCTCCGCGTACGGGGGCGACGCCGATGTGGCCGACCTGGCCCCGCTGCTCTCCGGCACCCGCTTCCCCCGGCTCACCCATCTCGGTCTGCGCAACAGCGAGCTGCAGAACGAGATCGCGACGGCTGTCGCGAGTGCCCCGGTCGTCGCGCAGCTGCGCGTCCTCGACCTGTCGAACGGCACCATGGGCGACGAGGGCGCGGCGGCACTGCTGGACGGCCAGCCGCTGACCCATCTCGAACGGCTCGATCTGCACCACCACTTCATGACCGAGCCGATGGAGCGCCGGATCAAGGAGGCGCTGGAGACGCACGGCGTCCGGGTCGATGTGTCGGAGCGCGAGAAGCCCTGGGGCGACCGCGGCGTCGAAGGCCGCTACACCTCGGTCTCGGAGTGAGGCGCGATGACTGACATCGAGCACCCCGAGACCTTTCACGGTCTGCCCGTCCACACCCTTCCCGGACCCGACCGGACCCCCGGCAGCCCGCTCCCGGAGGCCGGTTCGGTCGCTTGGCGGCTGGAGAGCGCCTGGCAGGGCGATCTGACGTTCGGCCCGCTGTGGCAGCACTTCGTCGACACGGTCGACACGACGCAGGTGCGGGCCCTGGTGATCGGCCCCTGGTGGCAGCAGGAGTACGAGTCCTTCGCCCCGGTCGTCGACCTGCTGGTCGGTCATGCCGACCGTTTCCCGGCCCTGCGGGCGCTCTTCCTCGCCGACGTCGTCAGCGAGGAGTGCGAATTGTCGTGGCTGGAGATGTGCGACATAACCCCGGTGTTCGAGGCGTTCGGACAGTTGGAGGAGCTGACGGTACGCGGCTGCGGCGAGCAGGTCTCCGACAGGCCGTCGCTCGGTCTGCGGCCCGTGCGGCACAAGTCGCTCAAGTCGCTGCGGTTCGAGTCCGGCGGGCTCCCGGCCGGACTCGTGCGGGCGATCGGAGCCTCCGAGCTGCCCGCGCTGGAGCGCGTCGAACTCTGGCTCGGCGTCACCGAGTACGGCGGTGAGACCACGGTCGAGGACCTCGCTCCGCTGCTGTCCGGTGCCACCTTCCCTGCCCTGCGCCATCTGGGACTGCAGAACAGCGAGATCCAGGACGAGATCGCGGTCGCCGTGGCCTCCGCCCCGGTCGTCGCCCGGCTGGAGTCGCTCTCCCTCGCGATGGGGACCCTGAGTGACGAGGGCGCCGAAGCGCTGCTCTCGGGCCAGCCGCTCACCCACCTGACCTCGCTGGATCTGCACCACCACTACATGAGCGATCCGTTGGTGGACCGCCTGAGGAACCTCCTCGGTCCGGATCGGGTGAACGGCGAGATCCATGACGTCGAGTACTGGGATCCGGAAGAGGACGTCGACCGCTATGTCGCCGTCGGCGAGTAGTACGACCGGCCCGGCGCCGCGCTTCGCCGTCGTGGGTGTGCCCGGCAACCGCCGGGTCACGCTCTTCCAGGACGCCGTGCGCGCCGCCGGGCTGCCGGCGGCGCGCGTCGTGCCCTGGTCGGCCGTGCTGCGCGGCGATGCCGTCTTCCTGCCCGGCGAGACCGTACGGATGGACTCCCCCGGTGAGGACGCCGAGGTGGAGCGGCTGCTCCGGAGGGTCGACGATCCGACCAGGGTCGAGGGGAGCGCCGACTGGTACGCCGGGTTCACCACGGCCGTGCGGGCGGTGGCGCGCGCGGCGGCCGCTGCCGGTGCCGTGCTGCTCGACGATCCCGCCGATGTCGCGGTGCTGTTCGACAAGCGGCTCTGCCATGCGGTGCTGGACGGCGCCGGGGTGCCGGTCCCGGCGTCGCCGACCTCGGGAGCCGCGGCGCCCGTGGTGCGGGGCTGGGCGGACGTACGCGAGCGGATGGCGGACCACGGGATGCCCAGGGTCTTCGTGAAGCTCGCGCACGGCTCGTCCGCCTCGGGGGTCCTGGCCGTGGAGACGGCCGGGCCCGGCCGGGTGAGGGCCACCACGTCGGTGGAGCGCGACGCGTCCGGCCGGCTCTTCAACTCCCTGCGGGTGCGCCGCGTCACGACGGAGCGGGAGATCGCGGCGATCGTCGACGCGCTCGCACCGGACGGGTTGCACATCGAGCGCTGGCTGCCCAAGGCCACCCGGCGCGGCCGGGCGACGGATCTGCGGGTCGTGGTGGTGGCGGGCCGGGCCACCCACGCCGTCGTGCGCACCAGCCACTCCCCCATGACCAACCTCCACCTCGGCGGCGAGCGCGGAGATCTCGACGACGTCCGCGCGGCCGTCGAGGCGGCGGGCAGCAGCTGGAGCGAGGCCCTGGCCGTGTGCAAACGGGCCGCGGCGTGCTTCCCGGACACCCTGTGTGTGGGCGTCGATCTGCTGCCCTCGACCGGCTGGCGGCGCTTCGCCGTCGGCGAGGTCAACGCCTTCGGCGATCTCCTGCCGCGGCTGACCGGCCTTCCGGACAGCGGCGCCGAGAACCTGGACACCTACGCGGCGCAGGTCGCCGCCGTAATGAACAGAGCAAGGAACCACCGTGCAACCGCCACCGCCTGACACCGCGCGCACCCCCGAGGACGCCCGGAACCCGGACATGAGCGAGATCGTGGGCAGCCACGATCTGCTGCTCGTCACCCTCGACACGCTGCGCCACGACGTGGCGGTGGAGCTCGCCGCCGCGGGCCGCATTCCGCATCTGGCGCGCCATCTGCCGGGCGGTGTCTGGGAGAAGCGGCATGCGCCGGGAAGCTTCACCTACGCCTCCCACCAGGCGATCTTCGCGGGATTCCTGCCGACACCGTCGGGCCCGGGGCCGCACCCCCGGCTGTTCGCGGCGCGTTTCGCCGGCAGCGAGTCCACCGCCTCCGGCACCTTTGTCTTCGACACACCGGATCTGCTCTCCGGCCTCGCCGGCGTGGGCTACCACACGGTGTGCATCGGCGGTGTCGGCTTCTTCAACAAGCAGGCGCTGCTCGGTTCCGTGCTGCCCGGCATGTTCCAGGAGAGCCACTGGGAGCCGGAGTTCGGCGTGGCGTCGCCCACCTCCTTCGAGGCACAGGTGGCCCGTGCCGAGGAGGTCGTCGCCGGACTCCCCGCGGAGCAGCGGCTGTTCCTCTTCGTCAATGTGTCCGCCCTGCACCAGCCCAACTGGTTCCACCTGCCGGGGGCCACCCGTGAGGCGGGCGACTCCCGCGCCACCCATGCCGCGGCTCTGGAGTACGTCGACGCCCATATCGGCAGGCTCTTCGCCGCCGCGAGCAGCCGCCGTCGCTGTTTCGCCATCGTCTGCTCGGACCACGGCACGGCGTACGGGGACGACGGCTACACCGGTCACCGGCTCGGTCACGAGTCCGTCTGGACCGTTCCGTACGCGCACTTCTTCCTGGAACCGGGGGCCATCGCACCATGAGCCGCACCACGACCGTCGCGCCGGCCACCCGGCCGTACCAGAGCTATGTCTACGCCTACCCGCACAAGACCGCCTACCGGCCGCTCGCCGACCGGCCGGGGCTGCGCGAGCTGTGGGCGGCCGAGCGCAAGGACGCGCTCTCGCTCTATCTCCACATACCGTTCTGCGAGGTCCGCTGCGGCTTCTGCAATCTCTTCACCCGGATCGGCGCTCCGGACGAGCTGACGACCCGGTATCTCGACGCGCTGGACCGGCAGGCCACCGCGGTCCGGGAGGCGCTGGGCGACGACGGGCCGGTGCGTTTCGCCGCGGCCGCGTTCGGCGGGGGTACGCCCACGTTCCTGACCGCGGCGGAGCTGGAGCGGCTCTGCGACATCGCGGAGAAGCGGATGGGCGCCGATCTGTGGTCCGTTCCGCTGTCGGTCGAGACGTCGCCGTCGACCGCGACCGCCGACCGGCTGGCCGTCCTCGCCGACCGCGGGACGACCAGGATCAGCATCGGGGTGCAGAGCTTTGTCGAATCGGAGGCGCGTGCCGCCGTGCGCCCGCAGCGGAGGGCCGATGTGGAGGCGGCGCTGGACCGGATACGCGATGCCCGCATCCCGGTCCTCAACATCGACCTGATCTACGGCATCGACGGGCAGACCGAGGACAGCTGGCGCGCTTCGCTGGACGCGGCGCTCGGCTGGCAGCCGGAGGAGCTGTATCTCTATCCGTTGTACGTGCGCCCGCTGACCGGTCTGGGGCGGCTCGACGCGGACGGCGGGGCGTCGGCGGACGCGGCCTGGGACGAGCAGCGGCTGCGGCTGTACCGCGCGGGACGGGACCATCTCCTGGCCCACGGCTACGAGCAGGTCTCGATGCGGATGTTCCGCCGCGCCGACGCCCCGCGGACGGACGGCCCCGACGACTACGCCTGCCAGACCGACGGCATGATCGGCCTGGGGTGCGGCGCCCGCTCGTACACCACGGAACTGCACTATTCCTTCGACTACGCGGTGGAGATGCGGGAGGTGCGGGCGATCATCGACGGCTACGCCGCCACCGAGGACTTCTCCCGCGCGGAGGTCGGACGGTACGTCGACGGCGACGAGGCCCGCCGGCGCCACCTCCTCCAGTCGGTCCTCCAGGCCGAGGGGCTGCGACTGGCCGACTACCGGGAGCGGTTCGGTACCTCGCCGGCCGACGACTTCCGCCTCGAGCTGGCCCGGTTCGAGGCGCGCGGCTGGCTCGACGCGTCGGCCGGGGCGTCCGGGCTGCTGCGGCTGTCCCCCGAGGGCCTGGCCCACTCCGACGCCCTGGGCCCGGAGCTCTTCTCCCCCGATGTACGGGCCGCGATGGCCGCGTACGAGCTGAAGTGAGCGCCCCCATGGACCTGACGATCCTCTACCGCGGCCCGCTCGCGTCGTGCGACTACGACTGTCCGTACTGCCCGTTCGCCAAGCGGCGCGACAGCCCGGAGCAGCTGCGTACCGACCGTGCCGCGCTGGAGCGGTTCACGGCGTGGGCCGCGGCGCAGACCGGTGACCGGCTCTCGGTCCTGTTCACGCCGTGGGGCGAGGGGCTGGTCCGCTCCTGGTACCGCCGCGCCCTGGTCGAGCTGGCGCGGCTGCCGCACATCCGCCGGGTCGCGATCCAGACCAACATCAGCAGCCGTACGGGGTGGCTGGCCGAGGCCGGTGAGGCGGGCCGCGAGAAGATCGCCCTGTGGTGCACGTACCACCCGGGGCAGACACCGTACGAGCGGTTCCTCACCAAGTGCCGGGAGCTGACCGCGCTCGGCATCCGGCACAGTGTCGGTGTCGTCGGGCTCGACGACCACCTCGACGAGGCGCGGCGGCTGCGCGCGGCGCTGCCGGACGAGGTCTATCTCTGGGTGAACGCGGCGGAGGGCCATACCTACACGGACGAGGAGGCGGACCGCTGGACGGCCGTCGACCCGCTCTTCCCGTACAGCCGGCATCCGCACCGGTCGGCCGGGCTGCCCTGCCGGACCGGCGAGTCGGTCATCTCGGTGGACGGTGACGGCACCGTGCGGCGCTGCCATTTCGTACCGGCGGAGCTCGGCAATCTCTACGACGGGAGCTACCGGCGGGCCCTCGGTCCGCGCGCCTGTCCGCTGGCGGTCTGCGACTGCCACATCGGCTACGTGCACCTGGAGACGCTGCCGCTGTACGACGTCTTCGCGGGCGGTGTGCTGGAGCGCATACCGGCTGCTCCGCTGTCGTCGCTCGCCGGACCGGTCTGAGGTTCAGGCCGGTCCGGCGAGCGGCGGCAGCGCGGTCGCGGACATCTGTCTAGAGCGGCAGGAGGTCCGGCCGCTTCGCTTCGACGTGGTCGCCCGAGGACTCGCCGCGCAGCCGCCGGCCGATCCACGGAACCAGGTACTCCCGCGCCCAGTGGATGTCGTCGCGCCGTACTTCGAGGGTGCCGCGCTGTGCCTGCGGGGGCCATTCCTGGTCGGGGTCGGCCGGCACATCGATGCCGAGGACCTGGGCGGCGCGCAGCGCGACCCTGGTGTGTCCCTCGGCCGACAGATGGAGCCGGTCGTCGTCCCAGGCACGCCTGTCCTGGACGGACCGCAGCGACCACAGGTCGAGGACCGGGCAGTCGTAGCGGTCGGCGATGGCCCGTACATGGGCGGTGTACGTGGCGATCTTGCCGCGCAGATGGCGCAGCACGGGAACGCCACGGGTGTCGAAGCCGGTGGTGACCATGACCGTGCCGACCGCTTCGGTCAGCTCCGCGACCGCGCGCTCGAAGCGCTCGGCCACGTCGTCGGGGTCGGTGCCCGGCCGGATGATGTCGTTGCCGCCCGCGCAGAAGCTCACCAGGTCGGGTGCGAGCTCCTTGGCGCGCGGTACCTGCTCCTCGACGATCTGGTCGAGGAGGCGTCCGCGTACGGCGAGATTGGCGTACCTGAAATTCCCGTGCGCGGAACCTTCGGCGCCCGTCGCCGCATCGGGGTCCGGGAGCTGGTCCGCGAGGAGGACCGCGAATCGGTCCGCCCAGCCGACGAAGGTCCCGTCCGGGCCGGGGTCGCCGACTCCCTCGGTGAAGCTGTCGCCAATCGCCGCGTACGACCCGATGACGCCCTGTCGGTTGATGACGCCACGTTGATTTTTTCTCGAATCGTCTGCCACAAACGCTTATCCTGCACCGCCGAATGTGACCTACGCGACCGTAATATGGGGTTGACGGGTGGTGAGATAGACCACCCGGTCAGGTTTTGGTAAAGGGGGAATAAGCGGAAGGGGCGGTGCGCCGCCGCGCACCGCCCCTTCCGTGTTGCTCAGGTCATGCTTTGTTGCTCAGCTGCCCGGCCGTTCCGCTCAGACGTAGATGCCGTGCGAGGCCAGGAAGGCGATCGGGTCGATGTCCGAGCCGTACGCCGGGCCCGTGCGGACCTCGAAGTGCAGGTGCGGGCCGGTGGCGTTGCCGGTGGCGCCGGAGAGGCCGACCTGCTGACCGGCGCTCACGGCCTGGCCCACCGAGACGGAGAGGGAGGACAGGTGGCCGTACTGCGAGTAGTGGCCGTCGGTGTGTTTGATGACGACCTGGTTGCCGTACGCGCCGCCCCAGCCGGCGGCGACGACGGTGCCGGAGGTGATGGCCTTCACGCTGGTGCCGGTGGAGACGGGGAAGTCGATCCCGGTGTGGCTGCCGCTGGACCAGTTGGAGCCGGAGGCGCGGTAGTTGGTGGTGTGGTTGCCGGGGACCGGGTGGACGTAGCCGGAGCCGCTGCTCTGGGCGGCCGGGGCGGAGGCCGGGGCCTTGGACTGCGGGACGGCGGTCACGGACTTGGCCGGGGCGGACTTCTCCGCGGCCTTCGAGGGAGCCGAGAGCGCCTTCGACGGGAGGGACGAGCCGGTGCCGGCACCGGTGGGCGCGGCGTCGCCGGTCGCCTTGGCGCCGAGGGTCAGCTTCATGCCCGGGAAGATCAGGCTGGGGTCCTTGCCGACGACCTTGCGGTTGTCCTGGTACAGCTTCTCCCAGCCGCCCTTGATCTTGTGCTCGGCGGCGATCTTCGACAGGTAGTCGCCGGAGACGACGGAGTACGTCGTGGTGGCGGCCTGCTTCTGCGCGACCGGCTCGGCGTGCGTGGCGGCGGCCGGGGCGGCCTGGTCCGCGGCGTGGGCACCGGTGGCACCGAGCAGCGGCAGCGCGAGGACGGCGCCACCGGCGCCTGCCGCGGCGACGCCACGGGCGATGGGGCCGAACTTCGGACGGCGGTGCTTACCCGATATGGGCATGGCGTATTTCCTCTCCGGCGCCTGCGAGGTGAGCTGTCGGGTTCGGGCTGGAGATGCCCGGCCGCGCTGAGCGCGACTTCACCCCTAGCCGGCCGGATTTCTCCGGTCGGCGGCTTACCTGGTTCCCCCGCTCCTGCCACGCGATGAGTGGATGTGAATTCCGGGCGGCGGCAGGATTAGGCGGTCCGTCCGGATTGACGGTGACCGTAAGCGAGTCGGGACGACGAGAACAAGCCACAGGTTCCATGCCGAAATCCGCGCCGGGAAATCGGCGCGGAATTCCGGTCACACTCCGTGGATTAAGGATCTTGGCTTTCCGCGCCGCGTACGGAATGCCCAACTCGCCCGTCACCACACACCGTCACGGATATGATCCCGCTCACGAGGCGGCGATCATCTCCCGTACAAGCGGGCCATATTCAGACAAAGGCCCGCATTACGGACATGCCCTGTCCGTCACCCCCGCCGGAGCCTCAGCACCCGCGCGTCGAGATCGCCCCGAAGTCCGCTGTGCAGCCCCTGGTGCAGCAGTGCCGAACCGTGGTGCACGGCCCCCGTGTCCAGGCAGGTGTACGTCGCTTCGGGATCGAGCCCGCGCAGCCGCAGGGCCGGGGGCCGCTCCCCGTATCGCTGCGCCTCCAGCCACATCAGGACCACGGTCTCCACCCCGTGGACGTACTGGACCGCGCTGAGTCCGCCCCGCGGCTCGCGCAGCCGGTACAGCGCGCCGTGCTGCACGACCGGCCGGATCTCCTTGTAGAGCTCCACCCAGGTCCGCGCCTCGGCCAGCTCCTCCTCGCCCCATTCGGTGAGGTCCCCGCCGACCCCGAGCACACCGGCCATGGCACTCACGAAGCGGAAGCGCAGCGAGCTGACCCTGCCGTTGAGCTGGTGATTCGGGCTGTCGGTGACCCAGGCTGCCATCACCCGGGCCGGGTGGATGTGGCCGAAGCCCTCCTGGATGGCGAGACGGTCGAGCGGGTCAGTGTTGTCGGAGGTCCACACCTGGTCCGTACGGGACAGAATCCCCAGGTCGACCCGGCCGCCGCCGCCCGAGCAGGACTCGAACGCGACCGTGGGATGCGCGGCCCTGAGCCGGTCGATCAGCGCATACAGGCCGTTCACGTGCTCGATCCAGAGCTTCTGCGGGTACTCCTCGCCCGGCCAGCCAGCATCGGTGAAGCAGCGATTGAAATCCCATTTCACATAATCGACGGGCGTGCCGGAGAGCAGCGTGTCCAGCTGCTCCCAGAGATATGCCTGCACATCGGGGCGGGCCAGATTGAGCACCAGCTGGTTGCGGTACTCCGTCCGCGCCCGGCCGGGGAAGTGCTGCACCCAGTCGGGGTGCGCGCGATAGAGCTCACTGTCGGCGTTGACCATTTCCGGTTCGACCCAGATGCCGAACTGCATGCCGAGCCCGTGCACTTCGTCGGCGAGCGGCTTCAGCCCGCCGGGGAAGCGGTCCGGATTCGGCGTCCAGTCGCCGAGCCCGGCCCGGTCACTGGTCCGCTGCCCGAACCACGCGTCGTCCACCACGAACAGCTCGACGCCCATCGCGGCGGCGCGCTCTGCGAGAGCGCGCTGCTGGTCCAGCGAGACGTCGAAACCCGTCGCCTCCCAGGAGTTGTAGAGCACCGGCCGCGGGTTCTCCGCGTCCGGAATCACATGGGCCAGCTGCCAGGCATGCCAGGCGCGGCTGGCCCCGCCGAACCCCTGCCCGCTCCACAGACCGGCGAATACGGGCGTGGTGTACGACTCCCCCGGTGCGAGCCGCAGCAGCCCGGAGTCGTCGTAGCCGGCGCCGCCGGTGATCTGTACGAGCCCGTCGGGCAGCCGCTGCACGGAGATCCGCCACGACCCGGACCAGCCGAGCGCACAGCCGTACACCTCACCGCTCTCCTCGGTCGCCGCGCCGTCGGCGTCCAGCGCGACCCACGGCAGGTACTGGTGGCCGGTGTGGCCGCGCCGGCTGGAGATGACGCTCTCGCCGTGGATCAGCTCCGCCCGTTCCAGCCGCGACTCCGCCGCCCAGCGTCCGTGCAGCCGGCTCAGCCGCCAGCCGTCGCGGGCGGGCAGCGACCAGGCGGCCGCGTCGGCGCGCAGCAGTTCCAGCGGCGGCCCGTCCGGCCCGGCATGGGCGACGGTGGTCCAGCGCTCCACAACACCGGAGTCGTCCCGCATCCGGTAGTGCAGGGTGAGGGCTAGCCGGTGCACGGAGTCGGTGAAGCCGATCCGCAGTTCGTCCCCGTCCACCACGGCGGCGGCGAAGGCCCACTCGGTGCCGCGGACCTGCGGGGTGCGTACCGAGAGTGCCGGGCGGACGAACCTGGGGCCGCCCTCCACCGGATATTCCTCACGGCCGTCGAGGTGGGACTCGAAGGCCCTGAAGGGCAGCTCCGGCGCCGCGGCCAGTGCCTCGGCCGCCGCGAGGGAGATCCTCGGCCCCCAGTGCAGATGGACCAGCTCGTCCTGCTCGGTCAGTCGCAGTGCGTAGCTGCTGCTCGCCCCGGTGAGCAGCCAGGTCCGGCCGGTGTTGCCCGTCTCGATCATCGCATCCCCACATTCCAACAGTTCCGCACATCATCGACCATCGGCGGGGCATGGGCAACGGCCTGGCAAGGAATTCACCGGGCGGATTCACCGCGGGAGCAAAGGAGTTCGCCCAGGTATCGACAGGGAAAGGCCGAGATGATTGCCTGAGGAATCAATGTCGTATCGTCGCGGGAGTGGCCTTGCCGGCGACTCGCGCCGGCACCAGACACACCAGGAGTCGCTGTGACGCAGCAGTTGCCGCAGATACCGTCGACGGAACCCGAGCTGGCGGGTGTCCGCAACTTCCGCGATGTGGGCGGGCTGCCCACCGTGGACGGCCGACGGGTGCGGCACGGGCGGCTCTTCCGCAGTGGTCACCTCGCACATGCCACCGCCGAGGACGCCTCCTTCCTCGGCGGCCTCGGTCTGCACACGATCTTCGACTTCCGCAACGACGCCGACCGCAGGCTCGACGGCCTGGACGTGGAGCTGCCGGGCGTACGGAATGTGAGCATCCCGCTCTCCGACCCGGCCGACGGCTCGGAGTTCTGGCACATGGTCCGCGACGGCGATGTCGCCCAGCTGCGCTCGATCCTGGCCGACGGCAAGGGCGCGAACCGGATGATCGCCTCGTACTGCTCGATCATCCGGGACCGCACCGCCGAGCACAGCCGGGTCCTGCACGCCCTGGCCGAGGACAGCGTGCCCGCCCTGATGCACTGCGCGGCGGGCAAGGACCGGGCCGGTCTGTCGATCGCGGTGTCACTGCTCGCCGTCGGCGTCGAGCGCGATGCCGTCGAGGCCGACTACCTGAAGTCCAACGACGCCCACCGCCGCTACAAGGTGCGCCGCAGCGACACCTCGGCGGACGGCATGTCGGCCGAGGTGATGGAACTGCTGAATCCGCTCTTCGGCGCCCATGCCGAGTACCTCGCCGCGGCGTTCGCCACCATCGACGAGACCTGGGGCGACACTGAGCGCTACTTCTCCGAGGGCCTGAAGCTCGCTCCCGAGACCCGTGAGCGGCTGCGCGACCGGCTCCTCGACGAGGCGTAGCCGGGCCTGCCGGACGGCGGTGGTCAGCCCTTGCCGGCCACCGCGAAGAGCAGGTAGAGGAAGGCCGCGAAGATGTGTCCGGCGATGAGGTAGGCGAACAGCCGGATCACCACACCGCGCGGGAACTTCCGCTCCTGCGCCTCGTACTTCTTCCTGGACCCGAGCGGGTCGAAGTTCTCTGAATCGGACATGACAGTCCTCTCTGGCGACCGGACGGACCGGTCTCAGCGACGGTGGATTCCGCTGCCGAGGCACAACTCGGCGGCGGGGCTCTGCAGCAGGGTGTGGACGAAGAGCAGCTCGGCACCGTCGCGGTCGACGGCCGTGATCCGGTGCGGGGTGAGCGAGTCGAAGTGCGCGCTGTCACCGGGGGCGAGATCGTGCACGGTGTCCCCGAGCCAGACCCGGAGGTGCCCTGCGAGCACGTACAGCCATTCCTCGCCGGGATGGACGCGCACGAGATCGCCCTGCGCGCCGTGCGGAACCCGGACGCGGAGCGCCTGCATGGCCCGGCCGGAACCGCCGGCCTGCCGGTACATCCAGCCGTCGGCCTCGGCCCCTTCGAACGTCCCGCCGCGGATGATCGCGTCACGTTCCGGGGGCGTCTCGCCGAGCAGTTCGGAGACTGTCGTACCGTAGATCCTGGCAAGACCGAGGAGCATCGGCAGCGAAGGCTGGCGACGTCCCGTTTCGAGCCGGGAGAGATGGGCGGGCGAGAGCCCCGCCCGCTGAGCGGCGGTCTCCAGGGTGAGACCACGGCTCCGGCGCAGATCGCGCAGGCGTGGTGCGACTCCGGGCAGCTCGTCGGCCGCCCCTCCGTCTGGAGGATTCATGTACCCATTGGGCCAGAATCCTGCCTGAGAGGCAAATTTCTTGCCTCTCAGGCAAAACGGTCAGCGGTTGGCGACAGCCTGTTTCACCAGCGTCCTGCCGAAGTCCCACATCAGCCCGCGGCCGCTGTGCGCGTCGTCCATCACCGCTGTGAACGCCGTGACGAACCGGTCGATGTCCGACTCGTCGATCACCAGTGGCGGAATCAGCTTGATCACTTCCAGATGGTCGCCCGACACCTGGGTGAGGATGCGGTGCTTCTGGAGCAGCGGCACCACCACCATCTGTGCGAAGAGTCCCTTGCGGGCCGCCTGCAGCATGGTCCAGCGGCTGCGCAGCTTGAGCGAAGACGGCCGGCCGAACTCGATGCCGATCATCAGCCCGCGCCCGCGCACCTCGTGCAGCAGCTCGTAGCGGTCGACCAGTGCGGTCAGCCGCTCCCGCAGCAGCTCACCGGTGCGGCGCGCATGGGCGACGGTCCCCTCGTCCTCCATCACCGCGAGGACCGCGAGCCCGGCCGCCATCGCCTGGGCGTTGGAGCCGAAGCTCGCGGAGTGGACCAGGACCCGGTCCATGGACGAGTAGACGCGCCGGAAGATCCAGTCCTTGCCCAGGGTCGCCCCGACCGGCACATAGCCGCCGGAGAGGGCCTTGGCGACACAGACCAGATCGGGCTCGACACCCTCCTCGTGCTGGTACGCGTAGAAGTCGCCGGTCCGGCCGAGGCCGGTCTGCACCTCGTCGGCGATGAGCAGGGCCTTGTGCCGGTGCAGCAGCTCCTGCGCGTCCCGCAGGAAGCCGGGGGGCGCGGCGTGGACGCCCTTGCCCTGGATCGGCTCGACGACCAGTGCCGCCACGTCGCCGCGTTTCAGCTCGCGCCGCAGTGCGTCGAGATCGCCGAGCCCGATGGCGGTGTCCGGCAGCAGGGGTGCGAAGCCGTCCCGGAAGCCGTCCTCCCCGTTGACCGAGAGGGAGCCGGTCGTCAGCCCGTGGAAGGCGTGGGTGCAGTAGAGGATCCTGGGCCTGCTGGTGGCGTAGCGGGCGAACTTCAGGGCCGTCTCGACCGCTTCCGTGCCGCTGTTGCCGAAGAAGACCCGGTCCAGGTGCGGGCTGTGCGCGAGCAGCTTCTCGGCCAGCAGTCCGGGCAGCGGCTGGCAGTCGAAGCGGGTGAGGTCGGCGAGCGAGGCATCCAGGACGTCGTGCAGGGCCTTGCGTACGACGGGGTGGTGCCGGCCGAGTCCCATCACGCCGAATCCGGCGAGCATGTCGAGGTAGTCGTTGCCGTCCGCGTCCCAGAAGTGTGCGCCCTCGGCCCGTTCGTAGACCTTGTCGAATCCGATGGTGTGGAGCATCCGGGGCAGCTGGTGGTTGAGGTACTTGGTGTGCAGCTCGTAGCGCTCGGCGCCGCGCTCCGCGAGGAGCCGCGCCAGGTCGAAGCCCTTGGGCCCGTCGTCGTTCATTCCCCGCTCTCCCCGGTCCTTGTCGCCGCCTCCTTGGCGGCCAGTGCGGCGCTGATCCGTCCGGCGATCTCGACCGGGGTGAGCCCGATGTCGGCCAGCACCTCGGCACGCTTGCCGTGCGCGAGGAACTGCTCGGGGACGCCGAACGTCCGCAGCGGTACGTCGACCCCGGCGTCCCGCAGCGCCTGCCCGACCGCCGAGCCGACGCCCCCTGCCCGGCTGTTGTCCTCGACGACGGCGACCAGCCGGTGCCGTGCGGCGAGCGGGGGCAGTTCCTCGTCGACCGGCTTGACCCAGCGGGGGTCGACGACCGTGCAGCGGACCCCGGCCCCGGTCAGCAGATCGGCGGCCTTCAGGCAGACCGGGGCGAGCACGCCGACGGCCACGAGCAGCACATCGGGGTCCTCCGCCCGGTGCAGCACGTCCATTGCGCCGATCCTGCCGATCGCCGGGACCGGCTCCCCCACCGACCCCTTGGGGAACCGGATCACGGTGGGCGCGTCGTCGACGGCGACGGCCTCACGGAGCTGGGCCCGGAGTTCACCGGCGTCGCGCGGGGCCGCGAGCCGCAGCCCGGGGACGACCTGGAGCACGGACATGTCCCACATGCCGTTGTGCGAGGCCCCGTCGGGTCCGGTGACGCCGGCCCGGTCGAGGACGAAGGTCACCCCGCACCGGTGCAGCGCGACATCCATCAGCAGCTGGTCGAAGGCCCGGTTGAGGAAGGTGGCGTAGACGGCGACGACCGGGTGCAGACCGCCGGTGGCCAGTCCCGCCGCGGACACGGCGGCATGCTGCTCGGCGATGCCGACGTCCCAGACCCGGTCGGGGAACGCCTCGGCGAACTTCGTCAGTCCGACAGGGTGCAGCATCGCCGCCGTGATGGCCACGACGTCCGGCCGCTCCGCACCGATCGCGGCGATCTCGTCCCCGAACACCGAGGTCCAGGAGGGCCCGCCGGCCGGTACGAGCGGTGCGCAGGTCAGCGGGTCCATCGCGCCGACGGTGTGGAAGCGGTCGGCCTCGTCCCGGAGCGCGGGCGGGTAGCCGCGGCCCTTCTCGGTGAGGCAGTGCACCAGCACCGGGCCGTGGAAGCGTTTCGCCCGGTGCAGGGCGGATTCGACGGCCGCGATGTCGTGGCCGTCGATCGGCCCGACGTACTTGAGCCCGAGGTCCTCGAACATGCCCTGCGGGGCGAAGGCGTCCTTGAACCCCTTCTTCGCGCCGTGCAGCGACTCGTACAGCGGCTGTCCGATGACGGGCGTCTGCCGGAGCACGTCCTTGCCCCAGGAGAGGAAGCGTTCGTATCCGTCGGTGGTACGGAGGGTGGCGAGGTGGTCGGCGAGGCCGCCGATCGTAGGGCCGTAGGAGCGCTCGTTGTCGTTCACGACGATGATCAGCGGCCGGTCGCGCGCGGCCGCGATGTTGTTGAGCGCCTCCCAGGCCATCCCGCCGGTGAGGGCCCCGTCGCCGATGACGGCCACGACGTGGTCGCTCCGTCCCCGCACCTGATGGGCCTTGGCGATGCCGTCGGCCCAGCCGAGGACGGTCGAGGCGTGCGAGTTCTCGATGACGTCGTGCTCGGACTCCTCCCGGGACGGGTATCCGGACAGGCCCCCCTTGCGGCGCAGCTTGGAGAAGTCCTGCCGCCCGGTGAGCAGCTTGTGCACATAGCTCTGGTGCCCGGTGTCCCAGAGGATGCGGTCGACGGGCGAGTCGAAGGTCCGGTGCAGGGCGATGGAGAGCTCCACCACCCCGAGGTTGGGCCCCAGATGACCGCCGGTCCTGGCCACCGCCTGGATGAGGAACTGCCTGATGTCCCCGGCGAGTTCGTCGAGTTGTGCTTCGTTCAGCGCCTTCAGATCGTGCGGCCCCCGGATGCTTTCCAGAATCGTCACGCTCGGGCCCCCTCTCTGGTTCTGTTTCAGCTCACGGTGACGGCGGGAACCCCCGACGGCGCCCCCGCCCCTTCCATGCCCTCGGCGATCTTCATGGCCTCTTCGATCAGCGTCTCGACGATCTTCGACTCGGGCACCGTCTTGATGACCTCGCCCTTCACGAAGATCTGCCCCT
>NZ_JBHVWT010000065.1:0-24558 GCF_042882135.1 Streptomyces sp. NPDC058240
CACCGTCAGGTCATCGGCGAAATGCCGGTCACCAGTGGCGTCGGGCACGTACTTCACACAGACAACGATCCTCAAGCTCACGCCGGCTCTCCTACCTGGTGTGGTTCGTAGGGATGACGATATGGCACTCAGTACCCTCTGTAAAGGAACCTGGTGCCAGAAGGGGCTCTCCGGTGCTACGTTCCCGGCATGACTGACGCGCGCAGACCGGCGAAGAAGGCCCCGATGCGGGAGGTGCTCGCCGAGGCGGCCTTCCAGCTCTTCCTGGAGCGGGGCTTCGAACAGGCCACGGTGGACGACATCGTGGCGCGGGCCGGGGTCGGGCGCCGGTCGTTCTTCCGGTACTTCCCCTCCAAGGAGGACGCGGTCTTCCCGGATCATGAACGGTGCCTCGCCGACATGACCGCATTCCTGGCGGAGGCCGGCGACGCCGAGCCGGTGGACGCGGTGAGCGACGCGGCCCGGCTGGTGCTGCGCATGTACGCCGCCAATCCGGAGTTCTCCGTCCAGCGGTACCGGCTCACCCGGGAGGTACCCGGGCTGCGTACCTACGAACTGTCCGTGGTGCGGCGGTACGAGCAGACGCTGGCCGGCTATCTGCGCGGCAGGTACGGCGAATCGGACGACGGGGCGCTGCGCGCCGAGGTGATCGCCGCGTCCGTGGTCGCCGCGCACAACAACGGGCTGCGGACGTGGCTGCGTTCGGGCGGCGAGGGGGACGCGGAGGCCGCCGTCGATCACGCACTCGGGATGGTGCGTCGAGTGTGGGGGAGTGGGACGGCCGGGAGTGCGGCCGTGCCTCCGGCCGACGGCGACGTGGTGGTGATGGTTGCCGCGAAGGGAGCTCCGATGTGGCGCGTGGTGCAGCAGATCGAGTCGGCCATCGGGCAGGGCTGACCCTTCGGCCCGACTCGATCTGGCACTGAGTATCTTTACGTTTCGGCACTCAGTGCCCTATGGTGCGGACGCGCCGACGCGCAGCTGCGGCGCATCCGAGCCGAGCGCAGGGGGTCGAACGTGTCCCAGTCATCAAGTGGCACCGTGCAGACGGTGCATGAGGAAGCCGGCCTGAGCTACCACCGGTGCCGCTGGTGCGGCACGGCCTCCTTCCGGAGGCTGCTGTGCCCGGTGTGCGCGTCGAGCGATCTGAAGCCCGAACACAGCGACGGTCTGGGCGTCGTGGTGAGGTCCGGCGTCGTCCACCGCTACACGGAGGCCGCGCGCAACGAGTCCCTCGTCCGGCTCCCCGAAGGCTTCGTGTTTCGCTGCCGTGTCGTGGGCGCGGCCCCGCACCGGGTGTCGGTCGGCGCTCGGGTGCGCCCGGTCGCCGTGGACGGTCCGGACGCGGGTGAAGTGGTTTTCGAGCTCTGCGAACCGCCCGCGTGCGACGAGTGGTTCTGATCGTCCCCGCGGTTCCCTGCGCGTGCGGGCTCCTTCGTCCCGGCGGTCTTCGCCGGAGGCGGGCCCGGAGCGGCGCCGGGTGATCGATAGTCTGCCCGGTGGTCGGGGCGGCGGAGGAACGGTTCCGGACCGACGGGGTTCCCTCCGGGCCCGTCGGTGACGTCATCCGTGCTTCCGCATCCGTTCAAGTGACAAGGAAGCAGGGCATGTTCACCACTCGTCCCACTCTCCAGGGCACCTTCGGCATGGTCTCCTCCACCCACTGGCTCGCCTCGCAGTCCGCGATGGCCGTCCTGGAGGACGGCGGCAACGCCTACGACGCGGCCGTCGCCGCCGGATTCGTCCTGCAAGTCGTCGAACCGCACCTCAACGGCCCGGCCGGCGAGGTGCCGATGATCCTGGCGCCGAAGGACGGCGAGGTGCGGGTGCTGTGCGGCCAGGGCCCGGCCCCGGCCGGCGCGACCGTCGCCCACTACCGCTCCCTCGGCCTCGACCTGGTCCCCGGCACCGGACCGCTCGCCGCGGCCGTACCGGGCGCCTTCGACGCCTGGATGCTGCTGCTGCGCGACCACGGCACCAAGACCGTCGCCGAGGTGCTGCGGTACGCGATCGGCTACGCCGAGGACGGCCACGCACCCGTCGAGCGGGTCGGCCACACCGTGGAGACCGTCCGCGAACTCTTCGAGACCGAATGGCGGTCCTCCGCCGAGGTGTACCTGCCCGGCGGCACGTCGCCCCGGCCGGGCGAGCTGTTCCGCAACCCCGCGCTCGCTGCCACCTGGCGCCGGCTGATCGCCGAGGCCGAGGAGACCGGCGGCGCGGACCGGGCCGCCCAGATAGACGCCGCCCGCCGGATCTGGAGCGAGGGCTTCATCGCCGAGGCCCTGGTCCGCCAGGCCGCCCGCCCCACCATGGACACCAGCGGCACCCGCCACACCGGCACGCTCACCGCCGCCGACCTGGCCGGCTGGTCCGCGTCCTACGAGGCGCCCGCCACGTACGACTGGAACGGCTGGACGCTCGCCAAGGCGGCCGGCTGGAGCCAGGGCCCCGCCTTCCTCCAGCAGCTCGCCCTGCTCCCCGCCGAGCTGCCGCGGTACGGCAGCGCCGACTACGTCCACCTGCTCATCGAGGGCTGCAAGCTCGCCATGGCCGACCGGGAGGCCTGGTACGGCGACGCCGCCGACGTTCCGCTCGACACGCTGCTCTCCGAGCCGTACAACGCCGAGCGGCGCGCCCTCATCACCGCTGAGGCCTCGCGCGAGCTGCGCCCCGGCAGCCCGGACGGCCGCACCCCCGTGCTCAGCGGCCAGGCCCACGCGGTCGCCTCCGGCGGGACCGGTTTCGACGCCATGGGCATCCCGACGGCGGGCGTCGGCGAGCCGACCGTCGCCAAGGACGGCACGACCCGTGGTGACACCTGCCACGTCGATGTGGTCGACCGTTGGGGCAACATGGTCTCCGCCACCCCCAGCGGCGGCTGGCTCCAGTCCAACCCGGTCGTGCCGGAGCTCGGCTTCCCGCTCGGCACCCGGCTCCAGATGGCTTGGCTGGAGGAGGGCCTGCCGAACTCCCTGACCCCCGGCCGTCGCCCCCGCACCACCCTCACCCCGTCCCTGGCCCTGCGTGACGGGGTCCCCGTCATGGCGTTCGGCACGCCCGGCGGCGACCAGCAGGACCAGTGGCAGGTGCACTTCTTCCTGGCGGTGGCGCTGCGTGCCGAGGTCCGCGGCGGACTCGACCTCCAGGGCGCCATCGACGCCCCGAACTGGCACAACGACAGCTTCCCGGGCTCCTTCTACCCGCGCGGGATGCGTCCCGGCAGCGTCACCGTCGAGGCGGGCATGGACCCGGAGGTCGTCGAGGAACTGCGCCGCCGCGGCCATGACGTCACCGTCGGCGACCCGTGGTCCGAGGGCCGGTTGTGCGCCGTGGCCCGCGACCCGGAGACCGGAGTGCTGTCGGCGGCCGCCAACCCGCGGGGCATGCAGGGGTACGCCGTCGGACGCTGAGCGGCCACTTCCCCGACATGACCAGGTCGTCGGGGTCCCGGTGGGGCGTGATTGGCTGGAGCCATGATCGATGAATTCCTTACCGGGGACCTGACCGAGGTCGAGGCGGCGGTTCGCGCAGCGGCCGCCGCCGAGATCATGCCCCGCTTCCGGCAGCTCGCCGCGCACGAGATCGTCGAGAAGAGCGGCCCGCACGACCTCGTCACCACCGCCGACCGCCTCGCCGAGGAACACCTCACCGCGTCCCTGACCAGGCTCCTGCCCGGCTCCGTCGTCGTCGGCGAGGAGGCGGTCCACGCCGACCCGAAGGTGAACGACGCCCTGGGCGGCGAAGCACCGGTGTGGATCGTCGACCCGGTCGACGGCACCCGCCAGTTCGTCCGCGGCGAACCGGGCTTCTGCACCCTGGTCGCACTCGCCCACCGCGGTGAACTCCTGGCCTCATGGACGTACGCCGCGGCCCTGGACGAGATGGCGGTCGCGGTCCGAGGGCGCGGCGCCACCCTCGACGGCAAGCCGATACGCTCCGGCTCGCCCGCCCCCGGGGCCGTTCTGAGCGTGGCGATGTCGCACCCCGACTACACCACCGACGCCCAGAAGCGCGCCCTGCTCGGCCTGCGCACCGAGGGGATCGACGCCCGCCCCTGCGGTTCGGCGGGTCTCGAATACCTCGGCGTCGCCCGTGGTGACCAGGACGCGGTCGCCTTCAACTGGGAGTACGCCTGGGACCACGCGGCGGGTCTGCTGCTGGTCACCGAGGCGGGCGGCGCCCAGGCCACCCTCTCCGGCGAGCCGTTCCGCATCGCCGGGGGCAACACCCTGCCGTTCACGGCGGCCCGCGACGAGGCGACCGTCGAACGCGTCCTCGCGGCGCTGCGCGGCGAAGCCTGACCGGACGGGGGTCCGGTCAGGCGAGGAGCTCGCGGGTCAGCGCCCCGAGCCGGGCGCGGGCCTGCGGGTCGTACGCCTGCTCATGGGCGGCTGTGTCCGTGAAGCGGTCGAAGTATCTGCCGGTGACATCGGACAGGGCCGGATCGGTGATCAGCCGGACGGTGGGCCGCACGCCCTCCTCGACGGGCACGGCCGGCGTGAGCCCGTACTCCCGCACGCCGCGGGTGTCCATCAGATGCGCCGGGTGCAGTGCATTGACCGTGACCCCGCTGCCCGCGGTCCTGTCGGCCAGATCGAAGGTCGACATGATCAGCGCGAGCTTGCTGCGGCAGTACGCCTCCAGCCCTTCGTAGTCGCGCTCCATCATGACGTCGTCGAAATCGACGGGCGCCTGGCCGATCGAGGCCACGTTGACCACGCGTGCGGGCGCGGACGCGGTCAGCAGCGGCCACAGCTCACGGATCAGCAGACAGGGCGCCAGACAGTTGACCGCGAACCGGAGTTCATGGCCCTGGCGGCTCACCTCGCGCCGGAGCGGAGCGGCGCCGCCACCCACCACGGCATTGTTGACCAGGACGTCGAGCCGGGGCTCCCGCTCGCGGACCCGTGCGGCCATGGCCCGGACCTGATCCAGGTCGGCCAGGTCCGCGAGGCAGGTGCGCACGGCGGCCCCGGACCCGGCCGCGCGTACCTCGGCGGCGACTTCGTCCAGGCGTGCCCGGTCGCGGCCGTGCAGCAGCAGCGTCGCGCCCCGGCGGGCCAGATCGAGCGCGAGGTGGCGGCCCATTCCCTGGGTGGCACCGGTGACTAGAACGGTCTTGCCGAAGGCAGAATCCGGTTGGTTCTCCATTCGCTGAGTTATATCAAGACCTTGATTCGACATCCAGGCCTGATGGATGGCCGTGCCTGTACGCTCGCGTCATGGGAATGACCGCCGACGAACGTCTGGGCGCGGGCATCAAGCGCGCGGAGCAGGCCCTCATGGCGGCCAAGAGCGCCGCTCTGAAGGACACGGGGATCACCGTCGCCCAGTACGCGGCGCTGTTCGCCCTCGCCGACAACCCCGGCATCCCGGGTGCCGCGCTGGCGCGGACGTGCCTGGTCACGCCGCAGGCGATGGCGGCCGTGCTGAAACACCTCGAAGAGCGCGGCCTGGTCACCAGGTCGGCGCACCCATGGCATCAGAAGATGCTGGAGACCCGGCTCACCGAAGCGGGCCGCGAAACACTGAGGCTCGCCGACGAGCGGGCGGTACGGATCGAACGCCGGCTCGCCGACGAGTTCACCCCGGAGGAACGGGACGCCCTGCGAGATCTGCTCGCCCGCTGCGTCACGGCCATTCGGCGGGACTGAGCGGCGCCGAGGGCCCACCGCCGCTACGACCGGCCCACCTCAGCCGCCACAGGCCGACCGTACGTCCCTCACGATCTCCGCGGCCCGCTCCACCGCCGCCGCGTCCAGGCCCCGCAGCGCCTCGCCGATCCGTTCGGTGTAGTGCGCGGGGGTGTCCGGCAGGGCCGCTGCCGCAGCCGACGCGCCCTTCTCGTTCAGACACCAGGTGCGATGGTGGGCGTGCAGGGACTGGGCGAGGATGCCGAAAGCCCGTGACAGGCACAGGGAGACATGGAGCGTGTCACCGTTGGGAGCGGACTTGCGGGCGGCGGCCACCGAGAATTCCGCTTCCCACGCGGCTTCGACGAGCGCGGCGCGCAGCGGCTCCGGATAGTTCCGGGTCTCCTTCTGGAGCGCCGTCAATTCACCTTGCGGATCGGCGAGTACGCGCCCCAGCGCGACCTCGCCGGGGTACGCGGGGGACCAGAAACCGAGCGGATGGCCGGGCTGCACGCCCACTTCGAAGCGCCCTTCGCGGCAGTCCGCCCAGACCGTCTCCACCCGGTCCAGATCGCGCAGGATCCAGTCCACCGGGACGCCGTCCACCCGCAGCCACGCCCCGCCGTCGACCCACGGTCCCCACCCGCCGGGACCGGCGACCTCGGCGGGGGAACCCTGCACCTCGGACGCCAGCGCGGTCAGCGCGGCCACGTCGGGGGTGCCGCGGTAGTACACGCCCAGATCCCAGTCGGAGTCCGGACGGTGGGCGCCGCGGGCGCGGCTGCCGCCCAGTGCGACGGCCCGGATGCCGGGCAGGGCGGTGAGCCGGGACGCCATGCCGGCGATATGGGCGGGCACGGCGGCTTCGCGGGACGTCTTGGGCGCGGCCTGGGATTTCGGTGTATTCATCGCGCGGCGACCATACCCGCAACCGTGCTGTCGGCGCCTCGGAATATCCTGGGTGTCCTGGCCATCGGCTGACGAAGGAGTCCGAAGGTGCCGTCGATGCTCGATGCAGTCGTCGTGGGGGCGGGCCCCAACGGACTGACCGCCGCTGCCGAACTGGCCCGCCGCGGCTTCGCCGTGGAGGTCTTCGAAGCGGAGGAGACCGTCGGGGGCGGCGCCCGTACCGAGGAGCTCACCCTTCCCGGATTCCGGCACGACCCCTGTTCCGCCGTCCACCCACTGGGCATCGGCTCACCCGCGTTCAACGCGATGCCGCTCGCCCGGCACGGCCTGGAGTGGCTCCAGCCCGAGCTGGCGCTCGCCCACCCGTTCCCGGACGGCACGGCCGCCGTGCTCACCGGCTCGGTGGGGGAGAGCGCCATGTCGTTGGGGGCCCGGGACGCGGGGGCATACCGCAGGCTCGTCGCCCCCTACCTCGGCCACTGGGACACCCTCGCCCAGGACTTCCTGCGCACCCCGTGGGACGGGCTGCCCCGTGACCCCTACCGCTGGGTGCGCTTCGGTCTCGACGCGCTCCAGCCCGCGTCGCTGCTCTCCCGCCGCTTCGACGGTGCGAAGGCGCGCGGTCTCATCGCCGGGCTCGCCGCCCACGCCATCGCGCCCACCTGCGGTCCGGCGACCGGCGGGATCGCCCTGCTGTTCGCGCTGGCGGCCCACGAGAAGGGGTGGCCCGTGCCGCGCGGCGGATCGCAGGCCATCTCCGACGCCCTTGCCTCGTACGTACGCGAACAGGGCGGCACGATCCGTACCGGTACGGAGGTCAAGCGTCTGGACGAGCTGCCGCCCGCCCGCGCCTACGTCTTCGACACGTCGCCCACCGCCCTCGCCCGCATCGCCGGGCTGGGCCACGCCTACCGCGGCTACCGGTACGGCGCGTCCTGCTTCAAGATCGATTACGCCCTGTCGGGCCCCGTCCCCTGGACCGCGGAGGAGGCCCGTCGGGCCGGCACGGTCCACGTCGGCCCCACGGCCGGCGAGATCGACTCCGCGCTGAGGGCCGCGGTGACGGGCCGAGACCCGAGCGTGCCGTTCCTGATCACCGCACAGCCCAGCCTGGTCGATCCGTCCCGTGCGCCCGAGGGCCGTCACGTCTTCTGGGTGTACGGACACGTCCCGTCGGGCTGGGAGGGCGACGCCACCGACGTCATCGAACGGCAACTGGAGCGCTTCGCCCCCGGGTTCCGCGACCTGGTCCTCGCCCGTGCGGTGGCGGGACCGCCCGAGCTCGCGAGGCGCAATGCCAACTATGTCGGCGGCGACATCGCGTGCGGTGCGTTCTCCGGCCTGCAGACGGTGTTCCGGCCCAAGCTCGCACGCGTGCCGTACGCGACGGCGCACCCGGCGGTGTTCCTGTGCTCCGCGGCCACTCCGCCCGGCCCCGGGGTGCACGGCATGTCGGGCCACCACGCGGCGAAGGCGGTCTGGCGGCGCCTGCGGGCGGCCTGAGAGCCTGTCGGGTGACCTTCGATCGGAGAGCGGACGCGGCATGGTGCGTGCGATTCCAAGGCGCCGGGATGGCCTCGTAGCGGAGCTACTAGGGCCTGTCCGACCCTGATCCGCCGGACAGGCCTGGGCCATTTCGGCAACGCCGGAAGCGTGCGTGCCAGGGCGTGGCAGCCCGATCAGAGGTCACCCGACAGGCTCTGAGGGCTTCACAGGGCATGATGGCCGCCATGCGTACACCCGAGGGCGTCACCGTCACCCTGGTCCGCGGTGACATCACCCGGCAGTCCGTCGATGTCATCGTCAACGCGGCGAACTCCTCCCTGCTCGGCGGCGGCGGGGTCGACGGCGCGATCCACCGGCGCGGCGGTCCGGAAATCCTCGCCGCCTGCCGGAAGTTGCGCGCGTCGCAGTACGGAAAGGGCCTGCGCACCGGCCAGGCGGTCGCCACGACGGCCGGGGAACTCGACGCGCGATGGGTGGTCCACACCGTGGGGCCGGTCTGGAGCAGCTCCGAGGACCGCTCCGCCCTCCTGGCCTCGTGCTACCGCGAATCGCTGCGTACGGCCGTGGAGTTGGGGGCGCGTACCGTCGCCTTCCCGGCCATCTCGACCGGGATCTACGGCTGGCCCATGGACGACGGGGCGAGGATCGCCGTCCGCACGGTGGTGGAGGAGGTCGCGCCGCCCGTGGAGGAGGTGCGGTTCGTGCTGTTCGACGCGCATGCGTACGCGGAGTTCGAAGAGGTACTGGCGGCGCGGGGCTGATCCGCGGACGCCGCGTGTGCCCGACGGACGGGGAGGGGCCCGGCGAACGCACGCGGCGTGCGGGTGCTACCTGTGCGCGTAGGGCAGCAGGGCCATCTCCCGGGCGTTCCGGATGGCCCGCGCGAGCCGGCGCTGCTGCTGGGCGCCGACCCCGGTCACGCGGCGGCTGCGGATCTTGCCGCGGTCGGAGATGAACTTCCGCAGCAACTCGGTGTCCTTGTAGTCGATGCGGGTGATTCCGGCCGCGTCCAGGGGGTTGGGGCGGGGCTTCTGCGGACGGTGGGGATCGTCGCGTCGTGCCATGAGAATTCCTTGGGTTCAGGAGATCGGGTCGAGGAGCGGGTCGAAGGGGGCCGGGAGCTGTTTCCATGCCTCGGGGCCCGCGGCGTATTCGGTGTCGGTGAGCAGGCAGGATTCGAGGAGCCGGGCCAGCCCGTCCCGGTCGAGGCCGGGGGAGGTGAAGACGAGGTGCTGGCAGCGGTCGCCGTGCTCGGGGTGCCAGTCGAGGGCGGCCGCCGCCCTGCGGACGGGAGGCACCATGTCCCAGGCCGCGTCCGGCAGGGAGGCCAGCCACGGTCCCGCGCTCTCCACGCAGAGCGCACCACCGGCGGCGTCCCAAGCCAGCAGGGTGTCGGGGCGGTCGGCGAGCCAGAAGCGGCCACGGCTGCGTGCCGCCGCACAGCAGAGGTCCTCCAGCGCCCGGTGGAGACGCTCGGGGTGGAAGGGGCGGTGGCGATGCCAGACGAGTGTGGCGACCCCGGCCTCCTCCGCCTCCTGCGGCAGCAGCGCGCATGCGGGGTGCTGGGCGGCCGCCGCCGCTTCCACGTCGAAGCCGGCGAGGGCGAGCCGGCCCAGTTCGGGTGAACCGGCCGACACCTGACGGGCCGTCGGGTGCAGCTGTGCGAGCAGCGCGTGGTCCTCGTCGTCGGCCGTCTCGCTGTCGACGAGAGCGAGTACGGGCGCGTACTCCAGCTGTCGCGCCCAGGTGTCGCCGACGGTCCGCCGGTCCGTGGCGGCCGCCGCGAGACCCACCTCGGCCAGATCGTCGCCGTTCCCGAGGCAGGGCAGTACGAGAGCGGGGTCGACGGCAGTCATCACGTTGGTGAGTTCGAGGACTTCGCCGCCGTGCGCGGCGACGACCTCGGCCATCGCCCTGGGTTCCACGGAGTCCCACAGCTCGACGATCGCGAGCCGGGTCGGCCCGATGCCCGCCAGCCGTTCCAGCTCCGGGACCAGGTCCTCGCGCAACGCGCAGCAGGCGCAGTCGTTGACGAGCGGGGCCTCCCCGAGCGACAGATCGCCCGAGGCGTCCCGTACGAGGCGTCGCACGGTGCCCTCGGCGGCGGTGGCCAGATCGTGGTGGACCGCGATGCTGCCGGGGACGGTGCGCAGCAGCCGGTCCACCACCTCCTTGCGGGCGTCGGAGTGGAGCCCGCCGACGATCACGACGGGCAACCGGCCGCTGTCCCGCATCAGTTCGCCCCGCTTCGGCCGTAGCGGCGCTCGAACCGCTCGACGCGGCCCGTGGTGTCCAGAACACGGGCGGTGCCCGTGTAGAACGGATGGCTCGCGGAGGAGATCTCGACATCGACGACGGGGTACGTGTTCCCGTCCTCCCATTCGATCGTCTTCGCGGCGGTCGCGGTGGAGCGGGTGAGGAAGGCGGAGCCGGCGGCCTTGTCGCGGAAGACGACGGGGCCGTACGCGGGGTGGATTCCGGGCTTCATGAAGGTGTCCTTCCGATCGGGGGTCGGGGTCGGGGGGCTGGGTCAGCGCTCTTCGCGGAAATCGACGTGCTTGCGGGCGACCGGGTCGTACTTGCGCAGGACCATGCGCTCGGGGTCGCTCCGGCGGTTCTTGCGGGTGACGTAGGTGTAGCCGGTCCCGGCGGTGGAGCGGAGCTTGATGACCGGGCGTAGTTCGTTGCGGGGCATGCCACTATATGGCAATGATTTCCATTTCCAACAAATGGTTTCCCGTGGAAGGCAGGTAGCTCCATGTCCGCCCACTGCCAACTGACCGGCGCCCGGCCGGGCTTCGGCAAGAACATCTCCCACTCGCACCGGCGCACCTCGCGCCGCTTCGACCCCAACATCCAGCGCAAGAGGTACTGGCTGCCGAGTGAAGGCCGGTACGTCCGGCTGACGCTCGGCGCCAGGGCGATCAGGACCGTCGACAACATCGGGATCGAGGCGGCCGTCGCCCGTATCCGCGCCAGGGGAGTGAAGGTCTGATGGCCAAGAAGAGCAAGATCGCGCAGAACGAGAGGCGCAGGGCGACCGTCGAGCGGCACGCCGCCCGTCGGGCCGAGTTGAAGGAGGTCATCCGCCGGTCGTCCTCCACGGATGCCGAACGGCGGGCCGCCGCGGACGAGCTCCGGCGCCAGCCGCGCGACGCCAGTGCGACCCGGGTGCGCAACCGGGACAGTGTGGACGGGCGGCCCCGCGGCTACCTGCGGAAGTTCGGCCTCTCCCGCGTCCGCGCACGCGAGCAGGCCCATGCCGGATTCCTGCCGGGGGTCACCAAGTCCTCCTGGTGAAGGCCGGGTCGACGCCCGCCTCCGCCCGGCGGGCGACATGGCCGTGCGCCGGGGGCGGGTGGTGCCGCCACCGTGGCCACCGCCCGCCCCGGAGCGCTCCGGCCCGCGGTGCGGGTTCCGGCTCGATCCGGGGCATGGCCGAGCAGCGTGGTCCCGCCCGCGGCGAGGAGGCCGGACGGGGCCGCGCCGAAGGCCGAAGAAGTCCTGGCAGCTCAAGGTTGATGTCGGATTCTCGCCAGCCCCCGGGTGCCGGGTGACGGATCCTTGAGCCATGTACACCGACACCGAGCGCTGCGTACGGGCCGTCCAGTCCAAGGACGCCCGCTTCGACGGCTGGTTCTTCACGGCGGTCCTGACCACCCGGATCTACTGCCGCCCCAGCTGCCCGGTAGTGCCGCCCAAGGTCGTGAACATGACCTTCTACCCCAGCGCCGCGGCCTGTCAGCAGGCCGGATTCCGGGCCTGCAAACGGTGCAGGCCCGACACCAGCCCCGGCTCCCCGGAGTGGAACGCCCGAGCCGACTCCGTCGCCCGCGCGATGCGGCTCATCCAGGACGGTGTCGTCGACCGCGAGGGCGTCCCCGGACTCGCGGCCCGGCTCGGCTACTCCGCCCGGCAGATCGAGCGCCAGCTGCTCGCCGAGCTCGGCGCCGGCCCGCTCGCCCTGGCCCGCGCGCAGCGTGCCCAGACCGCGAGGCTGCTCATCGAGACGACCGGACTCCCCATGGCGGAAGTCGCGTTCGCCGCCGGGTTCTCCTCGGTCCGTACGTTCAACGACACCGTCCGCGAGGTCTTCGCGCTCGCCCCGGGCGAGCTGCGCAGCCGCGCCGCCCGGTCCGCGAAACCGCCGGCCACTCCGGGAGTGATAGCGCTGCGGCTGCCGTACCGTGCCCCGCTCAACCCCAGCAACCTCTTCGGCCACCTCGCCGCGACCGCCGTCCCCGGCGTCGAGGAGTGGCGAGACGGCGCCTACCGTCGCACGCTCACCCTGCGGTACGGACACGGCATCGTCGCTCTCGCCCCGCGCCCCGACCACATCGCCTGCCGCCTCTCCCTCACCGATCCACGCGATCTCACCCTCGCGATCAGCCGCTGCCGCTGGCTGCTCGACCTGGACGCCGACCCGGTGGCCGTAGACGAACAACTGTCCGCCGATCCGCTCCTCGCCCCCCTGGTGCGCAAGGCGCCGGGCCGACGCGTCCCGCGCACCGTCGACGGCGCGGAGTTCGCCGTACGGGCGGTGCTCGGCCAGCAGGTCTCGACTGCCGCCGCCCGTACCCACGCGGCCCGTCTGGTCACCGCGCACGGCGTGCCCGTCGACGATCCGGAGGGCGGCCTCAGCCACCTCTTCCCGGACCCCGAGGCGCTCGCCGGACTCGACCCCGAACAGCTCGCCCTGCCACGCAGCCGCCGCACCACCCTCACCACCCTCGTCGGCGCGCTCGCCGACGGATCGCTGCGGCTCGGCACCGACACCGACTGGGAGCGGGCACGGGCCGAACTGACCGCCCTTCCCGGCTTCGGCCCCTGGACCGTCGAGGTGATCGCGATGCGGGCGCTCGGCGACCCGGACGCCTTCCTTCCCACCGACCTAGGCATCCGGCGCGCGGCCGAGGAGCTCGGCCTCCCCTCGACACCCGCGGCGCTCACCGCCCGCGCGGCCGCCTGGCGCCCCTGGCGGGCCTACGCGGTCCAGTACCTGTGGACCGTGCACGACCACCCCATCAACCACCTGCCCAGCTGAGGAATCCGGGAAGTCCAGCCATGACAACGACGCATCCGCGTACGGCGACCAGGCAGCACACGGTCGTCGACAGCCCGTACGGTCCGCTCACCCTCGTCGCCACCGACGGGGTCCTCGCGGGCCTCTACATGACCGGCCAGCGGCACCGCCCGCCGGAGGAGACCTTCGGCGAACCCGACCCCCGGCCCTTCGCGGAGGCCGCCCGCCAGCTCGACGCCTACTTCGCCGGGGAACTGCGCACCTTCGATCTGCCGCTGCGCCTGGACGGCACCCCGTTCCAGCGCAGCGTCTGGGCGCAGCTCCAGCTGATTCCGTACGGCGAGACCCGCTCGTACGGCGAACTGGCCGAGAACCTCGGTAAACCGGGCGCCTCACGTGCCGTGGGACTCGCCAACGGCAAGAATCCGGTGGGCATCATCGTCCCCTGCCACCGTGTCATCGGCGCCTCGGGCAGCCTCACCGGCTACGGCGGCGGACTCGACCGCAAGCAGCGGCTGCTGGCTTTCGAGAACGGTACGGCCGACGACACCCCGGCGCTCTTCTGACGACACCCCGGCGCACTTCCGACGCCGCCCGTGGACGCGAGAACGGGCCCGGACATCCAGGTCCGGGCCCGTTCTCGCGTCGGGAAGTGTCGTACGGGCGCGCCGTCAGCCGGTGAAGATCTCCACCAGGGTCCAGATCGCCAGCCCCAGCATGCAGAGCCCGCCGATCCGCTGGACCGTCTTCAGCGGCACGCGCTTCGCGATGAAACGCCCGGCGAGCAGTGCCAGCGCCGAGACGGACATCAGAGCGGCCGCGGACCCGATCGCCGTGGACCAAGTGCCGTTGCTCGCGGCCAGATTGGCCGTGGTGATCTGGGTGAGGTCGCCCCACTCGCTGATGAAGACGGCCATGAACGCGGTCGAGTAGACCGGCCAGAAACCGGTCACCGTCTTCGTGCCGCCGTCCTCGTCCTCGTCGCCGCCGCCGGCGCGCAGCAGCATGAAGGCCCCGAACGCGAAGAGGGAGGCCGAGACGAGCTTGACGATCCAGTCGGGCAGCAGCCCGATCAGGCTGCCGGCCCCCACCGCGATGGCGACGTGCACGATGAACGCGGACGATGTGCCGAACCAGACGTACAGCGGTCGCATGCGGGTGCCCATGGCGAGCGACGCGAACATCGTCTTGTCGGGGAGTTCCGCGAGGAAGATCAGCCCGAAGGCGGTGAGAATCGCCAGGGGGTCGAGGTGCATTCCGGGTGGCTTTCTGTAGGAGCCGGGCCCCGGGCCTTCGCGAAGTGCCACGGGGGCTTCCGGAGGACCACTCGGCCCGGCATGACGTCAGCGCCCACGGGGTGCGGGCGTGTCATACCTGACCGAAGGTCTCGCCCGCCCGCGGTGATCCACGAGCCCGGCCACCGGGAACCCGGGGGCTCCAGTGTGTCGACGACCGGTTTGCGGGGCTACTCCCCTTCGCAGCCACCAACTGTACCCCACCCGCTCACGGGGGCGAGCAGATGTTCGACCCGGTGGCGGGGATGGGTACAGTCCCATGGTGATCATCCGAGCCTGCACCGGAAGCGTCCCCGCATGAGCCGCCGCACCCGAAGGGCGGTCCCCGCCCAGGGCGCGCCCCGGCCCACCGTCAGTGTCTGCCGCGGGTGCTGCTGCGGGACGCCCAAGGTCCCGGACGTGGACCACGCCGGCCAGCTCGCCGAGCTGCGGTGCTCGCTCGGCGAGGTGGCCACGGTCCGCGCCGTGGAGTGCCTGGACGCCTGCGAACAGGCCAATGTCGTCGTCGTGCAGCCGTCGGCCGAGGGCCGTCGCGCCGGCGGCCGCCCGGTCTGGCTCGGGCTGGTCAACGACCCGGACGCCGTGACGGACATCGTCGCCTGGGTCGAGGCGGGCGGTCCGGGGCTGGTGGACCCGCCGGAGATCCTCGACCTGTACACGTTCCGCGCCTCGCGCCGCATACAGCAGGAACTCGACCACTAGGGTCTTTCGTTTGGATCAGGCCGGATCACGGCCGGGCCGCTACCGCGCCTCGGGCTTCACCATCAGGAAGAAGGCCTGCGGGGTCTTCTCCCACTGGTCCGCCTCGCGGACCAGCCGGGCCTGCACGCGGAACCCGGCCTTCACGAGCATGTCGGCCACCGCGTCGGGCACGAACCGGTAGACGTCGAGCTTCACCGCATGACCGTACGCCTGCTCCAGGCGGACGCACTCGTCGCCGACCTTGAAAGCCATGAGCAGATGGCCGCCCGGCGCCAGGACGCGATGGAACTCGGCGAAGAATACGGGCAGTTGCTCCGGCGGGGTGTGGACCAGGGAGTACCAGACGAGCGCGCCGGCCAGGCTGCCGTCCGCCAGGTCCAGGGCGGTCATCGACCCCTCGGCGAAGTCGAGGCCCGGGTACGTCTCGCGGGCCACCGCGATCATGCCCGGCGAGAGGTCGATGCCGAAGGCGGTCAGCCCGAGGTCGCGCAGAATCGCCGTCACCCGACCGGGACCGCAGCCCAGATCGCCCACCCGCCCGCCGCCGCCCGTCGTCACGAGATGCGCGAAGGCGGTCAGCATGGCGTTGTCGTACGGCTTGTCCGCCATCTCGTCGGCCAGCAGCACGGCGTAGTCGGCGGCGACGGTGTCGTACGAGGCGCGCGTGGTGTCGAGGGGTGAAGGTTCTGTCATGCGGGGGACCGTACAGCTGCCCGCCGACACTTCCCGGCCGGGTCGGCGCACACGCGGCAGGGCCGAGCGCCTTTCGGCCGCACCGGCCACTCAGCCCCCGGTGGCCGTACCGGAACCGTCGACCGGCCCCGTGCCGTCGGCCAGCCGCTTCAGCAGTGCGGGCAGTGCCGTGCCGATGGGCTCGCGGATGGTGGCCTCGGCCAGTTCGTCGTACGGCGTCGGTTCCGCGTTCACCACGATGAGCCGTGCCCCGTTGTCCACCGCGATCCCGGCCAGCGAGGCGGCGGGCTGCACCTGCAGCGTCGTACCGACCGCGATGAACACCTCACAGGCCTTCGCGATCGACACCGCCTCGCCCAGCACCACCGGATCGAGCCGCTCACCGAACATGACCGTGGCCGATTTCAGGATGCCGCCGCAGACCGTGCACGACGGGTCGGCCTCTCCCGCCTCCACCCGGGCCAGCGCCTCGGCCATCGGGGAGCGGGCGTGACAGCGGGTGCAGACCACCTCACGCGCGGTCCCGTGCAGTTCCAGGACCTTGCGCGCGGGGACCCCGGCGAGCTGATGCAGACCGTCGACGTTCTGCGTGATCACCCGCACCGGGGCGCCGGACCGCTCCAGCTCCGCCACCGCGCGGTGGGCCGCGTTGGGCTCCGCGGCCCAGGTCGCACTGGTGCGACGCATCTGCCAGGAGCGGCGACGGATCTCCGGATCGGCCATGTAGAAGTCGTACGTGACGAGCTTCTCGGCCCCCGGATCCTTGCGCCAGAGCCCGTTGGGCCCGCGGTAGTCGGGGATGCCGGAGTCCGTGGAGATGCCGGCGCCGCTGAGGATCGCGACGAGAGTCATGCCGCGAGCGTACGCAGCGCCGGACACTCCGGGCGAGGCCATTTCGACCTCAGGAAGCCGTCGGACCCGTGGTGCGCGAGGTGCGTGTGGTGGACGTGGTGGACGCGGTGGACGTCAAGCCGCAGGGCCGGCCGGGGTGAACGGCGACGGGGTCAGACCCGTCCAGGTGTTCAGCACGGCACTCGCGGTCTGCTTGGTGACGCCGCCGTCCTGGACGGTGCCGCTCCTCGCGACGTAGAACCGCCCGTCGTCGAGCGAGACCAGCCCGTACTGCCCGTACTGTCCCGGCGCCGGCCACCCGTACGTGCCGGTCGTGGTGTCGTGCGCGCCCTCGCGCAGCAGCGGGAGCAGCAGCCCGCGCTCCGGGCGCTGCTGTCCGCGCACCAGGCCGCGCACCGGCTTGCGCGCACCGTCCAGCGCGAAGACCGAGTAGTTGGGGAAGCCGGGCTTGGCGCCCTTGTAGACGGCCATCAGCCAGTTGCCGCTGTGCCCGTCGTACTCCAGGTTCTGCACGCCGTAATTGGTGTTCCCGGTGTACGCGAAGAACTTGCCGTCGACATGGGCGGGGCCGCTGGTGTGCGGGGCCGACTCGGTCAGCGGGCGCTCGTACCTCTTCCAGCGGGTCACGTCGTACTGGAGCAGCACCTGGTGGTCGTTGTCCGCGCGGCCGGTGTTGGTGTACACGCCGTACGCGACCGTCAGCTTCCTCCCGGCGCGCTTGCCGCGGCGGTCGCCGAACGCCGGACCGAACGCGACACCGTCGATGCCGCTGCAGCCGTAGCGGTGGTCGGGCGTGTTGCCCGTGTCGCCGTCGAAGACGCCGTCGCCGTTCATGTCGGCGGTGAAGTCCTTCACGACCTCCTTGAGGTAGACGGTCGAGACGACACCCGTGGACTGGGCGTCCATGTCCATCCGGGTGATGCGGTCGACGTCGAGGATCGCGATGTAGAAGGACTTCGCCTCCTTGTACTCCAGCGAGCCGTAGACCCGGCCGTCCTTCTCGTTGAAGTCCAGATCGCCGAGGTGGCCGGTGAATCCGGTGACCGAGCCGACCGGGTTGCCCTTGAGGTCGGTCTTGACCAGCAGGTTGGTCATCGAGAAGTACATGAAGCCCTTGCGGCGGTCGATGGCCATGCCCTGGACGTGGCCGGACTGCCAGGCGCCGCCGTCGACCGACAGCGGCAGCTTGCCGTGTGCGGCCGGGGCCGCGGCCGATGTCGGTTCCGCGAGCGCCGTCGACGCCGTGGCGACAACTGCCGTACAGGCGAACGCTGCGACGATCGTGGCCAGCAGCCCGCTGAGGTGTCCCGTGTGCGTACGCATGATCCCTCCGCTGTCGTGGAGTCCGGATGATGCCGGTCGGGCGTGCACTGCGGACCAATGGCACATGAACTCGCGAGTCCGGCAGCCGTCGACCGGACTACCAGTTGACGACCGGTCAGCACAACGGGACACAACGGGAATACGGGCTGTTTGCGGCGATGGGAGGGCGTGGGCACCGGCCCCGCGTGTCAGTCGCCCACCGGGCGGCCGTCCTCCAGCTCCACCGCGCCACCACCGGATTCGAGCACGTCCAGCGCCGCCTTCACGCGCAGCGCGAGAGCTCCGAGCAGATAGCGGTCGATCTCCTCGCGCTCGACCAGTTTCCAGGACAGGAGCTCCTCCTCCTGGAGCCGGATGGCCTTCAACCGGGCCTCGTCCAGCACTCCGCCGTCGTACAGATAGGCGGCGATCGGCGGCCGCTGCGGGCCGCGTGCCCAGTCGATGGCGAGCAGCCGTCCCGGTTGAAGATCGAGACCGATCTCCTCGGCCGTCTCGCGCCGCGCGGCCTGCCGCGGACTCTCGCCGTCGTCGGACTCGATCGTTCCGCCGGGCAGGGCCCAGCCGTCCCGGTAGTTCGGCTCGACGATCAGTACCCGCCCCCGGTCGTCCCGGAACACGGTGGCCGCGGCGGCCAGCACCCGGGGAAGCCCCGCGATGTAGGAGGTGTAGTCAGTGGTGGTCACGCGGGCAGCGTAGTAGCAGGGGCACAAGCGGAGCGACGACGGCTCTGGGCAGCGGGTATTCGCTGCGGATAGGGTCGGGGGCGGCGCGACTGCCTGTTCGAAAGCAAGGGATGCAAGGTGGCGGACGGAGCAGTGATGGAGACCGCACGCGTGCTCGTCGCGGCGGACAAGTTCAAGGGCTCGCTCACGGCCGTACAGGTCGCGGAGCGGGTGACGGCCGGGCTGCGGCGGGTCGTTCCCGAGGTGCGGGTCGAGACCCTGCCCGTGGCGGACGGCGGCGACGGCACGGTGGTGGCGGCGGTGGCCGCGGGATTCGAGCGCCGCGAGGCGCGGGTGACCGGGCCGCTCGGGGATCCGGTGACCGCGGCGTACGCGCTGCGCGGCACCACGGCGGTGGTGGAGATGGCCGAGGCCTCGGGCCTCCAGCACCTGCCCGCAGGGGTGTTCGCCCCGCTCACGGCCACGACGTACGGCTCCGGCGAGCTGCTCGCCGCCGCGCTCGACGCGGGTGCCCGGACGATCGTGTTCGGCGTCGGCGGCAGCGCGACCACGGACGGCGGCGCGGGCATGCTGGCCGCGCTAGGCGCCCGCTTCCTGGACGCGGACGGCAAGCCCGTCGGCCCCGGTGGCGGCGGCCTCGCCGAGCTGGCGGAGGCGGACCTGTCCGGACTCGATCCGCGACTGGCCGAGGTGGACCTGATCCTCGCCAGCGACGTGGACAACCCGCTGACCGGCCCGAAGGGTGCCCCCGAGGTCTACGGCAGGCAGAAGGGCGCGACCGAGCAGGACATCGCGACCCTCGACGCGGCGCTTACCCACTACGCGTCCCTGCTCGGCCCGGACCACGCAGCGTTGCCCGGAGCGGGCGCGGCGGGCGGCATCGGCTACGGGGCGCTGGTCGCCCTCGGCGCCCGGTTCCGCCCCGGCATCGAGATCATGCTCGATGTCCTCGGCTTCGCCCCGGCGCTGGCGCGCGCCACCCTGGTGATCACCGGGGAGGGTTCGCTCGACGAGCAGACCCTGCACGGCAAGGCCCCGGCCGGAGTGGCGGCGGCAGCCCGCGCCGCGGGGATCGAGGTTGTGGCGGTCTGCGGCCGGCTGGCCCTGTCGCCGGAGGCCCTGACCGCGGCGGGCATCAGCCGCGCGTACGCCCTCGCGGACCTGGAACCGGACCCCGCGGTCTCCATGGCCCAGGCGGGACCGCTGCTGGAACGGGCATCCGAGGCGCTCGCGCGCGACTTCCTGCTGTAGCCCGCCGTGCCGGGCTCATGGCGATCAAGCCCGTCCGGCGATTGAGGACACAACGAGGGACCGGGGGTCTGCCCCCGGTTTCGGGAAGGGGTGGGCAGGGGACAGCTCCGCGCAGCGGAACCCACCCCTGCCCACCCCCCCCGGGTCACTCCGGTCATCCCATCCCCCCGGTCACTCCGGTCACTCCGGTCATCCCGGCCACCCCACGGAGGGCGCCGCGTCCTGACCGTCCCCCGCGTCCCGGCCGTCCGCCGCGGCACCCGGGTCGCCCGCACCCGACTCCGCGGTGGCCCCGTCGCCCAGCAGATCGGCCAGGCACCGGAGTTCGGAAGGCAGGTCCCGGCGCCAGGCCATCGTCACGAACGGCGCGAGAATGATCATGCCGCCGTCCAGATGGGGCTTGACCGAAACGGTGACGGTCGTGCCCTGTCGGCTCGGACTCAGCCGGAACTCCAGTTCCGGCGAGTGGCGGCCCAGTGGCGTCCACATGCCCGCACCGCGGAAGGCCAGGTACTCGACGGGTGTGCTCGCGGTGCACCGGAGGCGGTGCGCCCGTCGCCTGCCCGGAAACTTGCAGGTGTACTCGTCACCCAGCTCGGTGGCGATCGGGCCCTCGATCACCCGGTCTATGCTCGAGGACCACTCGGCCAGGTTCCGCGGATCCCGGAGGAACGAGAAGATCTCGTCGGCGGGGCGGGACACATGGACATTCGCAGACACATGGGGCATGGCTCCACCTCTTACGGCGCCCGTCCGCCCGAGTTTCGGCGTCCGGTTGCCCTCGTCGCGGTGCCGTCGACCATTAGCCTGCTTCGGATGGCAGGTTCTCGCACCCGTCGCAGGACCGTTGGAGTGACTTATGGGTCCTGTCTGGTCACCTTCTCGGAGAGTTGCACACAGAGCCGCTTGATTTCGCGGTATGTGCTGTTCCGCTCGGTGACGACCGCGGCCAGCAGCAGGGCGGTGAGGGCGGTGGAGCCGTTGAAGGCCTGGAGAGTGATCATGTTGGTGAGCAGGCCGTGGTGGGCGAAGGGGCCGGTCATCCGTCCGGCGGCGAGGATCGCGAGTGTGGACACCGCCAGTGCGCAGCATGCGGCGCCGGCGCGCTCGAAGCGGAAGGCGGCCCAGATCAGGAACGGCGACACGAGGAAGAGCAGCGAAGCAGCGGCGTCGGTCGCCAGTTGGGTGACGGCCAGGGTGCACACTGCCAGCGCGGCGGCCTCCGCCCACCTGGCCGGGCCGATGCCGGACGGCCGGTGGGCCCGGCGGACGACGAGCAGGAACGGCGTCACGACCATGACGCCCATGGCGTCGCCCGTCCACCAGACCGACCAGGTCGGCCAGAAGTCGGAGGCCCGGATCGCGCCCGAGAGGGCCAGGATGCCGGTGCCCACGGTCGCGCTGATCAGCATGCCTGCCAGCGCACCCAGGAAGACCAGCGCCAGCGCGTCCCGCAGCCGGTCGAGTTCGTTGTGGAATTCCGCACGCCGCAACAGCAGATAGGAACAGATCGGGGCGACCGTGTTCCCGGCGGCGATGACCAGCACGGGCAGAATGGAAGGCCCGATGGTGATGTTGGCCGCGAGGGCGCCGAGAGCGATTCCGGGCCAGATGCGCACGCCGAACACGAGCAGTGCCGCGACCGCGATCCCGGTCGGCGGCCACAGCGGGGTGACCTGACCGCGTACCAGTTGCTGGAGCAGACCCAGGCGGGCCGTCGCGTAGTAACAGACGGCCACCGCGAGGACCGTCAGGAGCTTGGCCGTCTGCTGCCGGAGCCGTGCGCTGTCCACCACAGCAGCATCAGACACCAGGTCACTGCGTGCCGCCGGGGCGGGCGCGCCGACATCGCGCCGATGAAGGCGGCGAACGGGGTACGTTCCGGCCCCCGCGCCGATGGTGCCCGCACCCGCGTCACCGGTACCCGCACCCGCTTCACCGGCACCCGCGCTGCCCGCCACACCGCGCGGACCGCGTCACGCCCCGTCCCCTCAGGTCGCTCCCGGCACACCGTCGAAGCGGACGACGAGGACGGCGGCGTCGTCCTCGTGGCCGGTCAGGTCCGCCACCTCGATGACCCGCGCGGCCAGTTCGCCGGGATCGGCTCCGTGCGCCGCGCCGACCAGCTCCGACACCGCGGCGAGCCCCTCGTCGATCGGGTACGACGGCCCTTCCACGACCCCGTCGGTCAGCAGGACCAGGTATCCGGGCTGCTCCAGCCGACGACGGGTCACGGGGTACCGCTGGTCGCGCAGTATGCCCAGGGGCACCCCGCCGGCGTCGAGGGAGATGCCGGAGCCGCCGTCATCGGTGCCCCAGACGATCGGTACGTGTCCGGCCCGTGCCACGGACAGCTCGCCGCTCTCCGGTGCGACGCTCAGCAGGCAGCAGGTCGTGAACAGGTCGCCGCCCAGCGAGATCAGCAGATCGTTGGCACAGGCCAGCACTTTGCCGGGGTCGACCGTGATGCTGGCGAGCGCCCTGAGGCTGGCGCGGGCCTCACCCATGAAGGCGGCGGCCTCCACCCCGTGCCCCTGCACATCGCCGATGGCGATCCCCGCCGTCCCGTCCCGCATCGTGAACGCGTCGTAGAAGTCGCCGCCGACGGCCAGGCCATCCTGCGAGGGTGCGTACCGGGCCCCGAACCGGAGGCCCGGGAAGTCGGGCAGCCCGGTGGGGAGCATGTGCCGCTGCAGGGCCAGACCGAGCTCGGCTCGGGCACGCTGGAGCCTGATGTTCTCCAGGGTCTGATCGACAAGGCGCCCGAGGGTGAGGAGAAGCTCCTGGGCGTTGTCCGGTTCCCTGCGGTGTCGGTGCATGGCGTCCCTGGGCGGTCCGATGCGCCCCTTCTGAAACCTTAGCCTCCCGCCGCCGTCCGCAGGAGGGGCCGAGGCAGGAGCACGGAGGGCCGTGGCAGGCGGTCGGCTGCCGAGGCCCGGCATCCCGTCACGCCAGAGCATCCTTTGACATACCTATGACTGCATATCTATTGTCATCAGCATGCCCGCTTCCCGCGCGTCCGCCCAGGATCTCGACCGCGTGGCCTCCGCGCTCGCGGAGTGCCTGCCCGCGCTGAACCGGGCCCTCGACCGCCGGATCGTCCAGGACTTCGGGCGCCCCAAGCCGCCCGAGGGGCAGCTCGCACTGCTGCGCTTCGTCTCGCAGCAGGAGGGTGTCACCGTCCGCGAGGCCGCCGGTGCCCTGCTGATGCGGCCGAACAACGTCAGCGCCCTGGTCTCCCAGCTCACTGAGCAGGGACTGCTGGAGCGTCGTCAGGACACCGGCGACAAGCGGATCGCCCACCTGCACCTGACCTCCAGGGCGGGCAGCGAGCTGGCCGAGGTCCAGCGCCTGGAGTGCGCACACATCGCCCAGGCCCTCCAGTCCCTCACCGAGGGAGAGCTGGGCGCGCTCGGTTCGGCCGTCGGCGCGCTGACGTCGCTCACGCGCCACCTGCGCCCCTCGCCCGCCGCCGAGTAGACCCCCGCGCCCCCCATCGAGGGGACGGGACCGACCGTGCGCACGGCCACCCCGTGTCCATGCCCGTGTGCGTATCCGCGCCCGTGGAGTCCTCCCGCGCCTGTGGAGCCGGTCCCCATTTCCGCCGTCGTTTCCCAGCACTCCCGACAGACAAGGCACCTCCATGCCGTCCACCACCGTGGATCACTCCTCCCTGCCCGCAGCCTCCCCGCCGCGCAGGTTCGGCATGGCCGTGGGGATCTGGGCGATGGTCTCGGCCGTCTCCACGGCTCTCGGCCCCATCGTCGGCGGACTACTGGTCGAGCACGTCAACTGGGAGTCGGTCTACTACATCAACGCCCCGATCGGAGTGATCGCGCTCCTGGTCAGTGCGGCGGTCCTGCCGCAGAGCAGGAACTCGACCGGCCACCACCGCTTCGACGTGCCCGGCGTCGCACTGCTCGCACTCGGTCTGCTGTGCGTGGTCTTCGGCGTCGTCAAGGGCGAGACCCGGGGCTGGGCCTCGGCCGGCACCCTGGGCGCCGTCGCCGCCGGTGTGCTCGTCCTGGTGGGCTTCGGCCGGTACGAGAACCGGATCGAGCACCCCCTCCTGCCGATGCGGCTGTTCCGTATCCGGGCGCTGACCGTCGGCACCGTCATCACCGCACTCAACTTCTTCGTGATGCTCGGCGTGATCTTCTTCGTGATGCTCTACCTCCAGAACGTACGGGGCTTCTCGCCCGTGGAGGCCGGTGTGCGCACCCTGCCGCTCAGCCTCGCCTCGCTGGTGGCGTCCCCGCTCGGAGCGGCGCTGACCGGCCGCTTCGGGCCCCGGCTCACGATGCCGCTGGGCATGCTGCTCCAGGCCGCCGCGACTTTCGTCATGCTCGGCTGGGACACCGGTTCGTCCTACGCCACGATGTGGCCGCCGTTCATCGCGCTCGGCCTGGGCGTCGGCATGGTGCTCGCGGCCTCCTCCGACGCCATCGTCGGTCAGGCCCCCGTCCAGGACGGCGGCGTGGCGGGCGGCCTCCAGGCCACCGCCCTCCAGATCGGCGGCGCGCTCGGCACCTCGGTGCTGGTCGTCCTCTGCCTGCTGGCAGCCGTCCTCGCGGCGGCCGGACTCCGGGGCACCCCCGTTATGTTTTTCGCGGTCCTGCAAGAGGGCCGCTGGCCTCCGGGCCCGGCATGACTGTGTCCCCCTGTCGAACGGATGACCTGGGGGG
>NZ_JBHVWT010000066.1:0-24549 GCF_042882135.1 Streptomyces sp. NPDC058240
GATGGTGGTGTGGTAACTCCCATCTTCGCAGGTCAGCAGGCACCTCTCTTCATTTCTCTATCCACAGGACCCGGGACAGCCGGTGGATCCAGGCTTAGTCCGGAAAAGCGCACCCGCCATCGCCGACGCCATCGGCCACCGGATGCGGGAGACCGGCGCCCGCGTCCAGGTCACCCACCACCACATCAACCGGCCGCCGGTCCCCCGCAAACACCCGCGGCCCGACTGCACGTTCTGTCAGATCATCCACGACGGAGCGCCCGCCACGATCGTCCGCGAATGGGCTGACGCCCTCGCGATCGTGCCCCGCAGCGGCGGCTGCACCGACGGCCGCCTCCTGGTCCTGCCGCGCGACCACGTCGCCGACTTCACGACCGACCCCGCCGTCTCCGCCACCGTGCAGCTGCGCGCCGCCGAACTCGCCGCACAGATCGGCGGCCAGTGGAACTACCTCACCTCCTGCGGACCGGACGCGACTCAGACCGTGTTCCACCTCCACGGCCACCTCGTTCCCCGCACCGCCGACGACGGCCTCGCCCTCCCCTGGACCCACCCCACCCGCGAACAGGAGCCCACCAGAGTGCGCGGTACTCGTGAGGAGTGAGTTGGATGCCCCGTTCGCAAACGATGTCTGCGTTCCGTGAGGAGGCCGGCGAGCCGTTGCGGTAGTTCCTCGGTCGCTGACTGACTGCCGAAGGAAGCCTGGGTGGCGGGGCGGGCCGTTTTTGTGCGACACGTTGAGTGATGACACTGTTACAGTTAGTCACTATGAGGGCAGGTGGCGGATCTCATCCTCTGCCCAGAGTTGTGACAAATCCCGTGCACTGCCCGCCCGCTCGCACGTGATCAGGGATGGGCTGTGGCGGGCCCGTGAACAACACCTACGCAGAGGCGGTAGCTGTCCCATGGCACAGGAAGCCAGGATCGACGTCGAACTGACGTGGAAGCAGGCCGAGGAGAAGTCCTCGGCGGACAAGGTGGCGGAGTTCGCCAAGAACCTGCCGCAGGGCCCTTGGTTCGGCACCCCGACGGGCGTGGCACGCGACAGCGACCGGCAGCCGAAGCACACCTGGCCGCTTCGGTCCGCCCGACCGTACCGGCGGGAGGTGGCCCTCGGCGAGGCTGCGGTCTACCTCGCCGACGGCCACGACGAGCTGGAGCGGCCGTTCATCTTCGCAGACGGCTTCAACTACGGCCGCAGTGACCTGCCGGGGCTGTTCGCCCACTTCAACGCGCCCTACCCGGGCAGCAACGTGGGCTTCCTCGAGCAGCTGCTCACCGCGGGCATCGACGTTGTCCTGCTCGGCTTCGAGGAGCGCCACACCTACATCCAGGCCAACGCCGGGGTGGTGATCAGCGCCATCAACAAGGTCATCCAAGAGAGGCAGGGCGGTGAGCCATTGATCGTCGGCGGGGTCAGCATGGGCGGCATCATCACCCGGTACGCCCTCGCCGAGATGGAGAACCAGCGCCAGGACCACGAGACCGCGACCTACCTCTCCTGGGACTCCCCGCACAACGGCGCCTGGATCCCGCTGATCCTCCAGCAGATGGCCTACTTCTTCGAGTCGCTGCCGGCCAAGCCCGGCAAGGTCAAAGAGGCCGAGCTGATCAGGAGCCCCGCCGCGCAGCAGCTGCTGTACGCATGGATCCCGGACGCGAAGTACGAAGGCCCCGTCGCCACCTCCAGCGATCTGCGCACGCAGTTCCTGGCCGAACTGCGCGACCTCGGCCAGTTCCCGCAACGGCCGCGCAAGCTGGGCGTGGCCAACGGCACCGGCAATGGCACCGGCCGCGACCTGCCGGCCGGCACGGAGGTGTTCAAGCGGCAGGTGCCGCTGGTCGTCTACGCCCAGGCGAACTTCCAGCCCGACGGCGGAACGCGCAAGCCGATCGGTGAGATGCGGGCCGCCGGCCAGGTCCGACGGGGCTTCACCTCGTACGTTCCCGGCCTTGACGGCACGCCCGGTGGCACCCTCGGCTCCTTCGGCAAGATCGCCGCGGCACTCGGGGCTGACATCCCGGAGAAGTACAAGTTCAGCTGCTTCGTCCCCTCCGTGAGTGCGGTCGCGCTGGACTACGACCCGGCCAAGTGGGACGTCAACCCGTACGAGAAAGTCGAGGAAGCCGACGAGAAGAGCGCGCTCGACGAGTTCAAGTGCGACAGCGAGAACACCGAGCACAGCCAGGTGACCAAGCCACTGGTCGACTGGGTCATGGAGCGAATCGTCCACTGATACCAACGACTTGGACAGTGCGGGACTTCGGCGGGCTACCAGCCCGGGGTGGCCGCGCTGCGGCATTCCGGACGGCGGACCGAAGCGCAGGGCTGCGTCGTTCTCGCGGCTGCGTGTCCGGTGGAAGACCACGACAAGTCGGGCTGGGACGTGGCCAAGCACGGTGTTCGATGATCGCTCCATCCATGCCACGGAGACTCATCGGCACCGACTTGACCACGTCCCAGCCTCACAGGACAGAACACCTAGCGGCGGATCTTGTGACCGTCGTAGTCTCGGGTCGTTGGCATGGTCATGGGGCAGGGAGATCTGACGAACGCGGAGTGGGATCGGCTCGGGCCGCATCTGCCGAAACCCGGGCAACGTGGGTCGTTGGACCAGTCATCGCACGATCATCAACGGGATCTTGTACCGGCTGCGCACCGGGATGCCATGGCGGGATCCGCCTGAGCGTTTCGACCCCTGGAAGACCGTGTACGCACGGCACAGGCGCTGGTCGGCGGGCGGCACGTGGGACAAGATCTTCGCGGCCATCCTGGCCGACGCCAACGCGGAAGGCCGGATCGACTGGCCGATGGTGAGCGTCGATTCGACCACCTGCGGGCCCCACCAGCACGCCGCCGGGGCTCGCAGGAGCGTGCCGCGGGTGCCGGGAAAAGGCATCCGCGTCGGCCGGCTGGGCGGCGGACACCCGCGCACCCGGCCCGACCACCTCGGTGGCGATAAGGCGTACTCGTCCCGCCGCAACCGTCGCTACCTGCGACGACGCCAGGTCAAGCACACCATCCCCGAGCCGAAGGACCAGCGTGCCAACCGGCAAGCCCGCGGCAGCAAGGGCGGCCGACCCGTCGGCTTCGACAAGACGATCTACAAGCACAGGAACGAAGTGGAGCGGACAACCAACGCCCTGAAGAACTTCCGGACCGTCGCCACGAGGTTCGATAAACGCGCCTATATCTTCCATGGCACCGTCACCGTCGCCTCGATCCGACTCTGGCTCCGTTCGTGATCCGCGACTGGCTAGTCGTTCGAGCCGGTAGCCGATGTCGGTACCTCGACGACGAAGAACAGGAAGTTGGGCTTGGTCGAAGCGTCATGGAAGCCGTCGGGGAACAGCTCACGGGCGGCTGGGTCGGGCTGTGGCTCGCTGATGACGGAAAGGCGGAAGCCAGCGGTGGTGAAGGCATCGATCATTGAGTGCAACGGCCTGCGCCAGAACCTCATCGAGACAGAGTGCCCGTTGAACGTCCAGTCGAAGGTATAGCTGGTGGTCGCGAAATAATCGGGCCGAGGGTCCTGGAACGCGTAGGCCACGAAAGGGTGGTCCACCGACGCGATCAGTCGCCCGCCGGGCCTGAGCACTCGCCGCAACTCGGCCAGCGTCGGACCCCAGTCCTCCAGGTAGTGCAGCACCAGTGACGCGACCACGTCGTCGAACGCGCCATCGGCGAACGGCAGGCGGTCGTGCAGGTCGACCACGTGCAGGGCCGCGTCGTCACCGAGCCGCCGCCTGGCCAACGCCAGCATCCCGGCGCTGGCGTCGATGCCAGTGACGACGGCACCGCGGTCGCGGAGCGCAGCGGTCAGGGGGCCCGAGCCGCAGCCGGCGTCCAGGACCCGACGGCCAGCCACGTCTCCGGCGAGGGCCATCATCGCGGGCCGCTCGTAGTACGCGTTCACGAGGTTGTTCTCGTTTTCCGCCGCGTACGCCTCGGCGAAGCTGTCGTAGTCATTCACCCGGGCCGGATCTGCAGGCTGGGCGAGGCTCTCGGGCACGTCGATTGCTCGGTCCATCGTCGCAGTCTAAGGGCTGTCCCGTAAATGATCTTTGCCGTGTGTGATGGCCAGCCGGTGGCTTGCGTTATCCGGCGAGGGTGAGGTTGTGCAGTCGGGCGATGCCAAGCATGGCGTGGTGCACGCCGTCGCCTTTGAGGCCGCAGTCGCGGAGGCAGGGCTGATTCAAAGTCGGGGTGATCATGTGGCGTCGCTGGTCACGGCCGACCGGTGATCTCCTGGAGGAGCGTCACGTACGCAACGAAGCTCCGGTTTACGGGGTGACCTCGCAAGTCGCCCTGAACAACCGGAGCTTCGATGTGCCGCCAGTCTGCCACCGTCTGCCTGACCAAGTCGCCCTCACGTCAACACCGCGAGATCCGGCAGGTGGTGGACCGTCTGGAGACCCTTCCCGACCCGCGTGATCGGCGCGGCCGCCGCCACGCCTTGGCCTCGGTGCTGCTGATGGCCGCCTGCGCCGTGCTGACCGGCGCCCGCTCCTACCTCGCCATCGGCCAGTGGGCCCGCTCCGCTCCGCAGGACACCCTCGCCCGCCTGGCGGTCCGCCGCACCGGTGCCCTGGGCGTGCGCACTGCTCCGAGTACCTCCACCATCCGCCGCGTGCTGCTGGCCGTGTGCCCCAGCGGTCTGGCTGACCTGCTCGGATATGCCCCCGGCCAAGGTCGAGAGCCTGGCCCTGGCCGGCAAGAGCGCGCGCGGTTCGCGCACCGAGGACGCTCCGGCCGCTCACTTGCTGTCCGCAGTCACCGGGACCGGACGCACCATCACCCAGTTGCGGGTCCCGGACAAGACCAACGAGATTACCGGCTTCGCCCGCCTGCTGGCCCCGTTCGGCCTGGCCGGCACCGTGGTCACCGCCGACGCCCTGCACACGCAGCGCGAGCATGCCCGCTTCCTGGTCGAGGACAAGCACGCGCACTACCTGTTCGTGGTTATGGCCAACCAGCCGGGCCTGTCCGCCGCGCTGCGGTCCCTGCCGTGGAACAGGGGCACCGCCAGGCGCTACGACCGCGAGCGCGGACACGGCCGCCGCGAGACCCGCTCGACCCGGGTGCTGACCGTCACCGACCTCGGCCTGGACTTCCCGTATGCAGGGCAGGCCTCGAAGATCCTGCGGCACCGCAACGACCTGAGGACCGGCAAGGTCACCCGACAGACCGTCTACGTGATCAGCGACTTGACGGCCCGCCAGGCATCACCGCAGCGGATCGGGCACCTGGCGAGGTCACAATGGGTGATCGAGAACCGGGTCCACTTCGTCAGGGACACCGCATTCGCCGAGGACGCCTCGAAGATCCGCACCGGACACGGACCGGAGAACATGGCCACCCTGCGGAACTCGGCGATCAACACCCTCCGCACCGCGGGGCACCGCAGCATCGCCGCCGGCCTGCGCGAGTTTTTCTCCTACGCGCCCTTCACCCGCCCACTGGACCTACTCGGCGTGGCCTGACCTGCACTCCGTCAAGATCACCCAAATCTTGAATCAGCCCGGGGTCAGAGGCTGGTGGCTGCGTGGACCTGGTTGAGGTGGATGAGGATGTCGTAGGCCCGGGTGATGGCGAGGGTGGGGAGCGGGTCCTTCTTGAAGGACGAGCCGGCCTCGTAGGTGGGGCGGGGGGTGTCCAGCCAGGTGCGGCCCGCGGCGGGCAGGGTGCGCAGGTCGAGGTAGTAGTCGCGGTGGTGCACCCGGTTGAGGGTGTACTCCTGCATGTCGGGGGTGGCCGCGGGGACGGTGACCTTGTTCCAGGGGCTGCCGAGGGTGGTCGCGGTGAGGAACGAGCCGCGGCCGAAGGTGAAGCCGATGGCGGCGTAGTCCCGGCCGAGGGCCTCGCGCAGGAAGACGCCCTGGGTCGTGGGGTACATCACCGGGTCGGTGGCCAGGTAGCCCACGTGGCCGTTGTGCGCCGAGAGCAGCATCTTGTCGCCGGTGCGGCGGTGCCACCAGGCGGTGTTGTCGGCCATGACCCGGTCGCGGAGGTGCTCCGCGGCGGACACCGATGCCGGGTCGGACAGGTCGAGCGAGGCGAACGCGAAGGTCTGGGCGATGCTGCGGGCGTGCTGCTCGGCCCATTCGTAGGCGTCGCCGCCGGCCCCCTTGTGCGCGGTGACCAGGTCGAACGCCTGCTGGGCGGTGGTGGCGTCGAGGCGACGTTCCGCGACGGGCTTGCGCAGGTAGGCGAAGACGTCGTCGAGGGGGCGCAGGCCCGCGTACAGCTCCTCGAGGCGTGCGATGTCCTGAGGGCGGCTCGTACGGACGTACGAGAGCACCCGGTCGAAGACAGCGTCGCCGAGCTTGGGCGCCCCGATGTCGTTGCCCATGAAGTGGACCTTCCGGCCGGGGTGGCGGTCGTTGTAGCGCCGCATCCAGGCGATGAGGCTGACGAACTCCTCGCGCTCCCAGGGTGATCCGGCCAGTGTCTCCTTGGCGATCCGCCGGGCGTCGCCGGGGCCGCCCTGCAGGTACTCGTCGATCCGCAGGCCCGCTGTCCAGCTCATCTCCAGGGCGAAGGTGGTGAAGCCCTTCTCCTCGACGAGGTGGCTGAAGACGCGTTGCTTCATGGCGAAGAACTCGTGCGAGCCGTGGGTGGCCTCGCCCAGTCCGACCACCTTGGCGTCGCCGATCATGGCGTCCAGCGCCCGTAGGTCGGTGGTGTTGCCGCCGGGTTCCGTCGAGCGCAGGGGCTGGGCGGCGCGCTCCAGCGCGCGGAGCGCGTCGGCCTGCCGGCCTTTCGTCCCCGTGGGGGCGGGTGTGGTGGTCGCGGCGGAGGCCGTGGGGGCCAGCAGGGCCGTGGCCGCGAGCCCGGCCGTCGCGGCGAGCAGCCTCCGTCGGCCGATCGCCTGGTGGTGCGCGGTCATGTTGAACTCCTCGGCTCGTTCTTGTTCCCTGGGCGGTGAAACGATCATGGCCTGGGGTGGGAGCGGGCCGCACTGGGGGCCTCCTCCGGGTTTGACCGGGGGATATCCCCCCTTTGCCATCAGTGAGGGCTATCTGGCTGGAGCGGTTCGGGAGCCGCGGGCGCTCAGGCGGGCAGGGCCGGGGCGAGGCCCCCGCCGAGCAGTTGGAACGCTCGGTCGGCGGCGACGGCCTGCGGGTAGACCTCGTCGGCCGGGCGGCCGGCCTGGACCTGCTCGCCGTTCCGCTCGGCGACCCCGACTTTGAATCAGCCCTGAGCGCAAGGTCGTCTCACCGAACGACTTCACGGACCTGACCTCCGAGCATTCGAAGACCGCTACAACGCCACAGCACAGCCATTCCAGTGGAAGTTCACCACCTCCGACCTGGACGATCTGCTGGCCCGGCTCGACCGACACACACCCGCCGACCGACAAGAAGAATCCTCCGTCGCCCTGGCAGCCTGATCACCCCCGAAGGACTTCCGGAGCTGGCCACTAGCTAGGGCCTGTCCGACCTTGATCCGCCGGACAGGCCCTAAGCCGCGTGGAGCTTCTACCTGGGTGCAGTCGAGTTGCTGCTCGACTTACTCAGTCGGCTCCCGCTGCAGCCCGGCAACCGTGACGCAACACACATTGGAAATTGATGGTCTGTCACCTAATTGCCGAACTGTCATCACCCGCGGCCCCAGATCGCTTTGACAGCTCGCAATCCCACAGCGGCGACGGCGTACGTGGTCGGGCCATGCAGGCGCCGCAGCCGGCAACTCCCTCTTCCTGCTGAACGTCGGTCCTGACGTCAGCGGTCGGATACCCCAGAACTACGTCGACCGGCTGAAGGAGACCGGCAGTCTGCAGTAGCCGATGCCGCCGGAGGCTCCCTCTGTGGTCAATGCCCGGGAGAGTCTCCGAGGCCGTCCTGGTTACCGGTCTCGCGCCGTCCGGCCTGCCGGAGCAGGTCGCCCCCGCCCGGTTTCAGGCCGGACGGGGGCGCCTTTGTCGTACGGGGACGTCACGGAACTCACAGAGCTACGGAGATCACGGAGCGAGGAGGTGGCCTGCGGCAACCGCCGACGCCACCGTCCCTCCGGCCACCACCGCCGAGGCCGCGAACAGCGGAACCCTTGGCGCCCACGTCCGCAGCGTCCTGGAGCGGGAGACGCGGTCCAGTAGGGCGTCCCGGCCACGCAGCACGATCAGGCCGACGCCCGCGAGCGTCAGCGCCATGCCGAGGCCGAAGGCGACAACCATCGCAAGGGCGATGCCGACCTTGTCGGTCAGCAGGCCGGTGAGCAGGACGAGGAAGGCGGATGGCGAGGGGAGCAGGCCGCCCGACGCGCCGAGAAGCACGAGGCCTCGCCAGGTGAGGAGGGACGGGGCATCCGGGATGCGATGGCTGTGTCCGTGATCGTGCCCGTGGCCATGCCCGTGATCGTGATCAGGCCCGTGATGGGAATGGTGGTGGCTTCGGTGGCGCAGATGCCGCCGCAGCAGGCTCACCCCCACCCCGGCCACCACCAGCGCCGCGATCAGCTGGAGCCACCCCGTCAGCGCCGCGATGTCCGGCGTGCTGTTCGCCGCCAGCCACCAGCCGACCGCCAGGGCGGCGACCGAGAACGTGTGCATCACTGCGACGATCCCGCCCAGCCACACCGCGTCGCGCGGCCTGCCCTTGGCGCCCACCAGATACCCGGCGGCCAGCGACTTCCCGTGCCCCGGCGCGCAGGCGTGGAGCGCACCCACGGCCGCGGCCACGAGCAGAGCCAGCGGGAGGGCCGCGCCGTGGTCGAGCAGTGAGGTCAGGTCGGTTGTCCAGGCCCGCCAGCCCGAAGCGGCCGGTGAGGCCACGGCGGTCCCCGCGGCCGCCGGTTTCAGGGTCAGCGTCCGCGTCGGCTCCTGTGCCGTGTGCAGCCCGCCGGAGCCCGTGCCCGTCACCGACAGTGTCCGGTACGCCGGGTCGACGTCCGTCAGCGCCGTGACCGTCAGTTCGATGCGGTCCACCGGCCGCGGGCAGACGAAGTGGAGCTTCACGCCGTCCGCCCGGTTCACACGGCAGGGGCGGCCGTCCTGGCGTACGACGATGTGCGAGCGCAGATAGCCCGCCTCGTCACCGCCGGACTCGTTCTTCAGGACGGCGATGTCGTCCCGCTGCGCGGACCAGGTCGCGTCGACGGCGGCGCCCGCCGCCTCGATCTTCACGACGGGAGGGGTGCCGAAGGGGTGCGCCTGCGCCGTCCCCGCGCTGCCCAGGAGCAGCGCGAGGACGGCAGCCAGCAGGAGCAGCACCCCGCTGCGAGGTGATCGCACGGTGGTGCTTCCCCTCTACTTCCGGCGTGCGGCGAGCGCGTGGACTGTGCCGTCGTCCGTGAGGGCGAAGACCCAGTCACCGCTCACGGAGAGGGCCGAGGCCACTCCCGCGCCGAGGTTGTACGAGGCGACCTGCGTCCCGCTTGCCCGGTCCAGGACGAGCAGGCGACCGTCCCACGTCCCGACGTACACATGGGACTTCGTCACCAGCGGGTGCATGGTCGGCGAACCGGCACCGGCCGAACAGCCCATGGCGACCCGCCACTTGTCGTCCAGCGGGCTCTCCCCCGCCAGATAGCCGGACTTGGTCTCCCACACCGGCTTCGACGGATCGGTCGCGCTCGTGTCGTACGCGCGTACGACGCCGTCCCGGCCCGCGACATAGGCGTTGTCGCCCCACACGGCCGGACTGGTGAGCGGAGCGCGCCCCGGCTCGCAGGTGCTGCCGCCGCCCAGCTTGGACTCCCAGGTCACCGCGCCCGTCTTCGGGTCGTGTCCGCGGACGCCGTACGCCGTGAACGTCACCAGCTTCGCCTCGCCCGTGGCCGGGTCGGTCAGGACGGGCGAGGAGTGGCTGTCGATGTCGCCCGCGGTGTCCTTCACCCACAGCTGAGTGCAGGTCGCAAGGTCCATGCCGATGACGGTGTTGCTCGACATGGACTGCAGGTAGGCGGTGTTGGAGCCGGGCTCGCGGATCACCGTGCTGTGGGCCTGCCCCCAGGAGAACGCGGCGTCGAAGCCGCCGGGCAGCATCCCGCCGGTCTCGGCGTCCCGGCAGCGGACCGTGTAGGCGTCCTGGTAGACGGCGACCGAGCGGCTCTCCGCGCCCGCCAACGCGAAGACGCTGACAGGTCCGCCCGCGCGGCCGTAGCGGCGCACGGTGTCCCCGTGGGTCTCCTCTCGGTCGATCGACTGCCAGGCTATGCGGCCACTCGCCGCGTCCAGCGCGTAGATCCTGCCGACGCCGGTGGTCAGATAGACCATCCCGCCGTGGAGCGTCGGCGCCGACTCGGCATCACCGTCCAGGTACGTACGCCACAGCTCACGCCCGGAGGCGATGTCGTACGCGAGCATCATGCTGTACGGCGAGTCGAAGGCGCGGGACGAGACAATGAGCTTGTCGTCCGCGACCACCGAGCCGTTGAGGTTGAACTGCTCGCCGGTGTGGCGGGCCCACCTGAGGTCGAGCTTCGCGCCGGGCTCGTCGCCGCTCGCGGACCGCCCGGCCTCGTCGCCTCCCTGCCGCAGCCAGTCCTGCCCGGTCCTGGGCTTCGCGAGCTCGGAGTCGCGCACGATCTCGAAGGTGTTCTTCACGGCGGGGAACCGCTTGCCCCGGGTGTCGTACGCGACCGACTCGGCGGTGTACGTGCCGGGCCGCAGCCCGTGCAGTGTGCCGCTCGCCCGCGTCCAGGCCCCGCGTGCGTCGGGGCAGGGCTCCGGCGTGCCACCGGCCGGGGTGTAGCAGTTCTCGATGCCGGGTCGGGACGCCCCCTTGCCGAAGCGCACGTCCTGACGCTTCACCAGGTGCCCTCGGCTGTCGCGGACGGTGAGTACCGCCTTGACAGGCGTGCGGCCGTCGTCCTCCGCGTACACCTCGACGGGCACTGCGGCCTTGGCGCCGTGCACGCTGCCCTGCGCGGGGCTGACCAGCGCGGCATCGTCGTCGATTTCGAACTGCCGGTGGATGCCGGTCACATGGCCGGTGTCCTCGTTGCGGTGCGTGCGCGGATCATCCGTGATCGCGCTGAAGTCGAGCACCTTGTAGTCGGGGTGGGCACCGTCGATGCCGTACGTGCCCTGGTTGTTGATCTCGACGGACCGTTCGAAGGCGCCGCGCCGGAACTCGGCCTGCTGGTTGTGACCGGCAGCGACCATCCGTACGTCGTACTTGGCGAGCTCGTCGATCGTCGGCTGCATGCCGGCGCCCGGGCCCCACTGGGTGAACAGAGAGCGGTGAGCGAAGACGAACACCTGCTTGCCGACCGCGTGCCGGGCGAGGTCCCGACGCAGCCACTCCAGCTGCGGCTTCAGCCCGCTCGCGTCGTAGTTGTCCTCGAGGACGACGATGTGGCGGCCGTCGCGATCGAAGCTGTACCACTCGGGGGCAATGTTGCGGCGGTAGTACTCCATGCTGCCGGCGTATCCCTGGGAGGTCGCCGTGCCGCCGAAGTCGTGGTTGCCCATCACCGGATAGAAGGGGTGACCGAGCCGCCCCTCCTCGAGGCCCTTGCTGAACATGTCGTACCCGCCCTGGCGGCGCGGCTCGTCGGCGTAGTCCGTGACGGTGAGGTCACCGGTCGCGATCTGCATCGTCGCGCCGTCGACTTCGGACATCGCCTGGACCTGGCCGGTCCACTGGGGCAGGGCGCCCCGGGCCTGGGCGTCGGAGGTGTTGCTGACCTCGGGGTCGGAGTTCATGACCCACTTCTCAGTGGGGTTCGAGGCGTTGCGGTCGGGTACGAGCGCGAAGTCGACGTCTCTGCCGCCGGTCTCGGGGACCTTGTGGAAGAACTGCGGGATGTAGTCCTTGCGCAGCGCGGGTGTGTATCCGTCGGGCGAGACGATGCTGACGAGGTCGGTCTCGCGCCGCTTCGGGTCGATCTGCAGGCTGTATGAGCCGTCCGCGCCGGTCGTGGTCCACACGGCGCCGTCGGTGACGTCGATGCCGGGCATGGGCTGCTCGCCCCTGTCCCGCTCGCCGTTGCCGTTACGGTCCTTGAAGACGGTGCCCTCAACGGTGACGGTGTCGACCGGATCCGCACTGTCGTCGGCGAAGGCCGCCTGGGGCGCGAGGAAGGACAGCGCGACGGCTCCGGCGGTCGCCAGCTGCCAGCGCCGCCGGTTACGGCGCAGTCCGCGGACGAGGAACGGCAGTCGCCAGGCAACGAGCAGCAGTACGACACCGGCGGCCGTGACAAGCGCGACTGTGAGCCAGGGGAACGACGGCAGGGCGTGCGCGCCGCGGATGTCGACGAGCGGGGCGGCGGCAGAGGCGTCGACCGCCGTGCCGTCGAACTCGACGACGACCTGGGTCAGTCCGCCCTTGGCGATGAGCGGGCTCAGGTCGAGCGAGTCGACGTGGCAGCTCCACGCCAGCTCAATGACGACTCCGCCGGGCACGCCGCCGTTGTCACCGGGCACGCCCGAGCCGGTGGCCGGGCAGGGGGCCGAGAGCAGCCCGGCCGCCCACGCACCGGCCTGCTCGGGAGCCACGACGGCGTTGTGCACAATAAGGCGACCGCTGGTGACGTTGTCACCGGGCGCGACTACGAGTTCCGCATGCTCGCGCGTGACGTGCGCGGACGCGGCCTGGGCGCCGACGCCCAGCACGAGGAACAGCAGCGCGAGGGCGAGCCCGGCTGTTCTGCATATGTGTTTCATAAAGCGGACGTTAATGATCCGCTGTTCGGTTACCGGTCGGTCCTGAGTGACTTCACGGAGCCGCCCGGAAATGTTCAGCGTCCCGTTCCTGGCTATTGGGTCACGCGAGGCGCTTGAGACGTGCCACCAGCGCTTTCATGTCCTCGATGACAGGGGCCCCTTGAGAGCGGAGAGGTCGACGGGATCCTGCGCCTGCTGCGCGGCTTCCCGCTCACCTCGATGTTTCGGTTGGGGTGAAGAGACGTTTCCGGTCATCGGCTGTCGGGTGGGCAAAGTGATTTTGCTGCTTGGGCATGGCGGAGCTCCGGCGCGGTGGTCAGGCTCTCCAGGGCCTTTCGGATCGTGGAGGGGGCGACCACCGCTCGGCCCCCGGCCGCACTGGTGCCGGCCTCCCCCGCGCTGGCCCACGCCGCTCCGCCACCGCTGCGGCCGGGCAACGTAAGCGCGAGGATGCTGCTGCACATGATGACCGAGCAGGAGCTGGGCGGCCTGGTCGTCGCCACGCACGACGAACTCTCCGCCGGCCTCGCGATGGAGCGCGGCATGATCAGCCGGGCCATGCCGCACCTGGTCGCCGCCCGACTCGTCACCGTGGTCCGCCGTGGACGCTTCCAACTCCACCGGATGATCGCCGCCTTCAACGACCCTCGCAAGCAACAGCGTGCCGTCAAGGCCCTGCCCCGGGACATGCGGCTGGACGTCGGCGACTTCGAGGACGAGTACGAGCGTCGCTTCCAGTTCCACCTAGACGAGAAGGCCCGCAAGGCTGAGGCCAGGGCCAAGGGCAACGTCGCGCCCATCAACAAGCCGACCCGCCTCAAGCGCGTCCACTGACCCGGCCGCCCGCCCGGCCGGGTAACACGGCGCTGCACCCCTCAGTGCGGCGCCGTTCCTGTGTGTCGCTGACTAGGTGATTGTCCAAGCAGGGTTGACCAACTTGTCCAAGGAGGCTTGAACAACCTGGTGCATACCATTCCCCTCCACGGGAAACCGCAGGTCAACGGTGCACGGCGCGGCCGGACGGTGCCACTAGGGGAACCGTGCTGTTCTCGTACTCCAGACCAAACGGCGACCTCCCCCACGACCGCGTACATCGTTCCCCTGGAGGGGGAACGCGCAGGTGGCATAGGGTAGCGAGCAGCACAGGCGCGGACGCCGTATGCAGCAGCCGTGCATAGATCTCGCACGGAACATCGCAGAACTGCGATGTTATGCAGCCGCCCGTACGGTGTCGACGGTCATGCAATTCCCCACCTCAAGTGCTTTCGGCGTCAGATAATTCCCCGCCCCCGCGGTCATGCTTCCCCATGGGGACGGCGGTTCGCGAACGGCAGCTCGAGCCGCCGTGGAGCCGGTCCAGCCGTGCACCCAGATCCCCAGCGGACCACCCGCTCGAAGTCATGGCGCACGGCGGCCGCCAGTTGGTCCGCTGACGGCCTGGCCAGCCGAGTCGTTCAGAGCGGCAGGTTTTCCAGGACGCAGATCACAAAGCCCGTCGCCGGAATCGCGGCCGCCGAGGCGAAGAGTACGGTGCGGAAGGCGAAGCCGACGGTGAGAGGGCGGCTGGCACGGGTGGGGTGCTCGGGGTCATAGCTGAGTTCCACCTGCCCGCTGTATGCCTGGTCGGAGAGGCCCCAGACGGTGACGACCGACGGGATATCCCGCATCCGCTGCCCGTCAACAGTAGTGAAAGTCATCCGGGAGAAGACCCAGAGGTGTCCGCCTTTGTCCCAGATGCGCACGTAGCCGGTCACCTTGCCGATCACGCCGACCCCGCGCTTGCGGTAGCAGCCACAGCGAACGCACACGCCGAACCATGCGCCACAGCGGGATGCCGCCGACCAGGCCGATGGCGCCGCCCACGGTCAGGGAGAGTGCGGCTGTGCCGCGGTCCAGAGGACTGAACAGGCCCAGCAGGAACAGCAGCAGCGCGTACGGCGGCAGTACGTAGGCGATCCTCACCGCTTGCTGGGCGCGCGGACCTAATTGAAGCTGACGCTGCGGCTGCGTCTCCACGCGCACCAGCGCGTGCCCGTCCCCAGCGGGCTCGGCCGTCACCAGAGCGGCCGTCGACTGCTCCAAGAACGCCGCGGCGGCACGCGCATTGGGAGCTTGCAGTTCCACGGCCAACCCCAGGCCGTGCTGGGCGTCCCGGCCCGATGCACCGCTGATCGTGATCCGCACTGCCCCCGCCGGGGTCAGCTCTGCGGACCGAAGGGCCCGCACAGGCAGGGTCCATATCGTTCGGCCCCGGACGATCCGCAGTCGTGCCCCGTTGAAACGGGCCGTGGTTCCGCCTGCTGCCAGCATCGTCTCCGGGCCGCCGGATATCGAGTTCGACATGGGCGGATGGTACGCGGCGCGCGATCGCCGCTTCAGGAGTTAGCCGAGCGGCATCCGGCTGGCCCGCGCGCAGGCGTTGACCACGTACTTCCTGTTCTTGGAGCTGCGGCACAAGGTCGAGATCCATCGGATGACCGGGCGGGTCGTCGAGTGCCCGATCGACGAGATGAACCGGCCGTGGGGGTCCAAGGACGCGGCTTGCGGGTCCCGCCGACCGAGCCGGAGATCAAGACCCTGTTCACCGGTTGGGGCGGAGAGTTGGCCACCTGCCGCAAGTTCGCCCCGACCGCGCGGAACTACACCGCCTCGAAGCTGATGTCTCAGGTCGGACTTCGGGTGAGCGAGGCATGCAAGCCACCGCGGACACACCGCGCTCGCAGGCAAACCACCCGCCAGCCGCGTCCCCAACCTCACAGGACAGAACACCTAGGGCGCCGCTCGCCGGGCGCGGTGCGCGCGGACCCGTCCGCGGCTGGCGCACGACGGAGAGGGGCACCACCGGCGACGGCCGGCGGGATCGGTGAATACGCCACGGCAGTCGTCCTCGGGGCACACCTTGAGCCCGGCCCGGTCCACGCCGGTCAGGTGGTCCGCGGCTTGCCGCGCGATGCGGACGAGGGCTTCGCCGACGGTGGCCGGCGGGCTGCGGCGCAGGCGGTCGCCGCCGGTGAGTTCCACCCGGTCGTCGGCGGCGAGGAAGACGCCCAGCTCCGCAACTGCATCGTCCGGAGGGGTGCGGTCCTGGGTGGTAGCGAGGGCCAGTGCGCGCAGGCACTCCCGCAGCCGCCAGGTGCGTTCCAGGTCGGCGTGCGTGGGCCCGCGGTGCGGCGCCAGCTCGCTTGCCCTGAGCCATTCGGCCAGCCGCTCCGCCGAGTCGAGGCGTTCGACCGGGTGGCTGCTGAAAGCGCGGCCCCGGGTGGCGAGCAGGTTGAGCCATGTGGTCCCGCAGTCGAAGCGGAAGCTGTACGGGTCGTCGGTCACCATGCCCCGAGCGTAACGTCTCAGGCGTTACTTCTGTTAGCGTTGTAACGCCCTGACCGTTACGCATTGACGAGGAGGCCGACCATGGCCCATCCCGGCCCTGTCGACCCCGTGCCCCTCTCCGAGCGGCTGACGGCTGCCGTTCTCGACCGCGAGGAGGGCTATCGAGCGCTCGACGCTCTCCAGGACTCCGCGACCCAGTCACTCCTCCCCTGGCTGGAGGACGTGGCTCCAGGATTTCCCGACTGGCTGATCACCACTCTCTTCGGCGGTACCTATCAACGCCCCGGACTCGCCCCACGCGAGCGGCAGTTGGCAAACCTGGCGGCGCTCACCGCGCTCGGCGGCGTCGATCCGCAGCTGGCCGGGCAGGTCGTAACCTCGCTGCGGGTGGGCCTGACGCCCGAGGAGGTGGTCGAGGTCTTCGTCCATCTGGCGCCCTACGTCGGCGTGCCCAAGGCGCTGGCCGGGCTGCGGGTCGCCGCCGCAGCGCTGGAAGACGCAGCCCCGCGCGAAGCGGATCGGAGTGAGTTTCGGTGAGCGGTGGGACGGGCCACACGACGGGGGAGACGGTCAGGACCGTGCTCGGCGACATCACCCCCGGCGACCTGGGCACCTGCGACGCCCACGACCACCTGTTCCTGCGAAGCCCGCGCCTCCCGGGCGAGGAACTCGACGACACTGCGGCGGCGCAGTCAGAGCTGGATTCCTTCGCGCAGGCCGGGGGACGGGCCGTGGTGCAGTGGACGCCCTGGGGTATGGGACGGCGGCTGTCTGCCCTTCCCGCGCTCTCCCGCACCAGCGGCGTCCACCTGATCGCGGCGACCGGCCTGCATCAGGCGAAACACTACGAAGGCGGCCGGTTCCCACACAGCGCCGACGAGCTGGCGGACCTCTTCGTCCGGGAACTCACCCAGGGCCCGGTGCGGGCGGGCCTGATCAAAGTGGCCGGCGACTTCCACCGCCTGGACGGGCACACTCGCCGGTCGATGGCCGCCGCAGCGGCCGCCCACCACGCCACCGGCGCGCCGATCGGCGTCCACCTGGAAGGCGGTACGGCGGCCCTGGAAACCCTCGACCTCCTTTGCGCAGGCCACGGCGTTCCGGCCCACCGGGTGATCCTCGGTCACCTGCTCCGTTACCCCGATTCCGCTGTCCACCTACAAGTGGCGGAGGCCGGGGCCTACCTGGCGTTCGACGGGCCCTCCCGGGCCCATCACGCCGGTGACTGGCGACTGTTGGAATGCGTGGCGGCACTCGCCGACGCCGGGCACACCAACCGCGTGCTGCTCGGCGGCGACACCGTGGTGGCCTCGGCCCGCTCGTCGGCGGACGGGCCAGGGATGCGCCACCTCCTGGAAGGGGTCAACCCACGGATCACCCGGGAGATCGGTGGCGACGTGGCGCACGCAATCTTCGTCGACAACCCCGCCCATGCCTTCGCGGCACACTGGCGGACCCCCCGCGCAACAACCGCCAGGGATGCCGAATGCGCCTGCTGAGCCCAGCCGATCCGCGCATCCGAGCTGTACGAGAAGTGAAAGAACCGCTGTCGGTATCGATGCATTGGAGCACCGTGTGGTAGTCCCCGATCAGGGACTCGCCGATGGCCTGCTGTTACTCCCGAATCCTCTCCCGGCACAGGCTCCCGGCCGGGCCCCGGGCCCTGGTGTTACGCCGAGACTTCGGCCGCCTCATCCTGCGGAGTGCGAGAACGGGGCACCGTCGCTGCCCGGACGGACAGGTCCAGATCGAGACGGCTGTTCATGTCCAACTCGAACCGGCCGTACGGGTTCACATGGGCCCAGAACAGCGGCGACAGCGCCCTGCGGTCCGCGTCGGTGAGCTTTTCCGTCCGCTTCGGATCGGTCAGGACCTCCTGCATCAGCAGCGTGTTGACGTGCACGAGCGCGGACTGGAGCAGGTGCAGCGCGAGCATGCTGACCTCCTGGGATTCCTTGTCCGCACCTGCCAGGTCGCCGTCCTTGCCGTAGAAGAGATCCTTGTTCGCGGAGTCCCAGTTCTCCACCACCTGCAACCCCTCGTGGATCTCCTGGCGCATCTCGATGTCGGCGAGGTAGTCGCAGACGAACGAGGTACGCACCGCCCGGCCCAGCTCCTCGATCGCCCGGTACGTCGGGTGCTTGGGGCCGCCGCGGGTGAACCGGCGCAGGACCTGCTCGGCCTCGGCGGTGCCCAGGCGCAGGGCGGTGGTGTACTTCACGATCTGGTCGTACTGCTGGGCGATCAGGTCCCAGTCGATCGCCTTGGTGGAGAGCACCGGGCCCAGGCTCGGCCAGTTCTCGTCCTCCTCGGCGGCCGGGCCTGCTACCGGTGTGCCGCCCGGCCCATGCAAATGCTGCGCTGCACCCACGACACCACCCTGCTGCCACCCGACGACCACCACCAGGACCACGAGCAGCACCACCGCGACGATGACCACCCACCGGAACCCACCGAGCAGCCAACTGCCGCTCACCACCACGAGCAGCGGGACCAGGAGCAACACCAGGCGCCGCCGCAGGTGACCTCTGACAAGTGATCTTGACCGATTGCCAGGCGACTTTGACCGTCCGGTTCAGGCCGCTTCGTCCGTTCCTACTCGCCGTCGCTGGTGGTCCGGTTCAGACTCCGGCGCCGGTTCTTCTCGGAGCGACGCACCAACTCGCTCGCGGCGAGCGTCACGGTCGCCACGCCGTGGACCCAGCGGGGCCCGCCGCGCTCCGCCCACACCACACACGCACACCCGCCGGCGGCGAGCACCAAGACGCCGAGCAGCACCAGACCGACCATGTTCCCCACCTCTGCGTTCATTCGTACGGTCCCGCTGATCATCTCAGGCCGGGAAGGGGTCCAACGGGATGTCCGACCAAAACGACACCTGGCTCACAGAGGATCATCGGTCAAGATCAGGTGGCAGGGAACTGCTGGTCGCCAAAATCTCCTGGCAAACGGCCGAGATCACTTGACAGAGGACAACCAGGCCGCCGCCGCAGGCCCGCGCCTCAGACCTGACAGCCTCACAGTGCACCCCGCCCACCTGGGAAAACGGGCTGTGTGCCTCACAGCAGCAGCCGGACAGCAGCGGTCACAGGAAGGTTCCGTTGTCCTCTGACACTGAACTTGGATTGTTTGCCAGGGAAGTTGGACAACCAGTAGGTTCCTGACATCGAAGTTGGACCGCGAAGGTCGGGGGCAGGGTGGGGGCGCCAGCTCTTGCGTACGGGGACGCCGCGTTATCCGCCTTTGAGCTGGACTTCTTCGAGTCTGGACGTCGGCGACGCGAGCCGTTGGGCAAGGTTTGGAGCACGCCGTTTGAGGCCGTGGAGCCAGTCCGTGATTTCCGTTGGACCAAAGGCATCGAGAGCTTCGCGGGCTGGTACTACTGCGCGACGGCCCGGGACCACGTCGGCTACGAGTCGTGGCTGGAGCGGGACCATCTGATCTTGATGGACGCCGATCCGCGGGTGGTGGGGGTCGCCTCGCAGCCGTTCTGGCTGCACTGGCACGACGGCGTCCGTTGGCGGCGGCACGCGCCCGACTATTTCGTGCGCCTGGCCGACGGCCGCGGTCGGGTCGTGGATGTGCGGGCGGATGACCGGCTCGATGTGGCTGCGGCTGAGTCGTTCCAGGTCACGGAGCAGGCATGCCGGGCGGTGGGGTGGGAGTTCGTCCGGGCCGGAGTGCCCGATCCGGTGTTCATGGCGAACATGCGGTGGCTGGCGCGTTACCGGCGCCGTCGATGTCTGCGGTGGCTGATCGCGGCACGGCTGCTGAAGGCCTTCGAGGAGCCCGCGCCGTTGCTGGACGGGGTGCTGGAGGCTGGTGACCGCTTGGAGGTGCTGCCCGTGCTCTTCCATCTGATGTGGTCCGGCGTTCTGGCTGCGGATCTGCGAGGCGAGCTGATGCACGACGACAGCGCGGTCTGGAAGGAGCGGATTCGGTGAGCGAGACGCGACGGCCGGCGGGCATCGAGGTCGGGTCCTGGGTCCGCTTCGAAGGCCAGGTTCGCGCGGTGACCGCGGTGAGCACGACGACGGTGACGTTGACCGGGGCGGACGGGCCGGCCGCGGTTGTCGAGCTGGAGGTGTTGCTGCAGGGGAACGACTTCACAGTCGTCGATCTCCCGGTGCGCCAGCCGCTGCCGGCGGCCTCGCTGCTGGAGACCTTCCCGAAGCCGGTGATGGAGAAGGCTTTGTGGTGGGAGGGGCACATTCTGGAGGTCCTGCACGGGCTGCCGCCCGGCGCCGCCTCGGGGACGTTGCCGAGGCCCGAGTACGGGCCGGACCGTTCGCTGACGTCCAGGCAGGGGGCCAAGGCCGCCGAGCTGACCGCTGCCGGGCACAAAGTGGCTGCTCAGACGGTGGCTAACTACCGGCGCCGGTATCAGGCTGACGGGATCGTCGGACTTGCCGACCACCGTCCGGTCCGTAAGCAGCGCGAGTTCGGGTCCGTGGCTGACGCCGTGGTCACGGCCATGCGGCAAGCCATCGCCGAGGCGACGGACGCCTCGACCCGGCGGGGAACGTTCCTGCTCTGGCGAACCAGCGAGATCCTCAAGCAGACGCCCGAGGGCCAGAGCATCACGCTGCCTTCCGAGCGGACCCTCTACCGGCTGCTGGACAAGCTCACCCGGAACACGCACACCTTCGGCTCGGCCACGACCCGCAGGTCACGGGCTCACGGCGCCAGTGGTGAGTTCGGCGAGCTGACGGTTTTCGCGCCGGGTGAGGTGATGCAGATCGACTCCAGCCCGCTGGACGCCCTGGTCCTCCTGGACAACGGGGTGGTGGGCAAGGTCGAACTGACCGGCATGATCGACGTCGCGACGCGGACACTGACCGCCGCAGTGGTGCGTCCCACCACGAAGTCGGTCGATGCCAGCGTGCTGCTTGCCCGCACCGTCACTCCGGAGCCGATGCGGCCGGGGTGGGTGGACGCGCTGAAGATGTCCCGCTCGGTGTTGCCGCACCGCCGCCTGCTGACGTTGGACGATCGCCTCGAACACGCCGCCGCCCGCCCCGTGATCGTTCCCGAGACGATCGTCTGTGACCACGGCAAGGTGTTCATCTCGCGGAACTTCAAGTCGTCCTGCCGCTTCCTGGAGATCGAGTTCCTGCCCACCCACAAAGGCTCGCCGTTCGAGAAGGGGCATATCGAGCGGATGCTCGGCTCGGTGGCCTCGCTGTTCGCCCAGTTCCTGCCCACCTACACCGGCCGCAGCACCGAGCACCGCGGCCGCGATCTGGACCAGGGGCGGGCATGGTCCCTGCTCGAGCTCCAGGACCTGCTGGACGAGTGGATCGTCGCGAAGTGGCAGAACCGCCCGCACGACGGGCTGCGCGACCCTGTCCATCCGGGCCGGCTGTTCACGCCGAACGAGAAGTACGCCGCCCTCGTCGAAGCCTGCGGCTACGTTCCGGTCGCGCTGGGCGGGGACGACTACATCGAGCTGCTGCCGGCCGAGTGGCGGGTGGTCAACGACTACGGCATCAAGATCAAGAACCGCACCTACAACAGCGCCGCCCTCGGCCCGATGCGACGCCAGCACTCTGGCATCACGGCCAAGCGGGGCCTCTGGGAGATCCACCGCGACCCCTACGACGTCTCCCGGATCTGGGTACGCAACCACCGTGGCCAAGGCGAGTGGGTGCCAGCAGTCTGGAAGCACCTGAAGCGAGTCCCGGTGCCCTTCGGCGAAATGGCCTGGGACCACGAGGCCCGCAAGCTACCCGGAGCTACCGAAGCCGAGATCGCCGATGCCGTCACCGCCCTGCTGACACGGGCTCACGCCGGACCGGGGCGACCGCCGGGGGGCAAGGCCACCAAGCAGGACCGCCGGGTCGCGGCCCGCACCAAGGCCGCCCGTCCGTCCATGCCTCTGCCCCCGCTGGTCGCTGACCCGCAGCCGGTGGACGAGCCCGCCACCACGGGCCCGGCCGAATCGGAGGAACTGGCCGAGGTGATCCCGCTCGGCCTGTTCGACCCGCTGGAGAATCCCTGGAGGCGTTCATGACGATGTCGGACACCGTGGACGCTGACGCCGCCCGGCATCTGACCACGCGGGAGGGCTGGCGCGCGTTCGCCTCGCAGCGGCCGTCGGCACCTGCTCTGCTGAGCCAGGACGAGTACGCGGCCTTGTCCGGGGCCGAGCTGGACCGATACAACGAGGACCGCCTCGACCATCATGCCCGTCTGCTGGTGGTGGCCACTTCCACGGTCCGACACACGGTGACCAGCGGCCGCCGGCTGGTCCTGCTGAACCGGCACGCGGTCAGCGCCCGCCGAGGCCTGATCATCTCCGGCCCGGCCGGGACGGGGAAGACCATCGCGATCACCCAGCTCGGTCTCGCCCATGAATTGCAGGACCGGGCACGGCATCCGAACGTCGAGGACCGCATCCCGGTCGTCTACATCACCGTTCCCCCGGCTGCGACCCCTCGCATGATCGCGGTTGAGTTCGCCCGCTTCCTGGGCCTGCCGACGACCCGCCAGTTCAACATCACCGACATCATCGAGTCCGTCGTCGGGGTCTGCACCAAGGCCCGCACCGGCCTCGTCCTGGTGGACGAGCTGCACAACATCTCGCTGACCACCCGCCACGGCGCCGAAGTCGCCGACACCCTGAAGTACTTCTCCGAACGCATCGCCGCCACGTTCATCTACGCCGGCATCGACATCGAGCACAGCAGCCTGCTCTCCGGCACCCGCGGAGCCCAGATCGCAGGACGCTTCACCCTGATCCCCACTCACCCCTTCCCTTACGGTCAGGAGTGGAAAGGGCTGGTCAGCACTATGGAGAAGACATTGCTGCTGCACCGACACGCTCCGGGAACGCTGGTCAAGCTCGATCGCCTTCTACACAAGCGGACCGGAGGCATGATCGGCGCGCTCTCCCACCAGATCCGCGGAGCCGCGGTCGACGCCGTCCTCACCGGCACCGAGCAGATCACCCAGGACAGCCTGGAGGCCGTCCCCCTCGACGTCGCCGCAGAATCACCCCGGCTGCTGATCGACGCGCGGGACAAATGGTGATCAGCACATCCCGCCGCACCATTCCGATCCGACAGCTCCCCATCCAGCCCCGGCCCCGAGCCGGCGAAGGACGCACAGCGTTCATAGAGCGCCTGGCCACCGAGAACTTCCTCAAGCCCAGCTTCCTGCGCGGCTACCTACGCGACCCCGACTCCCCGAAGGCAGCCCCGTCCTGGGAACGCCTGGCCGCGGTCACCGGCCGCGACCCGGTCCGCTTGAGGGAGATCCTGGAAGGGAAGCAGTGCGTTGAGTGCGGCAGGCCCCTGCCAATCATGGACTACCTCACGCCCCGCCAGCGCTGTTCCCAAGCCTGCCGCCAGAAGAGCTACCGCAAGCGCAACCCGAAGCCGTTGAAAACCATACGGATCACCAACTGCCAGGGATGCGGGAAGGGGCTCTCCTACCATCGGCAGCCACGTCAGTACTGCTCACCGGCTTGCCGCCAAGCCGCCTATCGCACGCGGATGAACGCAGTCTCCCCGCCGCAAATCCGAGCCAAGAGCTGCCAGGCATGCGAGACCCCCATCGTTTCCGGCCCCACCAACAAGATCTACTGCTCGACGCGCTGCAGCCGCTGGGCCTACATCAACCGGCGCCTCGACCGCGGCCTCCCACCCCTCCCCCAACCTGCTGCGGACATCCCTCCAGGCCTTCAACCAGACGGCTGCGTCGTCTGCGGGACCCCGCTTTCCCGAGGGGCCTACGGACAGGTCCGGCTGACCTGCTCAGGCTCCTGCCGAGCAAAGCGCTCCTACTGGCGCAAAAAGGAGAAGCTCGCTACTACGGCCTGATCAGTCCAACTTCGATGGCAAACAATCCAACTTCGATGTCAGAGGACATCCGTGCAGGGTGCGGCGATCGCCGGACATCGCGTAGCGGCGGGCCGCGAGCCGTGCTCCAGTTACTTGCCAATCGCGTCGCACAGCGGCGCCAGGACATCGGCGGCGTCGGTGTCGGACAGGTAGGCCGGGGCAACTTCGAGCATCAGCTCGCCGATCGCGTGCGTGCTGGCGGCGAGGTCGTCGACGACGCGGCGCAGCGCGCGCGGGATCCACCGGCGGATCGGCGGGCGGCGGAGGCGGGCGGTGCGGATGTCGCGGACGGCCTGGCGGACCACCGCGCGCACCGTCGGCTCATCGAGGGCCGTCAGGCCGCTGTGGGCGAGCGTGGCGAGTCGGCGGGTGATCAGGGCTCCGCGACGTCGCCCGTACGGCCGGAGACGGCGATCAGGGCGCGCTGGGACAGCCGGCCGAGCGCTGCCGCAGTCCCCGGAGCGGTGCCTCGCAGCGGGGCAGTTCGGTGCCCGCGGTGACGGCGGCCCGGATGGCTTCGAGGGCACGGGCGATTCGCCGTTTTGCTGTAGTCGCTGAACCGGATCATGGTCCGGCTGTAGCTGCCGGGAGGTCGTTGACACGGTTCTCGTACTCGCGAAGGGCTTTGCGCTGTGGCGGGATGGCCGGGGTGCCGTGGGTGCCCGGGTGTGAGAGGGCGGTATGTGACGTGATGCCACGTTTGCTGTCGCTGGAACGTGTGGCACAGGCGTATCGGGGCTGATCGGAGAGTCCTGTCGTGCTGG
>NZ_JBHVWT010000067.1:0-24483 GCF_042882135.1 Streptomyces sp. NPDC058240
TCAGGCGAGTACTTCGACGTCCCCAACGGGAACTCCTGTCCTATGGATCATCACGATCCAATGATCAGGGTGTCCACGATCAAGGGGAAACGCCCATGTCGATGTACCCCGCGACGGTGTACAGGCCGGGTGCCATGCGCATGGTGGTCGAACCGTCGACGTGGACCGTCCACGGCCAGACGTCGCCGGCCAGGTTGATCGTGACCCAGCCGGCGGCGGGCTTGCCGTCCCGGCCGACCAGCTTGATGTTCAGGTCGTAGCGCTCCTCCTCCTTGAGCAGTGCCACGGACGTGCGGGTCACCGGCTTCCCGGTGGCCGCGTCGGTGGCTGTCACGTAGCCGACGTGTCGGCCCGCCGAGGCGGTTTGCGGGTCACCGGTCACCTGGACGGCGGCGGTGCCGCCCGCCGGGACGGTCACCTTGGTGGCGCCCAGCGCGAACGGGCCGCCGCCGTCGGTCAGCGCCAGGTTCAGCGTGACGTCGGCGGAACCGGTGTTGGTGAAGCTCAGGTCCTTCGTGACGGCGACGTCGCTCGGCTCGTGCGGCCACATGTAGTTGCCGAAGAAGAGCGATCCGGTACCGCGGACCGTGGTGCGCACGGCGGCGGCCACGTCGACACGGCCGGTGCCGACCTCGTACGGCGAGTACCCGTCGTCCAGGCCCTTCGCGGTGCTCATCAGGTGTTCCTTGAGCTGAGCGCCGGTCCAGTCGGGGTGCTGCTGGGCCAGGATCGCCGCCGCGCCGACCACGTGCGGGGTGGCCATCGAGGTACCGCTGAGGGTGCGGTAGAGTCCCTCACCACCGTCGGTCATCTCCTGCGAGCGGGCCGCGGTGATGTCCACGCCGGGCGCCGCGATGTCCGGCTTCATGCCGCCGGAGTTGGCCAGCGGGCCGGTGCTGGAGAAGGACGCGAGCCGGTCCTGCTTGTCCGTGGCGGCCACGGTCAGCGCCGAGGCGGCCGCGCCCGGGGCGGAGATGCTCTCCGGGCCCGCGTTACCGGCGGCGATGACGAACAGAGTGCCGTACTGCTCGGACAGCGCGTCGACCGTCTGCGACATCGGGTCGCTGCCGTCCGTCGGGTAGGAGTCGCCGAGGCTCATGTTGACGACGTCCGCACCGGATTCGGCGGCCCACTGCATGCCGGCCATGACCCAGGAGTCCTGGCCGTAGCCCTCCGCGCCGCCGAGCACCTTGCCGACGAACAGGTCGGCTCCGGGGGCGACGCCCTTGTAGTCGCCGCCGGAGGCGGCACCGGAGCCGACGATCGTGCTGGCCACATGCGTGCCGTGCCCGTTGACGTCGGTGACGCCCTCACCTGGCACGAAGCTGGTCGTGCCGTCGATCAGGCCGGCGAGGTCGGGGTGGTTGACGTCGATGCCGGTGTCGAGCACCGCGACCTTGACGCCCTTGCCGGTGTACCCGGCCGCCCAGGCCTCGGGCGCGCCGATCAGCGGCACGCTCTCCTTCAGGTTGACCTTCACGCGACCGTCGAGCCACAGCTTCGTCACACCCGCGCCCAACTTCGCGCTGCCCTGCGGCGCGACGGTGGTCCAGAAGGTGCGGGCCTGCCGCTTCTCGGTACTGAGTGCGGCACCGTGGATGCCCTTGAGCTTGCGGGTCAGCTTGCTGCCGCGGGGTGCCGTCGGCTCGACGGTCGAGCGAGACTTCGGCTGGGCGTACGCCGCGATCAGCGGCACCGCGGCCGACTTCGCGTCGTCGTAGCCCATCTCGATCAGGTCGGTGACGTTGAACAGCCGCCGGTCCAGCTTGTCCGTGCCCAGCAGCGGCACAGCCTCGTCCGGGATGACGAACAGGTCACCCTTGATCTCCTGGATCTTCACGCCGCCGACGGCGCTGTCCGGCCGGTCGACGTCGGCGGTCTGCTTGCCGTCGGCCATCGTGGTGACCGTGACGATGTCGCCGGTGACCAGGGTGACCGTGTGGGTCGCCGAGGGCTTGGCGGGAACGGTGGGTTTGCTCGGAGCGGCTTGTGCGGGCGCTTGCAGAACTGCTAGCCCCGACGCCAGCAGCGGCACCGCGGTGGCGGCCGAGAGCAGCTGCCAGCGTCTGCGCCGGAAGGCGGAAGACAGTGAGGGAGAGAACATGCCGTGGGTCTATCGGCCGGTATCTCCGACGTGAAGGCCTGATGAAGGCAAGTCCTTGCCATGGCACGGACTTGCCAGCCGTGGACCGCGTGAATCCGGGCAAGATCACACTTTCCACACGTGGGTATTCAGTCAGCGGTTACAGCGCGAAGCCCTTGGCAACCGCTCGCCGCCCGGTGACGGCCTTGACTCCACCAGGCCCCGTCTGGAGCATGATCAATGCTGTCGGTTCGCGGTCGGTGTGGCCTCCGGGCTGGTGGAACGTCTGCCTGGCGCGACGTGAACTCAGCGATGCTGACTGGGGGTTGATTCAGCTGTCTCTGCCGGTGGGGCGCTACGGCCCGTAACCACAGCACCTGCGCGAGCAGTCCTGTCTGCCCGCACGGGGGGGCAGCGCACGGTCCGGCTGACTCCGGTGGAACGACGGGGCGGCACCAAGATCGCCGTACTGCGCACCGGTGAGACGACCGCGTACGTTGCCGAGTCACGCCGCGCCGAGGGCAACTACGAGGCCGCCTGTTCCATGGGCGTCCTGATCTACCGAGTCGACTCGGCGGCCCGGACCGGCGAGGGGCCGGTGAGGGGCCGGTGAGGATCGTGAACCCGGACCCGGCCGCCGCCCCGCCGGAAGGCTGCACCCAGCTGGACTGGCCGCGTACAGGCCGGGCCAGACCTTCACCGATCCCGATACGGCACCCGCATCGAGGTCCTCGCGGGCGGCGGGGGCGGGTACACGGTGCGGATCAGCAAGGGGTGACCGTCGGCCGCTTCGCCGAAGTCCGGTCGTGGCGAAGGGGATTGGGGCTGTCCGCAGCTTTCCCGAAAGCCGTTGACGGTCCGCCTGAGTGGTGCATAGCCTGTGACATGTGAAATTTTACTGCTGAGGGGGCGTGTCGTGCCTATTGGTGAACAGCTTGACGAGCGGGTGACCGCGGTGGTGCAAGCGGCGGGGTTGGTAAGACCGGCGAACCGGTTCTTCGCGGCAGCGGGGGCTGTTGACGCGGTCGCGGTTGCGGACGCGCTGGCCGTGGCACGGCAGTGGGAGGTGATGACCAAGACCTTCATGTTCACGACGATCTCGGGGCTGGGCGCGGCGGCGCGGCACTTCGCGTCCCAGGAGGCTCCGGGGCGGGAGGCGCTGGCGGCCTTCCAGACGGCCTACCGCGTAATCGGCGACGACCTGGACAACCTGGCCGACGGCTTCAGTGCGGTGGCGCCCCTTGGATCGGCAGGGATCCACTACCTGTGGTGGGCGGACTCGATCGTCGGGCCGCTGGCGGAAGCGGCCGGCGAGGGAGTGACGCGGGAACTGCCGGCGGGCGTCGCCAAGCTGCTGCGGGCGATGGAGTCACTGGCCGATCACCGATTGGGTGCGGCGGTACAGCTACGGGTCGTGGAGGCCACGGCGTTGGACATCGCCGTCGCGTTCCGGCGCATGTACGGCAAGGTGCGGGTCGACGGGCAGAAGCTCTTCGCGGCGTCCGACGCCCTGGTGTGGATCGACGCGCACATCAAAGCCGAGACGAGTCATGCCAAGTCGGTCAGCGACGAGGAGACGGGCATGACCGCCCTGGTCGAGAGCGAAGAGGACGCCGAAGAGTTGATGCTGCTCGCCACGGATTACGCGGCCCACTGGGCCGGTGCGCTCGACGACTTCGCCGATCAGATATGCGCGGGCTGATCCAGGGGAAGGACGCACAGAGCCAGTGAACGACGTCATTGACGCGGTCAACGTACTGCGCGGCTCGGTTCGGCGCGACGAACGGCGGGACGAAGCGTCCCTCAAGCGCCTGGCCCAGGGACTGCTCACATCGCCCGTGCTCCGGAAGGTGCCCATCGTCCAGGTGTTCGCCGAGGACGCCCTGACGTTTGCCGAGGATCCCCGGCTGCTTCGGACCAAGGCACACATCAACACTCGGGTGGACAACCACATCTTCTCGCTGTTCGACGCGTCCTACTTCCCGACGCTGTCCCTGGACTTCCTGTCCTACCGGACGTCGCCCACCGACACGCATCTGGACGCCAGATACCCCAGCCCGACCATGCCGGTGACGATCGAGCGGATGTCGAAAGGCTTCGAGGCCCGGCCCGTCGTGGCGCTCTTCCCCGAGAACCACATCGACGGCCGCCAGGAGAACGGGGACCTGGTCTTCTATTTCATCGACAAGTTCGTCGAACGGCATCTGCGCCTGACCCGGCTTCTGGTGCATAACGTCATGGCGGAGGGATCGTTCCCGCTGGTCGAAGCCGCAGGGCCGGAAGACATCGCGCAGGCGTCGTCCTGGTGGGTACGGCTGCACGAATACCACCACCGGCAGGGCGACATGCCGATTCCCGACTTCCTCCCGGTGAAGAAGCTGAAGCCACTGGCCGGACTGGAGGAACTGCGGGTCGACGTGTCCGCGATGCTCGCCTGCCTCCATGACTCCGCGCTGCCCGAGCGCGGCGCGCGACTCACGTATGAGTACGTCCTCTCCGAACGGCTGCTCCGCTATGCGGTCGAGGGGATACCCAGGCCCAACTACGACGCGGTCGCGTCCCAGTTGCTTTTCAACTACCTGATCGCCGCGGACGGCATCCGGCTGCACAACGGCCTGATCCACCTCCGCCCGGGTCTGCCGGCCGTGCTCGCCGAATTCCTGGGCGAGATCCAGGCGATCGAACGGCACATCCACAGCGAACCCGCGGAACAGGTCCAGGAGCGGCTGCTGCGATTCACCAACCAGTACACCGACTACGACGAGAAGGCGAAGGACTACCAGCACATCCCCTTCTTCGCCGAGGCCAAGCGGAAGTTGGGCGTGTGAGCCTGATCAGTATTCCGATCTTCCAGGTCGACGCCTTCACCGACCGTGTTCTGTGGGGGAACCCGGCGGCCGTCTGCCCGCTCGAAGCATGGCTTCCCGAGCCCGTCATGCAGGCCATCGCCCTGGAGAACAACCTTCCGGAAACGGCCTTCATCGTCAGGAACGGGGACGCCTACGACCTGCGCTGGTTCACCCCGGCCACCGAGGTGGACCTGTGCGGACACGCTACGTTGGGCGCGGCATACGTCGTACTGACGCATCTGGAGCCGGGCTGGGACGAGGTGACTTTCCACTCGGCCAGTGGACCGCTCGTGGTCGCCCGGCACGGGGACATGTTCGGCCTGACGTTCCCCGCCCTCGAATTCTCTCCGGTGGAACCGCCGGTGGACCTGCTGCGGGGGCTGGGCGCGGTTGCGCCCTCAGCCGTCTACCGGTCCATGGACTATGTCGCGGTCTACGACAGTGAGGCACAGGTCCGCTCGGTGGTGCCGGACCTCGTCGCACTCGCCGCGCTGGACCTGCGTGGCGTGGTCATCACCGCGCCGGGTGCCGAAGCGGACTTCTGCTCGCGGTTCTTCGGGCCGAAGCTGTCCATCCCGGAAGACCCGATCACCGGGTCGGCGCACTGCGCGCTCGTCCCGTACTGGGCGCAGTGGCTGGGGAAGTCCCGGATGCGCGCCCACCAGTTCTCGCCGCGGCTGGGCCGGACCCTCACGATCAGCCTCGACTGCGGCCTCGACGGCGACCGGGTCGCCCTGTCCGGCGCTGCCAGACCGTACATGACCGGGACGATCCACCTGTCCGACGACGACCTTGACCAGAGCCGAGAGGGATGACGTGCGCACCAATCGAATCTTCCATGCGGTGGACTCCCACACCGAAGGCATGCCCACCCGTGTGATCACTGGGGGGATCGGGGTGATCCCCGGAGCGACGATGGCGGAACGCCGGATCCACTTCCGCGAGAACCTCGACCACATCAGGACCCTGCTGGTGACCGAGCCCAGGGGCCACGCGTCGATGAGCGGAGCAATTCTCCAGCCGCCGACCCGGCCCGACGCGGACTGGGGTGTGCTGTTCATCGAGGTGTCCGGCTATCTTCCGATGTGCGGGCACGGCACGATCGGAGTCGCGACCGTTCTAGTGGAGACGGGCATGGTCACCGTGACCGAGCCGGTCACGACGGTGCGCCTGGAGACCCCGGCCGGTCTGGTCGTCGTCGATGTGGCGGTATCGGACGGGGTCGCACGGCACGTCACCTTCCGGAACGTGCCGGCGTTCTCCGAGAGGCTGGACGCCGAGCTCGAGGTCCCGGGGTTCGGCTCCGTCCGCTACGACCTGGCCTACGGCGGCAACTTCTACGCGATTGTGCAACTCGACGACTACGGGATGCCGTTCGACCGGAAGGCCAAGGAACAGATCACGGCCGCGGGGCTGGCCACCATGCAGGCGATCAACGCCGCCGATGAGCCGGTGCACCCCGAGGATTCCCGGATCCGGGGCGTTCGGCACGTGTACTTCGCCGCGCCGGGGTCCGACGCGGCGCACTCACGCCACGCCATGTCCATCTACCCCGGATGGTTCGACCGCTCACCGTGCGGCACCGGCACCAGCGCGAGGATGGCGCAGCTGCACGCCCGCGGCGAGCTGGAAATCGGCGCGGATTTCGTCAACGAGTCCTTCATCGGCTCGAAGTTCACCGGCCGCCTCGTCGAGGAGACGACCGTCGCGGGCCGCAGCGCCGTCGTGCCGACGGTCACCGGACGGGCCTGGATCACCGGCACCGCACAGTACTTCCTGTCTCCCGACGACCCCTTCCCTGCGGGTTTCGAGCTCTGATCCCCCGTTATGTTTTTCGCGGTCCTGCAAGAGGGCCGCTGGCCTCCGGGCCCGGCATGACTGTGTCCCCCTGTCGAACGGATGACCCGGGGGGTGGTGTCACCGGGCCCGGGAGGTGCCGTCGGAGACGCTGATGAGAGGTCCGACCACTGCCCGGTCCGGCGCAATGCCGGACAGCTCGCGGGCAGCAGGTCTGCATAACGTGGATGCGCGCGTACGACACCACTGCCGAGGCCGGTACCGTCAACTCGTATGGAGAGGTGCGATGTTCGACACCGAAGACGTGGGCGTGTTCCTCGGCCTGGACGTCGGTAAGAGTGCTCACCACGGCCATGGACTCACCCCGGCCGGGAAGAAGGTCTTCGACAAGCAGCTGCCCAACAGCGAGCCGAAGCTGCGGGCCGTGTTCGAGAAACTGACCGCGAAGTTCGGCACCATTCTGGTGATCGTGGACCAGCCCGCCTCCATCGGCGCCCTCCCGCTGGCCGTGGCCCGGGACGCGGGCTGCAAAGTCGCCTACCTGCCCGGCCTGGCGATGCGCCGGATCGCCGACCTGTATCCGGGCGAGGCGAAGACCGACGCGCGTGACGCGGCGGTGATCGCGGACGCGGCCCGCACCCTGCCGCACACCCTTCGCTCGCTGGAACTGACCGACGAGATCACCGCCGAACTGACCGTCCTGGTGAGCTTCGATCAGGACCTCGCCGCCGAGGCCACCCGCACATCCAACCGGATACGCGGCCTGCTCACCCAGTTCCACCCCAGCCTCGAACGCGTCCTGGGCCCCCGTCTCGACCACCAGGCCGTCACCTGGCTTCTCGAACGCCACGGATCCCCGGCCGCACTACGAAAGGCCGGACGCCGCCGCCTCGTCGAACTCATCCGGCCCAAGGCCCCACGCATGGCCACCCGGCTGATCGACGACGCCTTCGACGCACTCGACGAGCAGACCGTCGTCGTGCCAGGGACCGGCACCCTCGACATCGTTGTGCCCTCCCTGGCCCGCTCGCTCGCGGCCGTCCAGGAACAGCGCCGGGCCCTGGAAGCCCAGATCAACACCCTCCTGGAGGCTCACCCTCTTTCCCCGGTCCTGACGTCGATGCCCGGCGTCGGAGTCAGGACCGCCGCAGTCCTGCTGGTCACCGTCGGCGACGGCACCAACTTCCCCACCGCCGCCCACCTCGCTTCCTACGCCGGCCTCGCCCCCACCACGAAATCCTCCGGCACATCGATCCACCGCGAGCACGCACCCCGAGGCGGAAACCGGCAGCTCAAACGCGCCATGTTCCTCTCCGCCTTCGCCTGCATGAACGCCGATCCCGCCTCCCGCGCCTACTACGACAAGCAACGCGCCCGCGGCAAAACCCACACGCAGGCCCTCCTCCGCCTCGCCCGCCAACGCACCAGCGTCCTGTTCGCCATGCTCCGAGACGGCACCTTCTACGAGTCCCGAACCCCCACCATCACCCTCGCCGCATAACCAAGACACACAGCACAAATGCGGCAGCACCGCTTTGACGAAGAACGTAGAGGCACCCCCCGCACAGCATTCGTACGACATTCGCCAGGAAGGACACGTCCCACCCATGGCCTCTGCGATACTCGGCCGCATTCCGTTCGACGACGAGCGCCTCGCCAAGGACATCGCCCGGCTCTCGACCATGTCGGTTCCGCAGGAGCCGTACCAGGTCTTCACCACGGGCACCTGGCTGAACCTCAACCTGTGGAACGCCTCCGGAGACCAGCACGACGGTTTCTGGTACGGGCACGAGCAGCGCCCCGGGCAGGCCACCGCGCTCCTCGACGAGGTGCCATATCTGCGTGAGGTGCTGACCAGCCGGTTCAATCCGGAGCGCATGACGATGGTGCGCGGGCGCAACGTCGTCGAGTTCTCGATCATTCCGCACCGGGACTTCATCGAGGCCGGTGATGTGCAGGAGTTCTTCCGGGTGATTCTTTTCCTGGAGGACAACGAGCACGCGGTCAACTCCGACGAAGACATGGTCTTCCACATGCGCAAGGGCGAGGTGTGGTTCCTGGACGCCGCCCAGATCCATGCGGGCATGAACATGTCCTCGCGCAGCCGTTGGTCGCTCTGTCTTGATTTCGCGGCGGGGCCCGGCTTCAAGCCGTCCGACATCTTTGCCCGGCCCGAGTCGTACGAGCCCGGTCTGCGGCCCACGCCGGTGGAGCGCAAGCCGTTCTCCCCGGAGTTGCCGGAGCGGCTGCGCGCCCTGAGCACCGTGGTCTCCCGGCACAACATCAAGGACATCGCCTTCCTGCTGGGCCGGATCCACTTCACCGAGGAAGTGCCGATCGGGGCTTCCTGGGACTGGCTCATCGACATCACCCGGGAGTCCGGCGATCCGGAGCTGCTCGACATCGCCGAGCGCGCCAAGAAGTTCTTCGTCCTCTCCCGTGAAGTCGGCGAGGACTTCACCTTCCTGCCGGGGTGAGCGTCATCGAGAAGGACCAGTTCTCGCGTCCGGAGTTGGTCGGGCACATCACGGGGGTCTGGGAGGACGTTCTGGGGCTTGAGCGGGTCGAGCCCGATCAGGACTTCTTCGAACTCGGCGGCCATTCGCTGGGGGCGGTGCGCGCCGCGTCGAGGATCGGGGACGAGGTCGGGTGCGACCTTTCCCTCCGGGCGATCTTCGAGCACCGTACGGTCGACGCCCTTGCCGCCGCGATCATGAAGATCGGGGCGGCGGGGTGACGGGCGTGCGCAGCGTGTTCCGTACGGTGTTCGGCGCCGCGGACTTCGAGGCCTCGGTCACCGAGTTCCAGGCGGCTTGGGTGCGGGGCGAGCGCGAGACCGCCGTGCCGGTGTGGATCGGCGAGCGCGTCGACCTCAAGGCTTCGCTCGGCCTCGCGGAGGGGCTCTACGCCGCTCTGCGGGAGCCGCCCGTGTGTGCGGCGGGCGTGGTCCTGGGGGACGTACCGGAGGCGGTCCGGGCGTTCGCCCGCCCGCTGGCCGGGCAGTGGACGGACGGGGAACCGCCCCTGGGCGATGGCTCGTTGATCGTCCTCGGCCGCTACGAGGACCTGCGCATGGAGGTCATCGGGCCGGTCCTGGTGGACGCCTACCGGCGGGGCAGGGACGTCTTCCTGCTGACGGGCCGCGACCTCCACTCGATCACCTGGATGATCGCCAAGCAGTACGGGGACGTGGCCGGCGAGGGCGGGACGGGTCTTTTCACTGATCTCGACATCCAGCCGGTGGCCACTTCGGCGACGTACTACGACTCGCGGTCGCTGGGCGGCGTGAAGCTCGGCCGCATCGCGGAGGAGCGGGTCTGGCAGCGCGTGATGGTCAGCGGTCACGGCACCGAGGACAGCATCAACCTCGGCGCCCACACCGTGTGCGGGCTCAGCCCGGTCGCCGGCCCCGAACGGCCCGGCCCCACCTGCTCGTACGGGCGGGGCTGCTACAAGCCCGAGGACAAGCTGATCCCCGCGCACCGGGTCCGCACCGCGGAGCTCGTACTCAGCGGCTGTGACAGCGGCGCCCTGGCGGATCTCGCCTCCTACGCCCCCCGCTACCAACTGCTCCTGAACGGCGTCGACGGCCCAGCCCAGGCGGTGGTCGCCGGGCTGTCCATGCACCAGTCGGCCCGTGTGGAGAACCTCGTCTGGCTGGACTCGGTGGGGAGTGGGGGGAGTACTGCCCGGGTGTTGAACGCGAGCCTGGAGAGCATGCATCCCTACCCCTCGTTCATCCAGGTGGGGTTGGGGAGTTCGGCCTATCGCGATGCCGGACAGCCGGCGCCGGGCCGGGACACATCGGCGGGGCTCGTGCGTGATCTCGGCTCGCGGGCTCGTGGCTTTCTCATGACCGGCATGCTGCCCGCCGCGCACCCCTTGCGGGCACCGTTCGAGCGGCTGGCGGAACGGATCGAGACGACGGCCGTCCGGCCGGTCATGGGGCTGGGGGAGGAGCGGGCGAGGTTCCTCAACTCGCTGACGGAAGAGGCTCGCTCGCTGGATCGGGCGATGGCCGTACGGATAGCTGAGCGCCCCGACGACGGGCTCGCGGAGTTCCCCCGCTTCTTCGGCGACCGGAGCACGGTCTCGCCGTCGGACGCGACGACTACGCCGTGCGTGCTGTGCGGGCGGACCGCCTGGGAGTATCCGCGCCGGGGGTTCACCGCCCGGGTCCCCCTCACGACCGCGCACGTGTGTCTGAGCTGCGGTCCGGTCGGCTACGCGATGGAGGGCGGGGCACGGCTCGGTGCGCGCACGGATGCGACGGTGTGCGCCGGAGCGGCGCTCCGGATCGAGGTCACGGTCGCGTCGTCGCGGCCGGGGCCCGTGCAGGTGGGCGTGTTCGTCCCCTGGGGGCTTGCCGCCACCGTGTCCCCGCCGGTGCACCGGGTCGAGCCCGGCCGGAGCGTCGTCTTCAAGGTGCGGCTCGATGAGACGGCCGCACCCCAGGAACACCACTTCACCGTCTTCGGCGTCCAGGACCTCGCGCTGTCCCTGCTGCGTTGTCCATTCGCCGTCCTGCCGCCCAAGGGGGCCTGAGTGGACAGCACCCTGCATGCGGCGGTGGCCCGTCGGGCACGGGAGAGGCCGGATCATCCGGCGCTGGTCGAGGGCGGCGTGGCCATCAGCTACCGCACCCTCGACCGGGCGGCCGACCACTTCGCCTCGGGCCTCTCCGGCCACGGCATCGGCCCCGGGAGCCTGGTCCCCGTCGTCCTCCCCCGGTCGGCGCGCCTGGCCGTCGCCCAGCTCGCGCTGCTGAAGTGCGGGGCGGCGTACTCCGTACTCGATCCGGACTGGCCCGCCCAGCGGCTGGAATCGCTGGTCGGGCGGCTGCGGGCGCCACTGGCCGTCGCGGATTCGTCGGCGTACGGATTCCCCGTCTGGACCCCGCCCGATGAGTCGCTGCGGGAGTCCGCCGACCGGGCGGCCGCGCCCGTGGAGCGGGGCGCCGACGGCGCCTCGCCCGCGATGGTCATCTTCACCTCGGGAACCACCGGTGTGCCCAAGGCGGTGGTCCTGCCGCACCGGGCGGCGCTGCGGCTGTTCCGCGGGGAGGGGCCGGTGTCCTTCGGCGCCGACCACGTCATGCCGCAGGTGTCGAACGCGGCCTGGGACATGTACGCCCTGGAGGTGTGGGGAACCCTGGTGGCGGGCGGGACCTGCCTCCTCCAGGGCGACCGGATGTTCCTTCCGGAGTCCCTGCGCAGGGCCGTCGGCGAGGACGGCGCGAACGCGGTGCATCTGCCAACTGCCCTGTTCAACCTGTTCGTCGATGTGGATCCGGGCTGCTTCGCCGGCCTGCGGACGGTCTTCGTCAGCGGCGAGGCGATGTCCCGGGCCCACGCGGCCAGGTTCGTCCTGGCCCATCCGGAGACCCCACTGGTGAACTGCTACGGACCCGTCGAGTGCTGCATGTTCGTCTCCGCCCACCGGGTCCGCCCGCAGGACTGCGACGAGCCCGAGGGCGTTCCGCTCGGAACGGCCGCGCCGGGAACACGGATCCACGTGATGGCCGACGACAAGGTGTGCCTCCCCGGCCAGGAGGGCGAGATCTGCGTGGCGGGCGAGGCGCTGGCCGCAGGCTACCTGGGGCAGGACGAGCTGACCGCGGAGAGGTTCCGTACCGTCACGATCGACGGCGTTCCCTCCCGGGTGTACGGGACCGGGGACCAGGGGCGCGTGGACGGCGAAGGCCTGCTGCGCTACCTCGGCCGCAAGGACCGGCAGTTGAAGGTCCGGGGGTACCGCGTCGAACCCGCCGAGGTGGAGCACGCGGGCCGCTCGGTGCCGGGCGTCCTCAACTGCGCCGCGGTCCCGGTCCGCGAGGCGGACGGCGGCTGCCAGTCGATGGTGCTGGCCTACACGATGCGGCCGGGCAGTGCGGCCGCGGTCGAGTCTGCGGATCCGCTCGCCGTGCGCCCGGCGCTGGCCGCGGCGCTCCCCGAGTACCTGGTGCCCGCCCGAGCGGTGGTGGTCGACGCCCTGCCGCTGACGCCGAACGGAAAGTTGGACCGTGCCGCCCTGGAGGACTGGGGACGCACGCACGACAGGAGGAACAACCATGGCTGAGATCCGACCGCGCCTGCTGATCGTGGGTCTGGACCGGTACACCCTGGATGCGTGCGTCCGGCTGGGCGTGGACGCCGTAGTCGTCTGTGGCGCGAGCAGTTGGGACGACGGGCTCATGAGCGTCCCGCCCGAGCTCACCGTTCTCAGGGTCGACGACCAGTCCAGTGTCGAGGCCGTGCTGATGGGGCTGCGCCGGGCCGGTCTCGGCGCCGGTGACTTCGACGCCGTACACACCTCTGACGAGTACTCCATGGTGACGGCGGGCATGGTGGCCCGTCAGCTGGGTGTGCCGGGGCTCGATCCGGAGACGGCGGTACGTTTCCGGGACAAGTCCCTTCAGAAGGCCGCGGTGCACGGGGCCGGGCTGCCCGCCGCACGGTGCGTGGTGATCGACGACGTCTTCTCGGTCTCCGGCCTTCCGGAACTGCCCTTCGCGCCCGCCGTGCTGAAGCCGGTGGCCGGTGCCGCCACGGCCCTCACCACGTCGGTCAAGAGCATCGAGGAGCTCCGGGCGCGGAGCGAGGAGTACCGCAGGAACAGGACAGGACAGCGCACCTTCGTCCTGGAGGAGCACGTCGTAGGTGATGAGTGGTTCGTCGACGGCATTGTCTTCGAGGGCGAGTTGCTCTTCCTCGCCGTGGGCGCCTACGGGGATCCCTGCCTCACCGCCATCGAGAGCGGGCGGCCCCTGTGGCTGAGGCACTTCGACCCGAGCGAGGAGAGCCGGGTCTACGAGAAGGCGCGGGGCCTGGTGGGGCCCGCGCTCGAGGCGCTCGGCCTGCGGGACGGGTCGTTCCACATGGAGCTCTTCCACGACGGTCCTTCGGGCACGCTGACGTTCGGCGAGTGCGCCGCCCGTCGCGGGGGCGCGCTGGTCCATGAGCAGGTCCAGGCGAAGTTCGGGGTGAACATCGCCGAGTGCGCCGTCCAGATCGCGCTCGGGCGCCGCCCCGAGATCGATGCCAAGGTCAGCCCGGACGTCTTCGGGGGCTGCTACCTGCCGGGGCGTGCGGGGACGCTGCTCGGCTGCCCGACGCCGGAAGAGCTGGTGGCACTGGAGCAGGTGCGGTTCGCCCGGATCGAGCACCCCGTCGGCACGCACTTCGCGGCCGGTGCGGTCCACACCAGCCAGCGGGTCGGACAGGTCATGGTCGTGGCGGAGTCGGTCGAGCAGCTCACCGGGCGCTTCGAGGAGGTCAGGCGGTGGTTCGACGAGCGCCTGTGGGTGCTCCCCGACGGCCTGACCACCAGGGGAAGGCGGGACTTCCAGCGGGACTGGCGGCCCGACGCCGATTTCGGAGACACCTTGTGGCGGTGATGACTGCCCTGCTGCCGGTCGGCAGGGGCCAGCGCGTGGTCGCCTTGACGTCCTTCGTGCACAGCTTCGGTACGGGGCTGTCCGTCGCGGCAGGTGCGCTCTTCTTCACGCGGATCGTCGGTCTGCCCGCCTCCCAGGTCGCCGCCGGTCTGTTCGCCGGGGCCATGGCGGGTCTCGGCGCAGGGGTGTACGTCGGCCGCTCGGCGGACCGCTGGGGGGCGAAGCGGGTCCAGATGGCGGTCGCGGCCTGCGGGACCGTGGTGAACACCGGGCTGCTGCTGGTGCACACCTTCTGGGCCTACTTCCTGGTCTCCCTGCTGTCCGGCGCGGTGATCGCGGCGAGCTGGGCCACCCTGGCCCCGCTCGTCCGCGGCTTCGGCGGGCCCACGCCCGCCGTCTTCCGCGGCTATCTGCGGTCGGTGGGCAACCTCGCGATCGCACTCGGCGCCGTGGCAGCGGGCTTCGCCATCCAACTGGACACCAGGGAGGCCTTCCTCACCGTCATGATCGGCCGGTCCCTGACGTACCTGGTCTCCGGTCTGATCCTCTTCTGGCTGCCGCCCTTCACCGTCGACGACGGCGGCAGCCCGAGCCGCGGCTGGGCCGCCCTGCGCGATCGCACCTACCTGACCGCAACGGCGATCAACGCGGTGATGTCCCTGCACTTCACGGTGCCCACCTTCCTGCTCCCGCTGTGGATCGCGGACCACACCTCGGCCCCCCGGTGGACGATCTCCGCGATGCTCGTCCTCAACACGATCCTGGTGGTCGTCTTCCAGGTCCGTTTCAGCCGGAGCATCGGCGACGTACGGTCCGCGGGACACGCGATGCGCTGGGCGGGCATGGCGCTCGCCGCGGGCCTCGTCCTGATGGCGCTGGCCGAGAAGCCCCCGAGCGGGCCGGCCATCCTCCTCCTCGCGGCAGGAACGATCGCCTACACCCTCGGCGAGATCTGGCACACCGCCGCCTCGGCCGAGTACTCCTTCGGCCTTGCCCCCGCCGACGCGCAAGGCCAGTACGCCGGAGTCTTCGGCCTGGGCCACGGACTGGCAGAGGGAGCATCACCAGCAGTCATGAGCGCGCTCCCGCTGGCCCTGGGCCTCCCCGGCTGGCTGCTCCTCGCCGCACTCCTCCTTGCCACAGGCCTGACCTGCCGGCCCTTCATGACCCGCAACTTGATCGTCTAGGATCGCGGGAATTCCCCTGCTAACAGAGGATCACCGGGGCCGGGCCACATACGTAAACGCGCCGCGGCGGACGCCATCCTCGTCGGCGCCACCACCTTGCGCAGGGACAACCCGCGCCTGCTGGTGACGAGCGCCGAACGGTGCGCCCGGCGCATCGCATCGGGCAAGCCGGAGCATCCGCTGAAAGTCACGGTCACCGGGGCCGCCGAGTTGAACGCGAAGCTGGCGTTCTGGCACTGCGGAGGCGAGAAGCTCGTCTTCACGGTGGACGGCGCACTGCCCCGGGCCCGCCGCACCCTGGACGCCCTCGCCGGCATCGTCAGTACAGGACCCGCTCTCGACTGGCCGCTCCTCCTCGACGAACTCGGCCGGCGCGGGGTGGAAAGGCTCCTGGTGGAAGGCGGCGGCACGATCCACACCCAGCTCCTGGCACAGAACCTGGCCGACGAACTCCACCTCGTTGTTGCCCCGCTCCTGGTGGGTGAGGCCGCCGCGCCGACGTTTCTGGCCCCGGCGCAGTATCCCGGTGGTTCCACAGCCCCTATGAAACTCAGAAGTGGGCATCGAAGTGCAGGGGACCTCGGGCGTTCATGAACGAGGTCCCCGCCTGCAGTTGCCGCACGACCATGGCGCAGGCCCTCTCGGCCGCCTCGTCATCGGCTTTGACCTGGACGCCCAGCCAGTCGTGCAGGTTCTGCGGGATGTACTCCAGGAACAGTGCGATGCTCGCCGAGGAATCTCGGACAGCCTCGATCCGACGGCGCACCTGCGATCCGCCTCCCCAGTAGGTGACAGCCTTCTCCACGTCGGCCAGTTCCTCGGGGAGCGACTGCCCGGGGAGCGGCAGGACCCGCCAGTGGTACATCAACGGGAAGCCCTCGCGGATCGTATGCCTGTGGTACCGGCACAGCACCCGTCTGCGGATGATCAACGCGCTGTCCCTGGCCTTCCCGGACAGCCGGCCTATCGGTGATCCGGAGCCAGGCGAGGAGGTCTTCCTCACTCCCGGCATCAGCGTGGTCTTCCGCAAAGCTGAGCGCTTCCTGTCACACGGCGACGACATCAACCGGACCGTGGAGTTCAAATCCCTCGAAGACGACTTCGCCGGCAGCGACTCGCACGTGATGGTTGGCGTCTGGTGCGAGACAGAGATCCCGGCCCTGAAGAAGAAGGAGGGAGAGAAGCGAAACGCCTTCCTGCTTCGCAAGGAGCGCTATGACGGGAAGTTCCAGGTTCGTCGCTTCCTGGCCAAGAAGGACTTCGTCTGCCAGTTCACGAAGGGGATGAAGCAGGAGGCGTTCGGAAACCCCGCAACAGAAATCAGTCCTCCGAAGCCGGGGAAAGATCACGCCGCCTACATGGCGCTTCTCGACCTGTATCGCTCGCTCGGCATTATCGACCAGCGCCTCGCGCGGGCCATCGCGAGGACCGTCCTCGATTTACGCCCCGAGCTGCTCACCGACGAGCACTGGCCCCACCTGCAACGTCTCATCCTGACCCTCGCCGCCGACGTGCACGAAGTTCAGCGCGGCATCCGCCAGAAGAAAGTCGCAGCCCCCGCGCTCATACCTTTGGCCACCGACTGGATCGCCGGCCTTCCGGCAGCCGACCTCCGCGAGACGCACCACGGCAACCTGCTCACCCCCGACATCACCACGACGACCAGCGCGATCGACAAGATCATCGTCCAGGACCTCGCCTGGGTCGTCTCCGCGCTGCTGCAGCTTCTCGAACTCCGGCGCGGCGTCCCCGCCGAGGGCCACCTGGGCGCGCTCCCCGCCATGATCAAATACGGGGTCGGCAGCCCCGCCGCCTGCTACGCCTCCAGCATCGGCATCCACAACCGCGTCACCGCGACCGCCCTCGCCGACAACTGCCCTTACCCGAAGCCGACTTTCCGGCAGTTCCTCGACTGGCTCAGCCAGCTCACCACCGACGAGATCACCACGCTCACTGACCCCGAGACCGCCCGCCTCCTCATCCGCAGCACCGAACGCCGTAGCCCCCGCGCCACCCAGGCCGCGATCCTCAGCGGTAGCGGAACCTTTACCTGCCCCCTGCGCGGCGTCCGCCATAGCGGCAACGACTTCTACCTCGCGCAGCTGCCGGCCGACACCCTCCTCGACCTCGTCCGCGTGCCCGGCAATGAGGCCGACCCGAACGCCATCCAGGTCCAGCACCATGGCTTCTTCCTCGGATGGATCGCCCGGGAGATCGCCCGCCCGCTCGCCCTCGCCCTCGACGAGGACCCCGCACCCCGCATCTACGCGCAGCTCACCACCGACGCCCGATCGATCGCACAGCAGAACGGAGCCGACCAGCTCCACGTCCACAACGCGGTCACCCTGACCATCACGCTCGCCCCCAGGTGATCGTCGCCGACCGTGCCTACATCGGCGCAGGGCCGTGGGCCACCACCCCGATCCGCCGACCACCAGGCGGTGAACTCTCACCGACTCAGCAAACCCTCACCCGCACACTCTCCCATGCTCGCGCTGCTGGCCGAACGAGGCATCGCCCGCCTGAAGTCCTGGCGGATCTTCCGCAGAGGCCGCTGCAGCCCGAACCGCATGACAGCCATCGCCGCCACTGTCCTCACCCTTGAGGCAACGTCGAAAAGGCTCACTTGATCCAACAACCCTCAAGGAGTAGCAGCAGCGCAAACCGGCAGCCGCATTTGGGGCGTTGATCGCTCTGGCGCACCTGCGCCAGCACGACACCCTCGCTCCGTTGGCCGCCGAACTCCAGGTGTCCGTCGGCACCGCCCGCGCCTGCTGTGACCGCATAGGTTCGCCGGGTTGGTCGTCGTGGCGGTTGGATGTGCGGTGACGTCCGATCCGACCGTTGGAGGCGCGGTGGCCGAGCCTGTCCGCGTGCGCAGACTGACCGACCAGGAGGGGCAGCGGCTGCAGCAGATCGTGCGCCGGGGCAGCACCAACTCGGTGCGCTATCGGCGCGCGATGATGCTGCTGGCCTCGGCCGGCGGGAATCGGGTGCCGGTGATCGCCCTGCTGGTGGCGGCCGACGAGGACACCGTGCGCGATGTGATCCACCGGTTCAACGAGATCGGCCTGGCCTGCCTGGACCCTCGGTGGGCGGGAGGCCGTCCCCGCCTGCTCAGCGATGACGACGAGGCTTCGTCGTCCAGACGGCCACCACCCGCCCCACCAAGCTCGGCCAGCCTTTCACTCGCTGGTCGCTACGCAAACTCGTCGCCTACCTGCGCACAGTCCACGGCCGAGTGATCCGTATCGGCCGCGAGGCGTTACGCGGCCTGCTCGCCCGCCGTGGAGTCACCTTCCAGCGCACCAAGACCTGGAAGGAATCCACCGACCCCGACCGCGAGGCGAAGCTGGACCGGATCGAGCACGTCCTGGACCGTTTCCCCGACCGGGTCTTCGCGTTCGACGAGTTCGGCCCACTCGGGATCCGGCCCACCGCAGGCTCGGGCTGGGCCGAACAAAAACACTCCGACCGGGTGCCGGCCACCTACCACCGCACCCATGGAGTCCGGTACTTCCACGGCTGCTACTCGGTCGGCGACGACATGTTGTGGGGCGTCAACCGCCGCAAGAAAGGTGCCGCGAACACGCTGGCCGCGCTCAAGTCGATCCGCGCCGCCCGGCCCGACGGCGCCCCCATCTACGTAATCCTGGACAACCTATCCGCCCACAAAGGCACCGACATCCGCCGCTGGGCTACAAAGCACAAGGTCGAGCTGTGCTTCACCCCGACCTACGCCTCTTGGGCCAACCCCATCGAGGCCCACTTCGGACCGCTGAGGCAGTTCACCATCGCCAACTCCAACCACCCCAACCACCCCGTACAGACACGAGCCCTGCACGCCTATCTACGCTGGCGCAACGCCAACACCCGCCACCGCGACGTCCTGGCCGCCGAACGCAAGGAACGCGCCCGCATCCGAAAGCGAGAAGGGCATCCGTTGGGGCGGACGCCCCCTCAACACCGCAGCCTGACCAACCGCGAACTTACACAGCCACAGCACATCATCGGCCCGCTCGTGGCCAAGCGCGGATGACCGAAGCGTTGTGAAGATGATCTCGGCTGGGCAGACCCGGAGCCCCGAACGGGGCCGGTTCAGGAGAAGGACGGCGCCAGAGGAGAATGGCTCAAGAGGCGGACGGCTCGATCTCCCCCGCGAAGACGATGACCTGGTCGATGAGGCTCCGCCGCAGATGGACGACGTCCGTTCCCGCCAGGCGGGGGCCTCCATCCGGCGTCGTGAAGACCCACTGGTACCGGGCCCACTCGTCCGGCATGTCCACCGCCGAACAGCGCACCATCGTGCCGGTCCCCGCGGGGTGGCGCCGGATGTCCAGCACGAACCGCTCGACCGCCTCGATCCCCTCACTGCGGCCCAACGGTCCCCAGAAGACCACGTCCGAGGTTAGGGCCTGGGAGAGCAGCGCAGTCACATAGCTGTCGTCCGAGGCGTTGAACGCGGAGATGAACGTGTCGATCGCGGACCGCGCGGTCTCTTCTTGCATGCACCATTAATACCAGTTGCCTTGCGGACCGCGCTCGTCCCGTGAGCCGTCTCCCGACCACGGTGAACAATCCCGGTCACAGCACGCGCGGTGGTGACGGTGTCGGCGGCGGTGGTCTGCAGGACAGTGAAGCTGATGCGGTCCATGTCCAGGCCGGGCCGGGTGCAGGCAGTGTCGGCGGCGGCGCGGAAGATCGGCTCGACCTTCTGCTCCAATACCTGGGCCACTACCGTTTGCGCAATCCGGTCGCCCACAGTCGGCACCCCGAGAATCCTGGTGCCACCACCATGCGCCTTGGCGATCTCCACCGCCTGCACCGGGGGCGGGAAGTACGAACCGGAGGACATTCTGTTCCAGATCTTGTACAGGTTTCCCTTGAGATCCATCTCGAACTCCTCGATCGATACCCCGTCGACCCCCGGCGCCCCTTTGTTGGCCTTGACCTTCTTGTATGCCTCCCAGACAGCCCGTTTCGAAATTTCAAACGGCTTGCCTGACGATTTCAACTCGTCCACGCGACTCCTCCCGGGCACTCAGCCCGGTTGATCGAACGAACAACAGCCACGGACAGCCCGGCCCCTTGGCTCCACTCCCATTACAGGAGCTTCATCACTACTACGAACCGGTCCGCCAGCGGACCCCGACTCAGTACTCAGCCCCTTGTGGTTTCTGCCACTTGGGGCGCTCCCTTTCGCCCACCCGAGGGTTGACGGCATCGGGGCACGCCTTCTCCCGTTCCGTACGGAAGCGGCAGATCAGGATCACGTCGTCTACATGCCGGACACCACCTGGCCAATGAGCGGGTACCCGCCAGACTTGTCCCGGGATAACTGCAACATCCCGGTTTTGATGTCAGCTGTTCGTGTTACGACACGTCAGCAACGATTCGCTTGCGCTCGTCTTCCTGATCCCTACCTGACGTCTCATACGACGCCTTTTCCTCATCGCTCACCACGACGGTCTTCAATCCAACGCAGCATGAGGCGGTTTGAAGCCTCCCCCTGCAGGGCGACTTCGAAGGGCCTTCCTTCATCTTCCGCACAGCACCGCATCAAGTCGCTCTACCTACATAAAGCTTCCCTTCGCGTTCGGGACACACTGCAGTAGACGATGCGCGTCTTGTCCGGATGTAATTCCAGACCGACCTGCGCCAACCGCTCGGAGAGCGCATCCCGCACACGACGGGCCTGGCCCTCGCTCTTGCAGTGAATCACCGCATCGTCGCAGTACCGCTCGAAAGTGACCTGCGGGAACTCCCGCGCAAGCCACGTATCGAACGCGTAGTGCAGATACAGATTCGCCAGCACGGGAGAAATCGCCGACCCCTGGGGAGTCCCGATTTTCCGTTGCTGCACCGAGCCGTCCGGCTTCGCCAGCGGAGCCACAAGCCACCGCTTGACGTAGAGCAATACCCACTTCCCGTCCTCATCGACATGCCGCTCGACGGCCCTGAGCATCAACTCATGGGCCACGCTGTCGAAGAACGCCCGGATGTCGAGATCGACCACCCAGTCGCTGCGCCAACAACGCCGCCGACACTGCTCCACCGCGTCCAACGCCGACCGCCTGGGCCGGTAGCCATAGGAGTCCGGATGGAATACGGGCTCCACCCGCCTCTCCAGATACATCGCGGCCGCCGTCTGAGCGATCCGGTCAGAAACAGAAGGCACCCCAAGCATACGGACACCTTTCCCGCCCGCCTTGGGAATCTCGACGGCCTTCACCGCCGGAGGGAAGTACGACCCGGACGACATCCGATTCCACAGCTTGAACAGATTCCTCGAAAGATGCTGCTCGAACTGCTCGATCGTGACGCCGTCCACTCCAGGTGCACCCCGATTGGCTTTGACCCTCTGAAACGCCTCCCACACCATCGACTTGGGAATGCAAAACGACTTGACCATGACCTGCGGCCTTGATCCGTTCACCTGGCTCCTCCCGGGAACTCCGGTTGACCACCAAACAAGATCCGAGCAACCCGCCCCCTTCGCTCCACTCCCATTACAGGAGCTTCATCACTACTACGAGGCGGTCCGTCCCCCTGCCACGCATCGGTACTCTGCCCCTCACAGTTTCAGCTGTTTGGGGTTCTCCCTTATCGGCAACCGGACTTCAACCTGACCGGCGGCAGCATCGTGGCGAGGGGTTCCCACGTTCCGCACTGGTGCCTATCACCGAGCTCGCGCCACCTTCATGCCGGGCCGCCACCTGGCCAGGAATACAGGACCCCGCCAGACTCGTCCCGGGGCAACAACTGGACCCCGGTTTCGGCAACCACTCATACGCTTACGACACTTCAGCAGTGGTTCACTCACGTTCGCCTTCTCGGCACGCACCTGACGCATCTTGTGCGCCTTTTCCGCAGTGCTCATCACCCCGGCTCATTCACCGGAGCAACCTACGGCGGTTTGAGACCTCCCCCTGCATGGGCGGTCCCGGAGGGCCTACCTCCATCACCAGTGCAGCATCACGTCGGAAGATTTCGTCTACATCGAAACCTCCCATTGTGTTCGTGGCGCACCATCGTCGGCATAGCGGACCAGCACCCCGTGCTGCCGTGTCTCCCACGCCCGATCGATCCGGTGCAGAAAGACATTGGCCAGGAGCGGGGAGACAACCCCGCCCTGAGGAGTACCGGTGACCGGCCGGCGGACCTGACCGCCCTTCCATGACTCCCGCCCACAGCATCGCGCGCAAGAGCTTCAGGACAGACTGGTCACAGACGCGTTCCTCGACCGCCTGCATCAACTTCTCGTGGTCAATCGCCTCAAAGCAGTTGGCGATGTCCGTCTCAACGACCCATCGCCGTCCCCGCCAGGACTCATCGATCAAGACCTGGAGGGCATCGTGCGCACCGCGCCTGGGCCTGAACCCGAAGGAACACGGCAGCATGTCGGCTTCGAAGACCGGCTCGAGCACGATCTTCAGTGCGGCCTGCACGATGCGGTCGCGGACCGCAGGAATCGACAAGGGCCTTTGCTCCGCCGTGCCGGGCTTGGGAATGAACACCCGGCGCGCCGGGAGCGGCCGCCACCTGCCGTCCTTCAATTCCGCGGCCAATTCATCAAGAAGCCGGGCGACCCCGTACTCCTCGACCTGCCCGAGATCGACCGCGTCGATGCCCGGAGCGCCGTTGTTACGACGCACCATTGACCACGCACGCGCCAGGACATCCCTGCGGTGGACCTTGTCCCCCAGCGCGTGGAACCGCCGTCCGGGATCGGCCTTGGCCGCCCGGTAGAGCGCATGCTGCAGGGCACGGACCGGATCCGAGGGAGAATGTCCCCCGACGGCGGGACTAGCCACACGGGCACTCACTGGGCCCCTCCACTTCAGCAGTACGCATCGACGAAGCAGCGGCCCTTCCCTCACCGGCGGTTGTGTTGTCCGTCCGGCTCAAGCAGTACTACGGCCGCCTCCGACGCCCACCCGACCCGCTTCCCCTTCCCGGGGTTCACCCGGCTATAGGTCGCGATGCTTCCGACAGCACTCTTGCCGCAGGCTGCCGGGCCAGGGAGGGCCTCCCCAGTTCCCCCACGGGAATCGGCGTGGATCTGCCGGATCTCCCCGGCGAGCTCGTCCTCGGCCGCCTGGCGCACCTCGGCGGCGGGCCGCGCGGCAAGCCAGACGTAATACGCCGATCGCGCCACCTTCAACGCCCGGCACAGCAGACTCACACCGTAGCCGCCGGGATTGTCCTCGGATGCCTTCTCCGCGTCGATGAACCGGTAGCGCGCGGCTACTTCGTCTTCTGCTGCGCGAAGAAGGCGGTCGCTTTTCCCAGCACCTCGATCGTCTGTTCCTGCTCGCGGACCTTGCGTCGCAGCCGGACCAGCTCCTCCCGCTCAGCGGTGGTCAACACCCCGGCCGGCCCCTCGCCCCGATCGATCCCGGCCTGCCTGACCCAGCCCCGCAGGCCCTCGGAACTCACCCCGAGCTCTCGCGCGACCTCCGTCACCGTCCGCCCGGAGGAACGGACGAGATCGACGGCGTCCTTCTTGAACTCCGCCGTGTACCGCTTGCTCGTGTTGCTCTTCTTACTCACTACCTGGACTGCTTCCTCCGGGACCCATACGTCCCAGTATCAAGCTGTCCTGACATCGGGGGGAACTTCACCCCAAGGATTACCCTTTGGGGCGAGCACGCTTCGTCAACGCTGGAGCCAGAAGTCGACGACGTACTTCTCCACGCCGTAGGCGACCCCTTCTTGCTCGGACACCCGCTTGGCCTCGGCCCGACCCGAACAGCTCACCCGGACCCGCCATCGACCCGGGGCGCCCAAGCTGATCAGATCAGGCAAGCGGCCATGGACCGTCGACCAGATCGCGACATCCCCGGTGGCCGACTCGAAGTCGGCCTCATCCTGCTTGTCCCAGGGCCCGCTACCCGTCTCCGGCTCCGTGTCCCAGACCCGCACCCGCACCTCGACGTCGTGCGTATGCGCCGCTGTACACATCAATCCTGCGCGCGTGCTGGGTCAGGAAGCCGCCTCGCTCGGGTCTGTCAAACGAGCGGTGTAACTCAGGTTGTTGGAGTTACTGGCGTGCTGCGGAGAGCCGGCCGTCGAAGGTGATGTCGAAGGCGTTGAGTGCGGTCTTCCAGCGCATGGTCCAGCGGGCTTGGCCCTTGCCGGTGGGGTCGAGCGACATGATGGCCATGTAGA
>NZ_JBHVWT010000068.1:0-23701 GCF_042882135.1 Streptomyces sp. NPDC058240
TGGGCGGCGGTGGGGAAGCTGGTGCCGTCGCCGACGGTGGTCAGCAGCACGGCGGCGGTCCTGACGCCGACTCCCGGCATCGAGGTCAGGACCTGCCCGGTCGCGCTGCCAGAGGGCCATCTCCAGGGCGTCCAGGACAAGCTTGGACTCCTTGGTGGTCGCGGTGGACCAGCCGACGATCCGGCGGGAGAAGGTGTCTACGACGAAGGCGACGTGGACGGCGCCGCTGAAGGTGGCGACGTGCGTGAAGTCGGCGACCCAGCAGCGGTTGGGGGTGCTGGCGACGAAGTCGCGGTCGAGGAGATCCGGAGCGCGCTCGGCGGCCGGGTCGGTGCTCGTCGTGATCACCTTCCTGCCGCGGACGGCGCCGGCGATACCGGCCTCGCGCATGAGGCGCTCGACGGTGCAGCGGGCCACGGTATACCCCCTGCCGGTTCAGCTCCCGCCAGATCTTCCGGGCCCCGCAGACACGGTAGTTGGAGGCGTACACCTCCTGGATCCGCTGCTTGAGTTCCTCGTCACACGGAACGGGCGGAAGGAGTTTCGAGGCGTTTGTTGTGGGCGTAGTACGTGGAAGGGGCGATCTTGCAGTCGTGCTCGGTGAGGGTTCTGCAGATCGGCTCGACGCCGCCGAAGCGGTCCCGGTGCTCGTCGATGAACGCAACGAGCGTGTGTGTGGCCGGTCGGGCTCGGCCGCGAAGAAACTCGCCGCGGCCTTCAGGATCTCGTTGGCCCGCTTGGGTTCGGCGTTCTCCTTCTTCAACGCCTTGAGCTGGGCAGACTCCTCTGTCGTCGTCCCAGGTCGCGTCCCTGCGTCGGCCTCGTGCTGCTTCACCCAGTTCCGCAGCGTCTCGCGGGACCCGATGCCGAGCTTCTCGGTCACCGCCTGCAAAGCGGCCGTCTCGTTCGGGTGGTCGTCGCGCACCTCGGCGACCATGCGCACCGCACGCCGGCGGAGCTCAAGCGGGTATCAGGAAGGTCGTGCCATGACTCGGTCCTTTCATGAAATCGAGTCTCTACTGGGACCGGGGCGATTCAGTTCCAGGCCCATGCACTCGGCGAGGCCTGTGGCCAGTGCCGACAGCGTCGGATGCTGCCAGACAAAGTTGTTGGCGAGCTCGACCCCGAGGTCGGATTCCAGACGGACCCGTAATTCCATGGACAACAACGAATCGAAACCCAGCGCCTTCAGTGGGGTCTGCGCGTCAAGAGTGGTGCTGCCCAGCCGAAGAACTCCGCGAATGTGCTCGGCCATGTAGGTCTCGAGGGCCTCGCGCCGGGCGATACCTGGCGCGAGGCCCTCGAGACGGCCCCGGATGTCGCGGGAATCCTCCGGCGCATCTACCGAGTGTTCGTTGTCCGGGGCGAGGAGGCTGAAGAACGAGGACTGCCGTCCGGTGAGGGGAATCCAGGTGCTCGGCTTCCCGGGAATCACCCCGGTCTGGACGCGTCCGTGTGCCAGGAGCGAGTGGAGCGCCAGCAATCCCTTGTCGGTCGGGATCGTCTCGTAGCCCCGGCTGCTGAAGTCGGTTGCGACACCGGTCTCGCCCCATGGCCCCCAGTTGACGGCGAGCGTGGGCATGCCTGCGCGGCTCCGCCATGCGGCGAAGGCGTCGAGCCAGGAGTTGGCGGCTGCGTACACGCCCTGTCCGGGGTTGCCCAGCAGGGAGGCCATGGAGGAGAAGACGACAAACCAGTCCAGTGTGTGCGCTGCGGTGGCGTTGTGCAGTTTCCACGCGCCGCTGACCTTGGGGTTCCATACGTGCTTCAGCTGGGAGTCTCGGATGTTGGTGATCGCGGCGTCCTCGAGGACCATGGCACAGTGGATGACACCGCGCAGGGGTGTCCGGTCTTCGGTGGCGGTGGCCACCAGGCGTTCTGCGGTACCAGGTTTGGCGATGTCGCTCAGTACGACAGTGACCCGGGTGCCGCCGGCGGACAGCTCCGTGATCGCACGCGCGGCGGCAAGGGAGGGAGGTGTACGGCCGTTGAGGACGATGTGACTCGCGCCCTGCTCGGCCAGCCAGTGCGCGGTTGCCAGGCCGAGGCCGCGCAGGCCGCCGGTCACGATGTAGGCGCCATCTGTGTACACGACAGGCGGTCCCTCGGGAAGGACCGCAGTGGTCTTCCCTCGGTTCGGGATGGTCAGGACCAGCTTGCCGATGTGGCGGGCGCCGGCCATCAGCCGGAAGGCTTCGGTGGCTTCGGCGAGCGGATACGGGGTGCAGAGCAGCGGCTTGAGACGGCCTTCGGTGAACTCGGTGACGACCTCACGCAGCACGGTCGCGAACATGTCGGGGCGGGTCCGCTGGAGTTCGATGAGATCAACGGTGCTCAAGGTGATGTTGTGCCGGAACGGGGCCAGCCCGACAGGGGCGTCGGCCAGGATGTCGCGCACTCCCAGTTCGACGAAGCGGCCGAAGGGCCGAAGCGTCTCCAGTCCTGCGCGGACTGCCGCACCGGAGAGCGAGTTGAGGACGACATCGACGCCCTGGCCGTGGGTGGCGTTGCGGGTCTGCTCGGCGAAGTCCAGGGACCGGGAATCCATCACCCGTCTGATCCCGCTGCCGCGTAGGTATCGTCGCTTCTCTTCGTTGCCGGCTGTGGCCAGTACCTCGGCGCCGAGCAGCTTGGCGACGGCGACCGCCGCCAGGCCGGTGCCCCCGCTGGCCGAATGGATCAGGACGCGTTCTCCCGCGCGCAGCCGGGCGACGTGGCGCAACGCGTACCAGGCAGTGAGGAAGGCCGTGGGCACTCCTGCCGCGGCAACAGGGTCGAGCCCGGTCGGAATCAGTGCTGCAACGGTCGCGGGCACAGTGAGGAACGAGGCGAAGGCGCCGCCTTCGAGGTGAACGGCGAGCACCGGGTCGCCGACGCTCAGGTGCTTGACGCCGGGCCCGACTTCGGTCACCACACCTGCGCACTCGAAGCCGATCCGGTATCGGATGTCCTGCTCGCCGGGCAGGAGCCCCATGGTGGTGAGTACGTCACGGAAGTTGACGCCCGCTGCCTGGACGCACAGCTCTACCTCGCCCGGTCCTGGAGTCCGGCGCCCCGTCGCGGCGAGTTCCAGGCTGCCAAGGTCCCCGAGCCGCCCAGCCCGGAGGCGGAATCCGTCCACCCCGTAGCGCACGGTGCGGGTGGCGGCCGCGATCTGTTCGCGGGCGGCAAGCGGGGCGCGGTCGAGCCGGGCGACGTACCGGGTGGTGCCTCGTAGGGCAATTTCGTCTTCGTGGCCATCAGCGAGCAGTTCCTCGGCCAGGCTCCCGAGGCCTGGGTCGCCGTGGTCCGTGTCCACCAGGGTGGCACGCATGTGCGGGTGTTCGAACGCCAGGACGCGGATCACGCCGCGCAGGGCACTTTGTTCAAGATCCACGGTCTCGTCGGCCGCTACCGCGCGGGCGGCCCGGGTGACGGCGTACAGGCGAGGAGGGGTGGAACTGCGGGCAGCTGCCTGGGCAGTAGCGAGGATTCGTCGGGCACGCCGCTGGGCGCCCACGGTGGGATCGTCCGTGGTGGTGGGCGATGTGCTGCACAGCATCACGACGGCGCGCGCGGGGGACGCGATGGCCTCCAGATGTGTGCTGACGGATTCAGCGAACGGTCCGAGCCGCTCATCTCGCAGCGGGGATTCCCACGCCTCGGCCTGAGCCCCGGCCTCGCGCAGGATGGTGGCCAGTGCCTCGGCGTCTCCTTGGCCCTCCCCGATGACGAGCCATTCTCCGGGCGCTGGCTGCGAGGTGGCCTGTGGACGTGGGACCGGATGCCAGCCGGTCTCCAGGAACCACTGGTCGGCCTGGTCGGCCTTCCGTGTGCTTCGGCGTGCAAACTTCACTCCGTCGATGGCCATAACCGGTTTGCCTGTTTCGTTCAGCAGACGGGCATGACCCATGGCGCTGTCGGCTGTGGTCTCAACGATCCGGGCGTGGCAGTACACAGCGGTCGCGGGATCCCCCAGAATCCGTACTGCCCCCATCTGGACGGGAAGGATCAGCCCCTGACCGACGTCCTCGACGGGCCCTGCGACCAGGAGTTGCAGGCAGAGGTCGACGAGGACAGGGTGAACCCGCAAGGAGAGGTCTCCGGTCCGCGCGGGCTCCGGGACAACGACGCGGGCCCAGAAACTGTCTCGGCTGCGGGAGGCGTGCAGATCCGTGATGCCGGTGAACGCCGGACCGTGTTCCAGTCCACGGGAGCGGAGTCTTGTGTAGAGAGCTGCGGGATCGTCGGTGACCGAGTGCCTCCGTGCCAAGGTGGCGACGGACGCGGTGCGGGTGCGCGTGGGCCGGGAGAGACGGCGCAGCATGGCTGAGGCGTACGTCACCCACTGGCCGTCATCACCGCGTCCGAAGATTTCGCATGTGGCGTGGTCCGGGGCGGTCATGGTGACGGTCGTGCTGAGGTCGGTGTGCTCGGTCAGACGCAGCAGCTCCCGGAATGAGACGTCGGTGATCTCTACGTCGGCGGGGATGACGTCGAACACCTCGCAGGCGGTGGTCAGTGCGATGGCGTAGTGGGCGGCGCCGGGCAGTACCGGGGTTCCGTGCACTCGGTGGTCGGTCAGCCAAGGCAGCCCCGTGGTTCCGGCGTCCCCCTGCCAGCAGTGGCGCACCTGCTCGCCGGGCACCTCGGTGTGGCTTCCCGGCAGGGCGACGGTCGAGCGCGCGGCGCGCTGCTCGGCGGGGGTGGCCAGCCCGGCGGCTTCCACCCAGTGGTGCTTGCGGTCGAAGGTAATGGTGGGGACGTCAGCGAGGTCGCCCCGCGCGTACAGCGGCGACCAGTCGACGTTCACACCCGCACAGTGCAAGGCCGCGAGCTGGGTGCGGAACGTGGTGGTTTCGTCCTCTCCGCGGCGTAGCGTGGGCAGCACGACCGGTTCGCCGGTCAGGTCTTGCAGGCTCTCCGCGACGGCGTGTGTGACCACTGGGTGCGGGGAGACCTCGAGATACACCAGGTTGCGGTCCGCGGCGGCCGTGGCCACCGCCGGGCAGAAGCGCACCGGGTTGCGCAGGTTCGCGCACCAGTAGGCGGCGTCGAAGGCCGGCACCTCGTGCGGGTCCTTCAGCACGGTGGAGTAGAAGGGGATCCTGGGGCGCTGAGGAGTCAGGTCGCCGAGGCTGGTGAGAAGTTCTGCGAGCAGTGGGTCCACTTGCGGGCTGTGGGAGGCGACGTCCACCGCGACGGTCAGTGCCGGGACACCGCGGTCCTTCCAGCCGGCGACGAGCCTTGCGACCTGGGTGGGGTCGCCGGCCACGACGGTGGAGTTCGGCGCGGCAAGGACCGCCACAGAGACTGACTCGGCATTGTTCGCGGCGAGTTCGGCCTCCACCGCGGCCCGGTCCAGTCCTACGGTTGCCATGGCACCGGCTCCAGCGATCCGGGTGAGCAGCGCGGAGCGCCGGCAGATCACCCTGGCGCCGTCCTTCAGCGACAGGGCACCGGCCACGACAGCGGCCGCGACTTCTCCCATGGAGTGGCCGATGACACCGGCTGGCTCGACTCCATGGGCGCGCCAGGTGGCGGCCAGCGCGATCTGCAGGGCGAACAGCACGGGCTGCACTTTGGAACATTCCGTCACCGGTTCACCGGCATTTACCACATCCAGTACGGAGAACGTGGCCTCGGCGAAGATGTGAGCGTCGGCTTCGGTCAGGGCCGCTGCGAAAGCCGGTTCCTGCTGCAGCAGTCCCCGTCCCATGCCCGGCCACTGCGAGCCCTGCCCGGAGAATACCCATACCGGCTGCCGGGAGGCGGTGATGCTCGTCGGCCCCGTCACCACGGCCGGGTGGGCCCGGCCCGCTGCGAACGACCTCAGTGCGCCGACCGCGTCGCGCGTCGAACGGGCCACGACTCCGAGACGTCCCCGCCCTGCGCTGCGTCGCAGGGCCAGGGTGTGCGCGACGTCGCCCAGCGGTACCTTCGCGCCGTCGTTCTCCAGCCAGTCGGCCAGACGCAGTGCCGCGGCCGGTAGCACGGCGGGGGATCCGGCCGGAACCAGGACCACTTCGGATGAGGCAGGAGGGGTCTGCCGTCGGCGTGACAGGGCCGTTCGGCTGTCCTGTGGCGGTTGTTCCAGGATGACGTGGGCATTGGTGCCGGAGAATCCGAAGGAGGAGACCGCGGCCAGCCTCGTCGGCGCCTGCACGGGCCACGGAGTCAGCTCGGTGGGTACGAAGAAGCGTGTCTTGTCCGCGGCGATGGCCGGATTCCAGCGGGTGAAGTTCACGTTGGGGGGGATGAGCCCGTGTTGGAGGCACAAGACGGTCTTGATCAGTCCGGTGACTCCGGCGGCGGGCTCCAGGTGGCCGAGGTTGGTCTTGACGGAACCCAGAGCGCACCGGCCGTGGCCGGTGCCGTACACCTGCGCCAGGCTGGCGAACTCGATCGGGTCACCGAGCGGGGTTCCCGTTCCGTGGGCCTCGATCAACCCCACGTCCTGCGGGTCGATCCCGGCGTTTGTGAGTGCCTGCTGGAACAGGGCCTGCTGGGCGGTGGGAGAGGGGGCGGCCAGGCCGTCGGACCTGCCGTCCTGGTTCACGGCGGACCCGCGGACGACGGCGAGGACGCGGTCGCCGTCCCGTTCGGCATCGGCCAGACGTTTGAGTACGACCGCGCCGCAGCCTTCACCTCGGACGAAGCCGTCCGCGGCTGCGTCGAAGGTGTGGCAGCGCCCTGTGGGCGACAGCATTCCCATCCGGGCGAAGGACAGGGTTGTCCTGGGGCGGAGCATGAGTGTGACGCCGGCGGCGAGGGCGAGATCGCATTCGTTCTGAAGCAGCGCCCGGCAGGCCAGGTGGAACGCGACGAGCGAGGACGAGCAGGCCGTGTCGAGTGCGACGCAGGGGCCGTGCAGGCCCAAGAGGTAGGAGATACGGCCTGCGGCGACGCAGTGCCCGTTCGTCAGAATGGAGCCCTCGAGTTCTTGGGGCTGTCCGGCGAGCTGATCCATGTAGTCGTTGTAGCTGAGACCGGTGAAGACGCCTGTCGGCGAGCCGGTCAATCGATCCGGTGGCAATCCGGCGTGCTCCAACGCCTCCCAGACCACCTCCAGCAGCAGCCGGTGTTGGGGATCGAGTACGTCCGCCTCGCGGCCGGAGACACCGAAGAAGTCCGCGTCGAAACCGGACACGTCATTCAGGTAGCCGCCCTGCTGAGGAGGTGTGGGCACGCCGGGGGTTCGCTCGGCGCCGTGTTGTGCCCAGAGCGTCTCGCGTCCCGGCGGCGGATTCCCGACCGCCTCTTGCCCCTCGGCGAGCAGCTGCCACAGGGCTGCGGGGGAGTCGATATCGCCAGGAAGCCTGCAGCCCATGCCAATCACAGCGATGGGGTCCGTTGCCTTGTTCGAGGGATGCCTGTGTCGGCCCACGGCGGTTCTCCTTATCGATTGACTGCGCAAGGAAGCGCTGAGCTCCCGCTCTGCTGACGGCTCATCCGCGCTCGCAACGCGCACGGGCAGGGGTCGGACCGGGTGCCATGGAGGGCTGAGGGTTACCGGGGCGGGCCTCAGACGTCGGGGCTTCCCAGGAGGATCGCGCTCTTCACCCCGCCGACCTGGTAGTTGAAACTCAGCGCGTAGTCGAAGTCGAGAGGCCGGGTGCGCACGCCGGGAACGGGGTCGAAGGTGAGGTTGTCTGCCGGCTGCTCGCAGTTCGCGGTGGGACATACCTCGCCGCGCTCCATCATGAGCAGGGTAAGAGCGACGCCGAGACAGCCCGCGGGCGCGCCGTTGTGGCCGAAGCAGCCTTCCTGAGACGTCATCAGAAGGTCCTGGGCGGCGGAGCCGTACAGTTCCTTGATCGCGTTCGCCTCGAAGGCGGTGACCACCACGTTGCCGTCGCTGCCACCGTGGACGTAGGGCACCTGGCCGATCTCCCAGCGGTCTGCGAGACATCGGCGGACGGCGGATACCAGCGCGCGGCCCGTCTCGTCGGAAGCCAGAGGGTTGGTCAGCCCGTCGCGGGTCGTGGCCTGGGCGAGCACCTGACCGTACAGGTGGGCCCCGCGCCGGGTGGCGTGTTCGCGGCTTTCCATGATGACGGTCACCGATCCCTCGCCGTGGTTGATGCAGTCGGCACGCCGGTCGTAGGGGCGCATGAGGGAGTCGAAAGACGGCAGAAGCGCGGGCATGTCGTCGGACCGGATGATCTCGTACGTCTTCTGCGCGCCCTGCAGCAGGCGCTGGATGTTACGGATCAGTTTGACGCTGAAGATGTCGACGCCGGTCACGACGGCGATGTCGACCTCGCCGTCGGCGATCAGGCGTCGGGCATTGCCGATCTGCACTGCGGATGACGCGCAGCCGCACGAGACCGTGAAGTTGGGGCCTTTCGATCGGGACAGTGCGCCTTGGACCAGGGCAACGTCGGAGGGAGTGACGGCCTGTTCTGCCGCGACGAACAGTTCCATCGCCTCCGTCACTCGAATGGTCTCGGGATCGGCTCGCAGCACGGCGAGGTAACTGTCGATGTTCGCGTCGACGCCGCCGCGTCCGGCCAGGATCGCCGCGTCGGCCAGGTCGCCCGAGTAGGGATCCAGCTCGGCGTCCGAGCATGCCTGCGCCATGGACACCAGGCCGAACCGATGCGCTGCGGTGTAGTGGCGTGAGAAGAAAGGGGCGATATCGGGGAGGCGTTCGTCGAACATTGCGTCCGAGAGGTCCACGGAGCCGTAGTAGGCATTGCTCTGCATGAGGCAGGAGGCCCCTCGGGAGGCGATGTTCCACAGGTCGTCTGCGGTGAAGACGGGTCGCCCGTCACCGGGAAGGCAGAACCCGATACCGGTGACCACGGCATCCCGCGCGTGCCGGCCGCCTCCTGAGAGGGGGGCCGCCCCGCTCACGACACACCTACGTGCAACAGAGAAGTCGTCATGGTGATCCCCTCCGGATCAGTTGGTAGCACCCGCACGTAATCGGCTGTGTGCTGCTGAGGAAGAGATTCCGCAGTGGCCGGATTCGAGCAGGTATCTATTCGGCAATGTACGTGTGGTAGATCCATCGATAGACCGGCAGCATTTCATCATCGAGTTCGGCATAGTGATCCGCGAACTCAAAATGCTCATACCCGTTCTGATAGGGAACCGTCACTCTTGTTTCATTTTCCAGTGATTTCACTTCCCAGGTCGGCGGAGAACCCTCCGGCCCTCCGCTGAGCATTACGCGAATCGATTGAGACATAGCGCTCTCCAGTCGGGAGGATCAGCGCTGAGTGATCAGCGGAGACGTTGACTCGATTGTTTTCCGCCACGCCGCCCCGAGTGCAGCTGAAAATGCTTCCACCACAGAACGGTGAGTGTCACCATGCCGCGCAACTGGTCCAGGAATCCCATGTTCGGCGCGTCACTCCCCATCGTGCGGGAGCCGGTCCGTAGGCGGCGCGGACGGTATCGGCGACCGGCCTCGCGTACGAAACGACGTGGCCGCCACAGGGTCGAAGCCGGCAGCGTGCGCCATCGTGACCACATTGACCAGCGCGGTTTCAGGGCGCAGCGCGGGGGTCCGGGCGTAGATGGCCGTCAGGATCACGACGGGCCCTGATGGCGGGAGACAAGCCCTGTTGACGGATGGACAGCGCTGGGAACTCGCATGGCGCCCCTTTGACGAGGTGATGCGAGCCGCCTCTTCCTTGCCAGGGGCGCTCATCGCGACGAACGATCTCGATGCTGCACACAACTGGCTGGCCAGGTGTGCGGCGGATCGTCGGTTGCCACGCTCCCCGGAGAGGAGGGCAGCCCACCGGTTGGATTCAAATCGGTTATCCCACAGGGCTGAATAATCTCGCAATGAGGCCGCTTACAATTCACCCGTATGGCGTAATATGATGAACGGTGGACTCCATCTTCCCGGCGGGCTCCGAAAATCCAGCCTCACCGGTCACGAAGTCGCATTCGTGACAGTTTGCCATCGAGGTGTCGCGCACGAATGGAGATAGCCCGCACTCCGGCAATTGTCTGGCAGTGGCTGGTTGCGGTGAAACGATCTTGGCGTGACTGCTGCCGTCACGGCGTCAGTGGCCCGCAGCCGGCCACCACTCTCGGAGCAAATTTCGAACTGCGCCAATCGGGTGACTAATTGACGCAGGGGTTGATGACAGTTCATTCATTGGAGTTACTGAAGTCGTTGAACCGGTGGGTCGCCCATCCCTCTCCGGGGAGCTCGGCAATTGGCCCGCCCGTTTCAGCCCTTCCTGCTGGCAGGGCTTCGGCGAGCAGAGCCACTGCAAGGCTGCTCCGGAGAGCCACCGGCCGGTGGGTGCTCCCGACATCGGCTGGTGAAGCGTCTCGCCGTGCTTGAGACCGGGCAGTGGTGCGCACGTCGCGGCTGATGTCCGTCGGCCCCCCGATCGCCGTCGGGTCCGCCCCGTCCCGAGCGGATTCATCGCCGCGAGCCACTGCCCGGTTGCCTTTCCCGGAACCGAGAGCCGATCTTCCTCTCACCCCTGTCACCCCTGCCCCCGTCGGGCATGAGGGAAGCCCGCCCTCGCTCTCGGCCGGTTCCCGTGCGGACCGCAACGGTCCGCCTGTCGCAGGAGGATCCGTCATGTCCACAATCGCCCCCTCGTCCGGCCAGTCACGATCAGTCGCCCAACTGCCTTTCCCCTTCGGTCCGCTGCTCGTGGCGGTCCTGCCCAACTCCGGACCGGTCGCCGGCGGCAACACGGTCCATCTCCTCGGAGTGGGCCTTAGCGGTGCCACCAGCGTCCTGTTCGGTACCACGCCAGCCACCATCGTCTCCCAGGACGTGCTGGGGCTCACTGTCACGGTCGTGGTCCCGGCGAACGCCGCGAGCACGGTGCCGGTCACCGTGACCACGGGCGGTGGTACCAGCAACCCGGTTCCCTACACCTACGTGGCCCCTTCCACGCCTGTCCCTCCCACCGCCACCAGCATCATCCCGGCCTCGGGCCCGGTCGCCGGCGGCACCCCGTTCGTGATCACCGGCACCAATCTGAACGGCGGCGCTGTCACCGTCAACGGAGTTCCGGCCACCGTGCTGGGCAGCGACCCGACGGGAATCCTGCTGTTCGGGATCATCCCGGCCGGCGCCACCGCGGGCAACGTCCCGGTCGTGGTCACGACGGCGGCCGGCACCACCACTGTCCCCAGCGGGTACACCTACATCTGACCACCCCCTCACGGCCTCTCTCCTGCCACGTCGCCACGCCGACTGGCCAGGGCTGTGAACAGCGCCGGCCTGCGAGTTCCTCGCGCAGGCCGGCGCTGTTCGGAACCAGTGAGGTGATCCCTGTGGTGTGGACACACCTGACAACGGATCTTGTTGATCCTGGAAGGTGTAGATCTACGTGGCACGACCCTCGAAGTACAGTGCGGAGTTCCGGTCCGACGCGATCGCGTTGTGGCGGGCTTCGGCCGGCAGGCGGACGTTCAAGGACGTCGCGGCTGATCTGAACGTCAACTGGTCCCACCAGGGACGATTTCGTTCCGAAGCGGCCTTCGCGTCCTTTGCCGGCGTCTCGCCCATTCCCGCATCGTCCGGACTCACGAACAGGCACCGGCTCGACCGCAGCGAAGACCGGCAGCTCAACCGTGCTCTACACACCATCACCTTGATCCGCATGCGGCTCGGCCCCCGCCATGAAGGCGTACGTCGCTCGGAGGATCACTGAGGGAAAGACCGCCCGCGACGCGCAGCGATGCCTCAAGCGCGTCATCTGCCGCCAACTCTTCAAGACCCTCGAACGGATCGACCGCCCCACACCCAGGAGCATCGTGGACCTTGTTCAAGCGGCTTGACACGACATGGCAGCCTCGGGGGAGGCTCGGCAGGCAGCCGTGCGGGACCTGATCTGCTACCGCCGACTGGACGGGGCGACCAGTTCACACGGCGCCGAGAAATGCCCGGATCAACTCCATCGAGCTGTCGGCATGAGTCCCGGGCGAGGCCGAGCAACTCCGTCATGGGCACGGCGCGACGACTGGTCGCTGAGAGAGCTTGGCGTGTCTCGGCAGACCACAACGGGGGAAACGTTGACAGGCCTTGGTCGCTGTTCAGTGCCCGGACCTCGTCCTGCCAGCCGGGCTGGCGGAGATCCGCCTGGAACTCATCAAGCGCCACGGCGACCAGCCAGACCATCCACACCGAGCGGCCGCCGCCCAGAGCCCAGCGAAAGAAATCCAGGGCGAAGTGAGGTCACCGGACGACCGGGCTCGCCATCGAGGGCCCGATCGACGAAATGAACCGGCGCCGCGGGCGCTGTTCACTGGGCTGGGGACGTGAGTTGGCGACGGATTTCACCCGGCCAGTGCGATCCGTGCCCAGAACGTGCGGCCTCCGTCGGTCTCCTGCCGCGTTCCCAGTGCCTGCGCGGACTGCGCAACCACCAGCAGGCCTCGACCGTACTCGTTGGCGTTGCCGGCACGGTGCGGGACGGACGATGTTCCCCCCTCATCCTGGACTTCCACGAGAAGCCAGTCACCGTCCTTTTGCAGACGGCCCATGATCGAAAGGCTGTTGGTGTGGACGATGGCGTTGGTCATCAGCTCAGAGATCACGAGTAAGGCCGCACACCGGGCACTTTCGTCTGTTATATCCTCGGAGTCCATCCACAGCCGTGCCAGTTGGCGGCAGACCGGCACCGCTCGCTCCAATGTCGGCACGCGGAACGAGGCCGGTCGCCTGCTGGGGCAACCGTCGGCCAGGGCCCGGGCTGACGCCGTATCCGGCCATTGTTCAATCTCTTGGGGGGACAGTGCGATCTGCACTCCCGACCAAGCAGTCGGCAGCATAGTCCTTCCTCTCTCATCCTGGGCCTTGCCCAGGATGGCGGGGTGGCAGGTTTGCGCTTCCGGACACAACGCGGCACAAACCGCTGGCTGCGGACTCCTGCCGTACCGATGCGCTCGCCGGGCGGGGACAACCGTGCCGAGAGCTGAGTGGGCGGTTCAGTGACGGGAAGCGGGGCACACCCGCCCGACGCCGACACGGCGGGCGGGGTCCGGACGATGCCGGCCACCGGCCCTGGAGATGATTCGGTGCCGTGGGGAGGCAGCAGACTCCGTGCTCCGGCAAAGCCCCTGCGCCGTGCGCGACGGTGAGCGGGTTGGCCGAGCACAGCGTGAGAGCGACGGGTACCCCTGCCGACTGGCGTCGCGCCGCGTCGACCTGAGCGGTCTCACCGTAGAACTCAGGAGTCCGAGACCGGGCACTGGACGTCGGAACCGTCGCCAAGGAAGCTCGCATGGTGTCCCCACAGAGGTCACTTGGGCCGCCGCGCCAGTCGGCGCCACCGGCACCGACTGGCGGATCCAAACCCCTCCCACGGGGGTGCCCATTGCGGCAGCCCCACCCGGCAGATGCCCAGGCTTTCACCTCACCTGGACAGCTACGAGAGAAATGAGCAGCCGCTCCCCCGGAGAGGGTGGGCGGCCCACCGGTTTGGATAGTGATAGTTATCCTCTCGGGCGCACATGACAGCAACAAAGCCGACACAATGTCACCCGAATGGCGTACCTATGGTAAAATCTATACCCTTCCACTTCGGACCACTCGAAGACTCCCCGGCAGGCCACCATCAAGCATCTGGATGAAGTGATTCATGCGCGTGAGCAGCCCGCGATGTCACGGAGTCGGTGCCACACGACGCAACAATTCTGCTTGGCGAATCGCTTCTTCTGACTTCCTTTAAAGACCGTCTGCCCTGCCAGTTCTTGGCGTGATCTGTTCGGCTTGATCCCGTGGGGAAATTCGACGGCCGGTAACGCCCTACGGCAAACCCATAAGGCGTCGCAACACCGCACCCCTCGCTCTGTGCACTGTGCGCACTTCGACGCTGCGGCCGACACCAATGACTCGGTTGAAATCCGCACCGTCACAGGCCAGATCGCCCCCGACACCGCGAATCACCCGGTCCACAGACGGCGTGAGACAGCCCTACCAGCTGTCGCGAGCAGGCATTTTGGCGCGATCCGTACAGTCGGCCGTCGACTCGTACCGCGGCACTGCAGTGATCGTTTGACGCCGGGTCGCGGAATAGTGCAGCCTCATTTCTGCAGCCTATGAAGTCGCATGCCGACGAGGGACTCAGCCGTGGAACTGACGCCCGAGCGACAAGCTTCCAACGGATCCTTCAGGTCGGGCAATTGAGCCATGTGACACTCACAAGCCACAGCTGTATAACCACGAGTCGTTTCCGTGCTAAGCCGCTCGGATCCCCCGGAGAACCCACATCCATACGAAAGCAAAATTCCTTCAACGTACAATTTGATCGAGCTTGGATCTTACAGATGAAACACGAGGCGGATCCTTGTCACCACCACATCGATTCAGCCAGATAGTTCCTCAATTGAATATTTCCCATCGCAACCGGATGAACGTGGGGCAACAGGAGCTGGGTGGGGCTCCTGAAGCCCCCAGGTATTCGACCCTATCCACGCTCCACCAACTTGTAATTTGAGTCGCTTCAGTCGCTGAAAGGAGTGCGTATGGTTCCTGATCTGCACCTACGTGACAGCAACTCAGGCCGGACCGTAGCTTCTCGACCGGCAACTTGGTTGCCTGACGTACTGTCGACCGCGCTGCGACGCGCCCGGCCGGTGCAACCGACCAACTGTCCGTCGCAAGGCATCCCCGCCAATTGCCACGACTGCCAGAGCCCGGGCCACAGCTTCCGCGAGTGCCCGCGTCTCCCAGTCGGCCGCTGGTGTCACTGCTTCCACGCCTCGACGACCTGTGCGTGGTGTATCCGGGTGCGTGAGCACATCAGCCTGAGTCCGGGGTGGGTGTCTCGTACGGTGATGCCGGTCCGGTCGTCATCGATGTCCACTCGACATCGCTGCCCGAACGAAACCGGCTGCTGCCCGGCATCGCGGTTACCCCGTCGGGGTCACTGCACGGATGTCACCGCCTCGCGGCGCTGCGGGATGCAAAGTACCCGGCCCATATCGTTTCGACGCTGCGGCCCCCGGTCCTCGACTGCACTGTTATGGCAGAAGAGGCAAACGTCAGTGCCGCGTTCAGCCGAGCCGCTCGCACCGCGGGCGGCCTGGCCACCACCGGCCGTCTGGCGGGGCAGGACGCGGATGCGGCCCTGGTGGCGGCCGCTGTACACATGCGTCCGGGCCAGGAACGCCGAACACCGCACATCATCCAGTCCGGGATTGCTTGCGAGCAGCCGCCTTCCGCTCGATCCGGGAGACCACAGGTGAACCACGCACCCAACCACGATGACGGGCCGTTCGACCCTCAAAAGATCGGACGTCAGATTCTACTCGGCTCCGGCTCCCCCGCCAGCACCGTCCCGGCGCAGGCCGCCAAGAGAGCTGCGCCGCCGGCGATGCGGGCAACCGAGCACGGTCTGCTGCCCGACACCCTCAGCGACCGTGGCAACGCAAAGCTGTTCGTCGCCTTGTACGGGCGGGGCTTCAGGCATGTGCCGGGCCTGGGCTGGTACCGGTGGTCGGGCTATCGGTGGGAGATCGACGAGGCCGACACCGTACTGTGGACAGCCGGCGAGATGGCCGAAAGGCTGGCGGAGACCGACCCGCACGGGCGGCACGGCGAAGCGGAGCTGCGCCGACACCGCCGGCGGGCTCTGACAACATCCGGAATGATGGCCATGCTGATACAGGCTAGGGCCGCGCCGGGGATGACTCTCAACGCTGCGCTGCTGAACGCGGATCCCTATGCACTGTGCACTCCGAAGGGGGTGGTCGACCTCCACACCGGTCTGGTCGCCGCGCCGGATCCGGAGAGGCACTGCCACTCGCGTGCCACGAGCGTCGAAGCCCGGCCGATAGGAACACCCCGCTGGCAGCAGTTCCTCACCGACACGTTCGGCGACGACGCCGACGGCCGTCAGATGATCGGCTTTCTGCACGAGCTGCTGGGCTACTCGATCACCGGTGATGTCGGCGCGCAGATCATGCCATTCCTTTATGGACAGGGAAAAAACGGCAAAAGCGTTTTTCTGGACGTCATCGTCAGACTTCTTGGGGACTACGCGGATGCCGCCCCGCCCAGTTTCCTGATGGCCCGGTCTGGCGTCGTGCACGCCACCGATCTCGCCGAGCTGCATGGCCGGCGCATTATCGTCTGCTCCGAACCCAAGCCCGGTGACCCCCTCGACGAGTCCCGCGTCAAGTTACTGACCGGCGGAGACCGGATCAAGGCCCGCAGGATGCGACAGGACTTCTTCAGTTTCACCCCCACCCACACACTGTGGCTGCTCGGCAACCAGCGCCCTGAAGTCAGAACCGGCGGCTACGCGTTCTGGCGCCGGATGAGGCTGATCCCGTTCGACCGGGTCGTCGCAGACGACCGGAAGATCGACAACCTCGCCGACGCCCTGGTCACCGAAGAAGGACCGGGCATCCTGCACTGGCTCGTCACCGGCGCGCGCCGCTATCTGAACGGTCCTCGCGACCTGACCGGCCCCCCGCGGGTACGCACCGCCACCCACACGTACGCAGAGACCGAAGACCATACGGTCCGGTTCCTGAGCGAGTGCTGCACCGTGGACCCCGCCCTGCGTGCGGAGCAAACCCAGCTCTACACCAGCTACCGGAACTGGTGCCAGCTGGAGGGCGCCACCCCGGTCTCCTCACGAGCGTTCGCCGCACGTGTCCGTGAGACCATCGGCATCGCCACACCCAAAAAGATAATCCTGTCCAACCAACGCAAGTTCTACCCCGGTATCGCGCTGAACCCTGAACTAGAAGAGAAAGCATGAGTGTCCTCATCAAGCCCGCCCGACTCGCCTGCGGGAACGCCCTGCTTCGTGCGCGGCCGCTGCCGCGGTGACGAGGACGCTCCGCTACGTACCGATCAGGCACGGGTTCAGAAACAGGATCCGCGAGCGGGCACGGCTGAGAAAGCCCCAACGCACCACACCCGCTCTTGGCCGTTCGCGCAGTTCGGCACGGTCGTCGCCTACAAGGCGAAGCGGGCCGGGGTGCCGCAACCTGCTTTCCCAGGCCGATGCAAATACGACGCTTGAGCAGCTGACATCAGCGGTTCCCCTTTACGTGCTGGAGGACATCGCCGAGCAGATGCAGCTTGCCGAACAGCCCTTCACCCCGTTCAGGGAGATGCCGCTCGGGCAGCGGGTGTGCGGGCCTGTTCTCGCCAGCAGCGGCGACCTCGGCGGAGCGGACGCGGACTTCATCGAGGGCGGGCTCTTGGTGGACTGCAAAGCCACCATCCGCCCCCACAAGATCGGCCGAGCCGAAGTACAGCAGCTCGCCGGCTACCTCCTGCTCGACTACGACGACACTCATGCGATCAACCGGGTCGGCTTCTGCCTCTCCGGCCAAGGTGCCCTCACAAGCTGGAGCGTGCCCGACCTCCTCGGCGCCGAGGTACCGCTCCCCCAGCTTCGTGTGCTGCTACGGACACACTTACGCCACGCCCGCCACGCGGACCATGGAGGGAAGGCCTGATCCGGCACCCCCCGTTGGACTTTGGCTTTAGGTTGTGGGGATGGGGCAGGGGCCGCTGTGGAGCCCGGCGTTACAGCCGTTCGTCTCAGGTGGAGGCAGGCGCTATCTCCGCGGTGGCCTGGGACTGTGGGGTTTTTGCCCCGGCCTTCCCCGGTTCGATGGTTGCCTCTGGCGGACTGCGCGGAGCCGTTCGAGGGAGCACCGTCCATCGTACGGTCGGTCTGCTGGGGATCCCAGGGCACAGTTGCTGATCACGAGGCTCTCCCCCGTCGGTGTCGCTGTCGTCCGGGAGGAGTGCCAGGCCGGGGTACAGCTTCGCGGCGTTGTTCTTGATCATCTCGGCTGGGGAGGCCAGCCAGAGTTCCTGCCTGATGCGGCTGGCGAAGGCCCGGCTCGTCGAGGGCCTGATCCCTTCGTCGGAGCACCAGCGCCCGTAGGTCTCGTAGAGGAGTTTCTGTTCGACGCGCAGTTCGGGGTTGGGCCGGCCACCGGTGCCCTTGGTGCAGCGTTCGGTGATGAAGCGGCCGATGTGGTCCTCGGTCGTCTCGTAGGCGGCGGTGGCCGCGCGGACGGAGGCCGGTCCGGCGAGCGGGTCACGGGTGGCGAGGTACCGGCGGGCGCCGTCGATCAGCCAGTGGAGGATGCCTGGGCCTTCGTCGCGGACCAGTTCGGCGGCGAGGTTGTCGATCTTCCGCTCGTCGGGGACTCGTCGCTCGAAGGGGATGATGCGCATGCGGCGCCAGAAGGCGTGGCCGCCGGTGCCGACTTCAGGGCGGTGGTTGCCGAGCAGCCACAGCTTGTGCGTCGGGGGTCGGTGTCGGCGAACTGCTCGGCCATGTCGCCGGCTGCCCAGACCGCTGCTTCGTCACCGCCGGTCAGTTTCCAGCGGTACTGGTCCCACGAGTGCCAGCCCATGCCGACGACGTAGCGGAACTGGCCGGCGTAGAGGCGGGCGAACAGTTTCGCGTTGCCGCGGTCGGTCAGAGCGTCGGGCAGCACGACGGGAGCGCTGGGGGCAGGTGGGCAGCGGGCGTTGGACTGCTGGGCCGGGAGGCTGGGCGTCCCGGGCAGCGCGAGATCGAGGCCTTGCTGGCGGATCTGTTCGGCAGCGCCTTCTGCGTCGAAGCGGATGGGCTCGGCGCTCATGAACGTCCTCGGGGGTGGAGCGGGCGCTGGGCACCCGCGGACAGAGCAGGGACGGGGCGCTGAACGGGTCTGCCAGCCCCAGCAGGTCTTCAGGGGTGGCTGGCCGTCGGGTGTCCTGCAGCTGGCCGAACAAGATGCGCCAGGCGAAGGTCAGGGCATGGACCTCGCTGATGAGGCTGCTGGCCCACTGGTAGGTGCCGGGGTCGGCGTCGGGGTGGGCGGCGCGGTCGGCGACCGCGTGTTCGAGGGCCTGCGAGCCACTGCCGGGCATGGTCGTCGCCGAGCTCGGCTGTGACGGTCCGGGCCGCGAGCGGCAGCAGGCGTTGCGGGTCGGCGGAGACGGCCCGGTGGGCACCGGCGGCGAGGCCGGGCTCGTCCTGGGCGGTGCGGGCGATGGTACTGAGGGCCTGCTGGCATCGCTCGGTCCTGAGGGATTCGTGCTGAAGGAAGGTCTCGACGAACTCGTCGCCGCTGTCGGTCTCGACCTCGGTGAGCAACGCGGCGGCCAGCGGCTCGCCGACGGCGCCCCAGTGGGCTCCGTCGGTGGCGGAGTAGGTGGCAGTCAGAATGTCATCGAGCGCGGCCAGTTGGCGGGCGTCGGGAGGAGCGGTGACCCCGTAGCCGCGGTGATGGACGTCGAAGCCGGCCCGGACGGCTGCCTGGCAGCCAGGAGCAGCACCTCCTGGTCCCGCTCGCTGCCGAGGACGTCGCCGCGCTCGGCAGTGACGGCGAGCAGCTGGCCGCGCTGCTCGGGTCCGCCCTGCACGGCCTGGTGCTGCTGCGCGCCGGCGGCGCAACCGTCGACGAACTCGCCGCCGCGATCGACGGCACCACCAGCCTGCTGGAGCACCTGGAGGCCGTACGCAACGCCGCTGTGCGCCAGCACGCCGCCCGGAATGGCACCTTCGGCGACCTGACGAAGGCGATGCACTTGGAAAGCCGGGCGACCGCCCAGTACCGCCGCAACACCCTGCTGAAGAAGCCGCCGGGCGAACTGGAAAAGTGGGCCGCCGACACCACCAGCTGATCGTGAGCAGCGGCGCCGTACAGTAGACGAACGCCGTTTGCTGCACGGCGCCGCTGCCCTGTGCAGCACCGGCTGCTGAACGAGCAGCCCCCCTTGTGCAGCCCGGGGCCGGCCTTCGAGTGTCATCGCTCTCCGGCAGGCACCCGTACCCACCCACCGGCCCCACACCCCGTTTCTGCTGCACCGTGCAGCAGACACAGCAGTGCCCCGGACCCATGCGGATCCGGGGCACTGCTGTGTCCGGGTCAGGCTTCGACGTATGCCACGATCGTGATGCTTATCTGCGGTCCATAGCTGGCGTTTGTTGTGTAAGGCACGGAGGTCACCTCTTCGTGTGGCTGTGGGATATCTGCCGGTTGTGAGGCACGCGTTCGCGGTCGCATGGAGACATGAAAATTCCGAGCTGTGTGCCGAATCGCCCGTGGACGGGCGTCCGTTGTGGGTTGTGGTCGATGAGTCGTACGGGCTCCATCACGAGGCCGGCTGGCGCGGCGCTGCCCGGCACTGGTTCTCCGCCCAGTTCCAGGAACAGATGAAGCACGTCTACCCGGCGCTGCAGCCGGTGCCGTCCCCGTCCGGACCGGGGGTGTCCTGTCCCAGGCCCCGACGGATCGCGATCTCCACGGGGGAGTACGCGCCGTCGGCCCGCTCCAGTTCGTACGGCGCGGCCGGCATCAGCGGCGGCTGGGCCATGAAGCGCGGCCGCACCCCATGGTGCGGTTGCGCCGCGTGCACCAGAAACGGATAGCACAGGAAGACGTCGCCTGGGGACCCGGTGGCGAGGGCGAGTGGCCGGTGGTCGGACGCCGCCACCAGATCGGGCGCAAGGGCCAGCCCGCTCGCTCCGTCCTCCCCGTACTTCTCCAGCACCTTCGGCACGTCGAGGTGTGAGCCGACCCGGATCCGGGTCGGGGCGTCCTCCTCACCGACCTCGCTGAACAGGAACAGCATCAGCAGCGCCCGGCCCCGGGAGCGCAGATTTGTGAAGTACCAGCTCTCGCCCTCCGGCAGATAGCTCCCCTCGATGTGCCAGCCCGCGTCGTCCGGCTCCTCCTCGTGCGGGAAACGCAGCGGGAACGTGCCCAGCGAGTAGCGCGGCTCCCAGCATCCCGCGCCGACGAGCAGGTCGTACGCGCGCTGCAGGGACGGGGAGTTGGGTGCGGCGGCGAACGGCCCCTGCGCCATGCCGGCCACCCAGTGCACGGGCTGCGTCCACGTCGCTGGATCTTCCGCGTCGCAGCCTGTCTCTCGCCACAGCAGCCGCACGCAGTCCGCGGCCACGCGCGGCGCGACGGCGCCCTCCAACTTCACGAAGCCGTCGCGGAGGAAGCGGGATACCAAGGTCGTGTCATCCATGCCCCCATCGTGCGGCGACACCGGTCCCGATCACCCGACATTCTCCGCACCGCTTTTGTCGGGTGTTCACCGAGCCCCTCCTTGCCCCGCCTGCTGGCCCATCCCCGCTTCCACCTGCACTTCACCCCGACCGGATCGTCCTGGCTGAACCTCGTGGAGCGGTGGTTCGCCGAGCTGACGAACAAGCGGCTGCGGCGCGGCATCCACAAGACCGTCCAGGCCCTGGAGAAAGACATCCGCGACTGGATCGCCGCCTGGAACACCACCCCCAGACCCTACGTCTGGACCAAGACCGCCGACGAAATCCTCGAACGTCTCGCCTCATATCTGAACAGAATTCCTGACTCAAAAGACTAGGGTCTGTTGCGAAAGTGGATCTTGATCCAAGATGATCACGTGCTGTGGCCCGTGGAGACCTGACGGATGCGCAGTGGTCTCGGCTGGAGCCGCTGCTGCCGCGCGGGAAGAAGTCGGGGCGGCCGCCGATATGGACCCGGCGGCAGCTGATCGACGGCATACGGTGGCGTACCCGCGCCGGAACGCCCTGGCGGGACATGCCCGAGCGATACGGCCCGTGGGACCGGGTGTACGACCTGTTCCGGCGATGGCAGCGCAACGGGATGGAAGCGGATCCTGGAACAGCTCCAGACCGAGGCCGACGCGAAGAACTTGATCACCTGGGACGTCAGCGTGGACGCCACCGTCTGCCGTGCTCATCAGCACGCCGCGGGCGCCCGTAAAAAGGGGATCTCCAGAAGGAGCCTCCCGGCGGCATCGACACCGAGCCGGACGACCACGGCCTCGGGCGGTCCCGCGGCGGGCTGACCACGAAGATTCACCTCGCCAGAGCAAGGGCAAAAACCCATGTCTCTGATCATTGCGGCCGGGCACCGGCACGACAGCCCGCAGTTCCAACTGATGCTCGAGAAAATTCGGGTCCCCCCGCACCAGTCAGGGTCGGCCTCGCACCAGACCTGACAGGGTCCGCGCCGACAAAGCCTACGGCTCCCGCGCCAACCGCTCCTACCTACGCAGACGCCGGATCGGCTGCACCATCCCCGAGAAGGCTGACCAGGTCCGCAACCGCAAGAAGCGCGGCTCCCACGGCGGGCGACCACCGCAGTTCGACAAAAACGACTACCAACAACGCCATGCGTTGGAGTGCGGCATCAACCGGCTGAAACGCCACCAGGCGGTGGCCACACGATACGACAAACTCGCCGTCCGCTACGAAACCACCGTGCTGGTCGCGGCCATCAATGAGCGGCTATGACCAGCACTTTCGCAACAGACCCTAGTCCGATTTACTGATCGATCGGCCTGTCCCGGCTCGGCCGTCGGAGCCCCGGGTGTGTCCCGCAGGGATCCGTCAGGTGGTGGTTGCCGGGTGCGGGTTGCCGAGGTACGGGAACCGGTCCAGGGTGTCGGTGTGCGGCGTCAGACCGGTGGGCGGCGCCTCGCTCTTGGTGAGGAACGCGACGCGGATGTCGATGACGTCTTCCGTGAATGTCCGGCCATTCGGGTACGCGGCAGGCTTGGACGGGTCGAAGTGCAGCACGTCCGGCAGGAGGCCGTGCTCGTCGAGCGCGGTGATCGCCTCCTCACGCGAGTAGCCGCCGGTGTGGCCCAACAGATGGACGAACTGGTCCGTCCACCTGGCGCGGTCGTTAACCGGCTCGCTGGCGTTGTACTCCTCCTTCGTGTCGTCGGTGTTGAAGAAGCTGCTCATTGACGGGTGCCCGGCCCGGTCCGCGTGGACGAGTTCGCCGTCGCGCAGGACGCTGCACCGGCCCCAGATGTGCAGCTCGGGCTTGGGGGCCAGCTCCGCTGTCGGCAGTTCGATGGCCATGGAGAAGACGTTGGCCGTGCCGTTGGAGTCGACGCCGGTCCACGGGGACTTTCCGCCCAGATGCGGCGCGGTGAAATTCCGGTTGCCGCTGGTGTCGAACAGATTCCCGATTCCGTCGAAGTCGAAGAAAAAGGCATCACTGCGGCTGCCGGCGGCCACCTTGTAGTCGCCGCTACTGACCACGTTGGCCTGGGGGCCGAAGGAGACGGCGGCGCCTGAAACGATCTTGGTGCCGACCGCCTCGGGCCTGCGAGACTCCGCACCGGTTGCCATGAAGACGCTGTAGGTCTGCGAGCCGTCGGATGCCGGCGGGCTGAAGACCCAGCTGAAGGCGCCGTCGGTCAGGTAATCGCCGTCGTTGTCAATGTTCAGGCGGTATACGGCGTCGGGGTGCATGGCATCTGCGTTGGGATTGGCATTGAGGATGAGAACGGTTCTGCTCGGATCGCCGGGTACCCCGAAGGCATATAGGTCGCACAGATCGAGACGCTGGTCGCCGAGTGGTGGCCCAAGGCTGAGGCCGGTGAAGTGGTTGGACATGTCAGGCCCTTCCATTGCTCGCCCGTCGGGAAGCCGCTAGAACGCTCGAACGGTCGTTCTGGGGCGCGTGAGGTACACCCACACCTGGGCGGTACATCCACGCTAGCCGTCACAGCAGTCCGACCATCGACGGCGAAGGCACGGCCGTCAAACAACGCTCGAATGGGTCACTGACAGGCGGGAGGCGAACGTCTCTCGGTCCGAGAGCAAGCCTTCAGGGGGTCGCCGATCAGTTGATCAACTCATAAAAGAGGCACGCTCTAGCCCCACGAAGATCGACTTTCGCAACAGACCCTAGTCTTCTGAGTCAGGAATTCTGTTCAGATAGCTGGCGAGGCGTTCGAGGATCTCGTCTGCGGTCTTGGTCCAGACGTAAGGTCTGGGGTCGG
>NZ_JBHVWT010000069.1:0-23036 GCF_042882135.1 Streptomyces sp. NPDC058240
TCCGACACAACCAGACAGTCTCATGCCCCACGGAGAACATCGAGCCCGGACCGAAGCCTCCTGCACGCTTGACGAAGAACATAGAGGCACCCCCCCGTCATCGGTCGCAGGGCAGGTTCGTGCTCACCACGGGTGACAAGCGCAACTCCGTGGTTCAGCGTCTGGAGGTCGCGGAGGCCCCGGAACGTACCAGGTGCATCCACTCCTGAATTCCTCTCGTCCCGTCACCAGCAGAGAGCGGCGCATGATGAAGACCGCACAGGTGCGAGTCATCGAGTCCATGCAGGAATACGTGCCCCGGGCCGAGGAAACGAAGGTCTTCCTCGCCGGCGGAATGCACAACTGCCCCGACTGGCGATATGAGGCGATAACCGCCTTCAAGCAGATCTGGTCCGGCAGCAGCGCCAACCGGTGCTCGCTGGCCCTCCTCAGCCCGCGTCGGGTCATCGCCGGCTCGTCAGGCTTCAACGAGTCCATGGTGGCCTGGGAGTATCGGCACTTGGCGCTGGCGGACCTGGTGCTCTTCTGGTTTCCGAGCGGAAACGCGGCGCGGCCCGAACAGCCCATCGCGCTTTACGAGTTGGGAGCGGCGGCGGCCGCCGGGCGGGCGATCACGGTGGGCGTCGAGAACGGTTACCGGCGCCGCTCGGACGTGGTGGCACAGCTGCGCTGTGCGCGGCCGGGGCTGCCGGTCCACAGCGATCTTCTCTCCACCGTGGGCACCGCGGTTGAGGCGCTGGGCGCCAAGACCCATCCGCTTCGAAGCGCTTCGTAAGAGAAAGTGATCACTGGATGGAAACTCTCCGCTCATTGGTGGGCGACCCTGAGCTGTTCCTCGGGACCGCGTGGCGACGTGAGGCTCGTGTGCTGCGCCCGAGCGCGCCTCCCGCACGGCTGGTCACGCTGGCCGACCTGGACACAGCGCTGACCGGCGGCCTGCTCCGCAGACCCTATCTGGAACTGGTCCGCAGCGGACGGAACCTGGAATTGGGTGACTTCACTACGGTGCGAAGTGTCGGTGAACACGAGTTCCCCGGTTACGCCGACCCGGACAAGGTACTGAGGAGGGTCTCCTCGGGAGCCACCCTGCTGATGCGGAACATCGAGCACTGGCATCCGGGGGCGGCGGCGCTCTCCGGCCGCCTCAGCGCCGAACTGGGCCGCCCGGTCGAGGCGTTCGTCTTCGTCACGCCGCCGGGGGAACAAGGGCTGAGTCCGCATCGTGACGATGCGGACGTCTTCGTCGTGCAGCTGAACGGCAGCAAGCGGTGGCAGGTGCACAGCGTCCCGGCGAGCGGTGAGTGGGATGCCGGATATGCGCCGCACCCGGGGCCAGCGGTGCTGGAGACCACGGTGGAGCCGGGGCAGGTGCTCTATATCCCGCGAGGAGCACCGCACTCGGCCGTCGGTCAGAGCGGCGGTCTGTCCGTGCACCTGTCGCTGACGGTTCGCCGGCCCGGCACCGAAGCGCTACGGGCCATGCTGGTCCGGTACCTCGACACCGAACTGTCCCTTCCGCCTTGTCCGGTGGACGACGCAGGACTGCGCAAGACCGCGGCCGAGCTGCTCGACCACTATCGGGACCGGCTGGGTGCGCTGACACCGGAGGAGTTGTGCGCGGCGGTCGAGTTCGGTGCTCCGGACGGCCCGGGGACGGACACGACAGCGGCGCCCTCGCTCGCGGCACTGGCCGCCTTGCTCGACGGCTGAGAAGCCGGACATTCGCGAAGGCGGGTTTTGGGGAACGGTCGTGCCGATGACGGCACGACCGTTCTGTCGTCTGCCGGTGGCGCCGCCGAAATGCGGTTCGGCGGCCGGCGGACGATCTGCGTCCTGCCCGTCGGCCGCCGTGGGCGCCGGACGGCGGTGCCTATTCGTCGTTCGTGACGGTCAACCCTTTGATACCTGCCACGAGGGCCTGGAGCTCGTCATCCGAGAGATCGGCGGCGTAGGTCTCGTCTTCCTCGTTCACGGTCTTTCTCCTCTGCATTTCCTGGGGTTTCGGTTTCCTGGGGTTCGACAGTGACGGCCACACGGTTCCACCACGGCAGCCGGGCTCTTCCGGCCGCGGCATCAGCAGATGCCGCGCCAGGGACCGACGGGCGTTCAGCGCGGAACGTCGGGCAGGGCGGGGTGACCGAGACCGGCGACGAGGGAGTCCAGTTCCTCCTCCGCGAGGTCGATAGCCTCGAATCGCTCCGGGTGCGGGACCAGCAGCCTGAGTGTGCCGCGGTCGGGAATCTCCTCCCAGGCCCGGATCTGGGATTCCAGAACGTCGGACGTCGCGGGCTGATCGCGGACGACCTCGATGACGGTGCCCATCGGCACGCTGATTCCGTGTTCGGCGAGCAGGGCCCCAGGGTCGGAGGACAGCATCCGCTCCTTGCCAGGGTCCGACCAGGCGGCCGCGACCACCGCGCTGTAGCGAGCGGTGAAAGTAGTGCGCTCGGCTTCTTCCATAGTGCGAACCTTCGCTTTCCGTCATGGAGTTGGGGAGATTGCGGCCGCATCGCGCGGATTCGCCGACTGCGCCCAGAGCTGGCGCTGGACAAGCCGGTGGAACAGTCCACCGGTGTCCGCGAGCAACTCGTGATAGGTGCCGCTCTGGACGATCCGGCCCTGGTCCATGACCAGGATGACGTCCGCGTTGATCACGGTGGAGAGCCGGTGGGCGATGACGATTCGGGTCGCGGCGAGTTGCTGGGTGCTGGCGGTGACGATCTCCTGGGTGTGGTTGTCGAGAGCACTGGTCGCTTCGTCGAAGAAGAGCACCCGCGGTTTGGAGATCAGCGCCCTGGCGATGAGGACACGTTGCCTCTGGCCGACGGACAGGGCGCCGCCGCCGAAGGACAGCAAGCTGTTGAGACCCATGGGCATCCGGTGGATGTCCTCGTCGAGCCCTGCCATGGCGGCGGCCTCCCAGACCTGCTCGACGGAGTAGGGCTGGGCGCCGCAGATGTTCTCCCGGATGGTGCCGCTGAACAGCCGCCCGTCCTGGAGGACCACTCCGCACTGCCGGCGTACGGCCTGCACGTCGAGCTCGGCGAGGTCCTGTCCGTCGTAGAGCACGGAGCCGCTGCGCGGGCGCTCGAAGCCGAGCAGCAGCCGCAGGAGGGTGGACTTGCCGGAGCCGCTGGTACCGACGATCGCGATGAACTGGCCGGGGCGGGCGTGCAGCGTCACCTTGTCGAGCACCGGGGTGTCCTGGCCCGGGTAGCCGAAGGTCGCGTTGACGATCTCGATCTCCCCCCGGAGGTCCACCGGTTGGACGTGGCTGGGTTCCCGCTCGGCCCGCGCGGTCAGTACCTCGGAGAGGCCGTGCAGGCGGGGGAGCACGACGACGAACTCGGCACCGCTGGTGACCAGGAGGATCATGGACTGGAGTTGTAGGGCGAAGGCCGCGTTGAGCGTGAAGAAGCCGCTCGCCGGCACCTGGCCCCGCAAAGGGCCTGCCAGGACGGCGAAGAGGATCAGTTGTCCGGCGATGGGCACGGTGACGGCGACCGCGGACAGGGCTCCCTGTACCCGGTGAACGCGTTGCAGCCGGGCGCGGGCCGCGACGGTGGCCTGCGCCCAGCGGCTGAACATGGCGTTCTCGGCGCCGGCCAGCCTGATCTTCATGATGCCGCCGAAGATCTCGTTGGTCACTGCCGCGGCGTGGTGCTCGGCGGGCAGGGCCTGGCGCTGACGGCGGATCACCGCCGCACCGAAGAGGACTCCCAGGCCGCTGGTGCCGGCCAGCAGCACGAGGGTGTACAGACCGACGACGGGATTGATCTTCAGAGTCAGAGCCAGTCCGGCTGCCGCGGTCAGCAGGGCGAGGAAGGTCCGGGTCGCCAGCCCGTTCAAGGCCTGGCGGGCGTAGGCGGTGCCCAGCATCTTGCTGGCCAGGACGCCGCTGGTGGTCTGGGTGAAGAAGTCGGACGGGAGCCGGATCAGCCGGTCCCACAGGGCGAGTTGGACCCCCGATTCCAAACGGTCCTCCAGCCGCAACGCGTGCAGATTCAGGAGCGCGGTGAACAGGGCCGCTGCGACGGCGCTCACCAGGTACAGCCCGGTGGCCCAGGGAAGGTCCTGAAGGCCTCCCGACGTCAGGGAACTGAGCACCTGGCCGATCAGCAGCGGGGTGGCGAGGCTGAGCGACGCCACGGCGACTCCGTTGGCCAGCATGGAACGCAGCTCCGACGCGGTGCCGAAAGCCCCCCGGCGCAGGAGTTGCCGCAGGCTGCTGTGCGCGGGCAGGGGCAGCTGGGCCAGGGTGGCGTTCCGGCTGAAGGTTTGCGCGCGCCGCTGGTCCACCGGGGTACGCGCCCGTGTGTGTGGGTTGACCATCCAGTACCTGCCGCGGGCGAACAGCAGGGGAACCGGAATCAGCCGGGCATCCCCTTCGGTGCCGGCCGACACGGCCGGGCCGCCGGTCGGCGTATCCGTCGGCTGATCAGCGGATGCCGAGCCGACTGCCTGGGTCGGGCGCCAGCCGATGAGCGGTCCGACGTTGTTGTGCCACCACTTCGTGGACAGCCGGACCTGACGCAGGTGAAGCCCCGAGCTCTGGGCGACCGCTCGGAGTTCGTCGCCAGGGTTGCTGGTTCCCGGCGTGTGAGTGGGCGGCTCCGTCACGGTGACGTCCGCTCCTTCGGTGACCACCTGGAGGGTCTCGACCGCCCAGGCCCGGGCGTCCTGGGCGCCGTCGGTGGCGAGTCGCCCGCCGCGGGCTCGGTTGGCGCCGAGCACTCCCAGGGCCCGTCGGGCACTCGCTGCCACCATCTGCTCGGCCGCGCGTTTGCGGACATCGAGAGCGTGCAGGAACACGGTGTCGGCGGCCAGGGCGCGATCGCCGAGCGAACGCACCAGATGGGCCATCTGCTGGTCGACCGCCTCGAACAGGGCTCCGGAGCGCAGCAGGTCCGGGGTGTTCAGGAGCTCGACCAGACAGTCGGACTCCGCACGGGTCCAGTCCTGGAGACCGAGGAAGAGCGCCTCACGTCCGGCCAAGCCGTTCTTGCTCATGCGGCCATCCGCCAGCCGGATCCAGCACGGTCGGCCGCTTCCGACGACCGTGCGGCCGCGCGTGAGCGAGACGATCTGCCGGGAGCGCAGGACCTGGGCATCCCGCGGGGCGCTGGTGGAGCGTACGGCGTCCGAGACGGCCTGCAGAGCACGATCCAGCGCGTCGCTGATCACGTCGGCGATCCGGTCATCGCGACCGGGCGGCCGGCAGCCGTCCGACTCCTCCGGCTGGACCTGGCGGCACAGCCTGGAGAGCTGGTCGTGGTCGACGCCGCGGAGCCGGCCGCCGGGCAGTGGCACCACGGTGAGCTGCCACTCGCCGGTCGCGGTCGAGGAGGGGATCGCGCTGTGGGCGGGGCAGCGGGCGACGAAGTGCTGCCGGGAGGTGTCGCCGTCGGGCACGAGACGGCTTGCGAAGATGTCGGCCGGCCCGCCTTCGACCAGGTAGACGGTGTGTCGCCCGTCGATGCGGCGGGTCGCGGTGGAGCCGGGGGCCGCCAGTTGGGCGAGCAGGTCCCAGTCCTGGGGCGGAACGACAGTGTTCATGTGGTTTCCCCCGCTGACTTCGCGTGGTGCCGGATGAGTGCCGCGTAGGAACCGTCGCGTGCCATGAGGGCATCGTGAGTGCCGCGTTCGACCTCCTGGCCGTGCTGCAGCACAACGATCCGGTCGCAGTCACGGATGGTGGACAAGCGGTGGGCAACGATGAGGCAGGTGGCGCCCCGGCGGCGCAGGTTGGAGTCGATCAGTCGCTCTGTCTCGGTGTCCAGGGCGCTGGTGGCCTCGTCCAGGATGAGCAGCCGGGGGTTGCGGACCAGGGAGCGGGCGATGTCCAGACGTTGGCGCTGGCCTCCGGAGAAGTTGCGTCCGCCTTCGTGCACCGGGCTGGCCAGGCCGCCGGGCCGGGCCGCCACTTCCTGGTGGATGCAGGCGTCCTTGAGGGCCTGCACGACGTCCTCGTCGGGGATGGTCGGGTCCCACAGGGTGATGTTGTCCCGTACCGTGCCCTCGAACATGATCTTGTCCTGGTCGACCATCGCCATGGTGGCGGCCCACAGCCCCGGGTCGAGCGTGTGCGGATCCCGGCCGTCGATGGTGATCCGCCCGCTCCAGGGCTGGTACAGGCCGGCGAGCAGCCGGCCGACGGTGGACTTTCCACTGCCGGAGCCGCCGACCAGTGCCACCCGCGCGCCAGGAGGCAGCTCGAGTGAGAAGTCCTGGAGGAGCGGTGGGACGAGCGGGTTGTAACCGAAGGTGACCCTGTCGAGCACCACGTGGCCTTCCAACGGTGTCGGTGCGCCGGAGACGACAGGTGCGGGTGGCAGCGGATAGCGTTCCACGTCCTGGAGGCGCTGCAGGTCCGCGCCGATTTCCTCGACCTGGGCACTGACCGTGGTGAGGCTGGTGACGGGCCGGTTCATCGCGACGGCCAGGCCCTGCATGGCGACGAGCACTCCCACGGTCAGGGTGCCGGTCAGGACGAGGTGACTGCCCAGTGCGATCAGCACGGCGGTGTTCAGCGCGGCGAGCAGGGCGGGTACCGCTGCCACGACGGCGGCGGGCACGCCCGCCTTCTGCTGACCCGTGGTGACCGCCGCCTGGCGCGCGGCGAACTGCTGGTAGCTCAGCTCCTCCTGCCCGCTGGCCTTGACGGTCTCGATCATCGAGATGGTGGTGTACACGGCGGCGAAGAGCCGGCCGCGTTCGGCCTGCAGGCCTGCAATGGCAGTCGCGCGGATGGCGGACAGCCAGCGCAGCACAACCACGTTGAGGCCGGAGAAGACCAGCGCACACAGCCCCAGGACGAGGTCGTACTGGCACAGCAGCGCGGCGTAGGACAGGGCCAGTGCCATGTCCACCGCGGTGGATGCCAGACGCCGGGTGAAGATGTCGGCCACCACGTCGTTGGTGCGTACCCGGCGAGCGAGATCGGCCGCCATGCGCTGGTTGAAGAAGCCCAACGGAAGCCGCAGCATGTGCCGCATCAGGCGTGCCGCGCTGCCGAGCGCCACCGCGGTCTCGGCGCGCACCAGCAGGCGCTGCTGCAGCCATCCGGCGACGAGGGTGATCACGGTGGCCACGGCCATGGCCGCGACCAGCGCGACTGAGGTGCCCGAGTCCGAGCCGAGCAGCACCCGATCGACGAAGACCCGGGTAAGGGCCGGCACCGCGATGCCGACCATAGCGACCAGGAGGCCGAGGATCGCGGTCTGCGGCACGACTGAGCCGAGATTGCGCCAGCGTTCCCGCAGCGTGCGGACCAGACTGAACGGGTGTCCTCCGCGCTCGAACCCGGGACCCGGTTCCAGCGCGATCAGGATGCCCGTGTACGCGTCGTCGAACTCCTCCCAGCTCACCGTACGAGGGCCGGTGGCCGGGTCGTTGAGTCTGACCTTCCGCCCCATGCCCTCCAGCACCAGGAAGTGTTCAAAATTCCAGTACAGAATGGCCGGCAGCCGCACAGAGGCGAGGTCCGCGATGGGACTCTGCCGGCCTCGTGCGGTCAGCCCGTATCGGCGCGCCGCCTTGGCGACGCTGGCCGCGGTGGAGCCGTCCCGGCTCACCCCGCAGGCCTGCCTGAGCTCTTCGAGCGGGACGTGGCGGCCGTAGTGGGCGAGCACGATGCCCAGTGAGGCCGCCCCGCACTCGGTGGCCTCCATCTGGATCACGGTGGGGGTGCGCACCCGCTTGGCGGTCGGCCGGTCGGTGCCGCGCTTCGGGATGGTCGGACTCATTGGTTCACCAGCCAATTCAGCGGGTGCTCCTGGGCCACGGTCAGGGTCGCCGATACCGTGCTCTGCGAGTTCAGCGCGAAGGACGGGGAGGAGCGCGACCACTTCAGTCCGGTCGGCGACTCGGCGTCGGGGGTGAGGCGGACGGTCACCGCGACGACCGAACCGGCGGTGAGGAACGGCGTCACATCGCGGTCGGCGCCGAGGAAGGCGTGCAGGGATTCCTCGGTCTCCGGAAGGGAGCCGACGGCCGAGACCGTTCCGGACAGTGTGCCGAAGACGCTCACCGGTGCCACCGTGGTCGACAGCCGCACCGGCATGCCGACGCGCAGCAGCGGGGCGTGGGTCGCCGGCACGTAGACCATCGCCTCCAGCCGGTCGCCGGGCGTGTCCAGCCGCTCCAGAACGGCGACTTTGCTCCCGGGCAGCAGCATCTCCCCTTCGGAGATCCGGACACTGACAACGTGCGCGGTCCACGGCGCGGTGACCGTCACGGTCGAGCCGTTCTGACTGACCAGGGTGTAGAGCGGCTGCTCCTCGCGGACCCGTTGGTTCGGGACCACCAGGACCGCGCCCACCTGTCCCTGCCGGGTGGCGTCCAGGGTGACGGCGCCCGCAGCGTGGGTGAGCACCCCGGGGGCGGTGACGGTCTTCGGTACCGTGGCGAACGCCGACCAAGTGCCGACGGAGAGCACCACGACCAGGAGCGCCACCGTCGTCAACCAGGTGGGTATCGAGGCCAGCCGGGCGATTTCGTCGAGTTGTTCGGGTGATTCCAGCTTTCGAAGGGCCTGTTTGCGGAATCTCAAAGCTGCTCCTCGGAGTCGGACGGGCAAGAGCCGAGGGCGAACTCAGCGATGGCGGGTTCGACCAGCGTGTCCAGTCCCGACAGCGCGGCGAACGAGGCGACGTCTCCCGCCCCCAGCGCGCACGGGGCCAGACCCATGTCGGTGGCGACCAGGTACATCCACGCGGTCAGGATTCCGGCGTCCTTGAGCGCCAGCGCGTACGGAATTCCCTCGTACTTCCACATCAGGCGCCCGATCCGTGCGGTGATCACGAACAACACCTGTGGCGGGTTCGGCATGGTGGCCGTGGCGCGCGCGAACGAAAGCATCTTCGCGGTCTCGGGGCCCGTGGCGGCGACGGCCGCCAGGCGATGCCGCACCGAGTCGTAGTGATAGAGCCCGCTCTCCAGTCCGGCGCAGCGCGAGATCAGCGGGTAGATCTCCAGTTCGCCGATCCCACCCGCTCCCGGGTACGGGCGCCTGCCGGTCTCCAGGCCGTCGACGCTGCCGGTGGCGGCGGGTTCGAGGCGCTGGACCCGATGGAGGAACTCGGCCAATTGGGCTGCGGAGATCGGCCGGGCGTCGTCCTGGTGGCGCACGCTGCGGCGACGGGACATCACCGCCGCCAGCGAGTCCGGCGTCGCCTCGGCGGGGCGCGGGGACGGCGCGGGCAGCGGAATCGTGCGACGCGCTGTGGGCCCGCTCGTCTGCGGAGGCTCCGGCTCCAGGACACCGCGGAAGCGGTAGGTGGCGCCGATCGGCGCCGCGTGGCGTTGCGGCCGCGTCCGGTCGTGCAGCCACAGTTCCTCCGGCGACCACAGACCCATCGGAGCGGTTCCGAGCTCGGCCTCGGCTTCCTCGGACGTCACCAGGACTTGGGCGGAGAGCAGCTCGTCCAACAAGTGGCCGGCGGTAGGCTCGTCCACCTCCAGTCCCTTGGCCACGTCGAGCCGACTGACCCCGCTCGCCGCCGCGCCCGTCAGGACGGCGCCCAGCTGGGTATGCGCGCAGGCGATGGCGACGGTGCTCAGCGGGGAATGGGCCAGCATCCGCCCCTGATCGGTGCGGAGCACCGCGAACCGGGACAGCCGGTAGACCACCCCGGCGCCGTGCAGGCGCCGGGCGGGACCGCTCTGCGCCCCGAGCCCACGGGGCACCACGTCCAGCAGCGCCCGGGCTCCGGCGGCGATCCGGCGCTCCAGCCAGGAGTGCAATAGCAGTCGGCGTACAAGCAGTTGAGCGGGCAGGATCCGGGCTTCGCCCTCCAGGCCGGTGACGAGCTGGGCTATCTGAAGGTCGCTCAGCCAACCCTCCGCCATGCGCAGCAGCAGCGCCCGCCGGCCGGCCTCCGGGTCGGGAAGGCGCAGCCGGTAGCGGGACTGCTCCAGCACCAGGCACCCGCCCGGCTCGTTGGTCAACCGTGCGTCGGCGCGCAGCCGATAGCTCTCGACCTTGGCGGCACCCGGCAACGGGGACGTGCGATTCATGGGATTTCACGATCCTGATACGGGGACGGTCGTGCGGCGAGTGGGCAGGGACGGATCGAAATACGGCATTCAGCCGTCCCGCAACGCCTGCGGCAATCCCGGCCGGCACTGACCGTAGTGCGGATGGGGCCGGTCCTCGGCGAAAGGATCGATCCCGTGCCCAACATCGGATCGACCACGGCACGGAATGGTGTCATCGGCCCGCTCGGGGGAGCCGGGCTGCTCAGCCGTTCTCGACGACGACGGATTCCTCGACCCAGGGCGCGGACCCGTAGCTGCTCGCCAGCAGGTCCGCGGCCAGTTCCCGGCCGTGGTTCTCGGCAGCCGCGCGGAAGGCGCTCGCCAGGAGTTCCACCAGTCCCTGGGTGAATGTGCCGGTGCTGTGGTCATCCAATCCGGCAGCCGAATTCCGTTCGTGGCAAGGAAGGTTGAGCGAGAGGATGTCCGCGCCGACGATCTTGATCAGCTCCTCGGCGGCACCGTCGATCCGGTCCAGCAACCGCGCCAGGCACTGCAGGGTGACCGCCTCGGGGATTCCCGCCCGGACGAGGTCCAGGGCGGCACGCAAGACGCCGGGTCGGGCGATGCGCACGGCGCCATCCTCGTCCCAGCCGAGCATGCCGTGCCGGTTCAAGGAGTGGAAAACGCCGGGCCTCTCCCGTATCGCCCGCTGCAGGGCGGCGGTGAGCTTTTCCCGGTCGTCATCGCGGCCCTCCGCACCGAGAATGGCGCCGATGGACACCAGATTGAAGCCTTGCCGCTGCAGTGAAACGATGTGCTCCAGTCTGCGCACATGCGTGTCGTCGTAGTAGCCGACCCGCCCTCTGCGGATCGGCGGCTGCAGCAGCTTGCGGGATTGGTGTGCTCGGACGTTCCTCGGCGACATGCCGACGATTCTGGAGAGTTCCTCCACGGTGTAGCGGGCGGCCGGACGATCCGGGCTCGTGAGGGACAGGGGGCTCGATGTCATGGTGTGTCCTTCCACGGGCCGGGGCTGATCGGCGGACGGTGGGCCATGACCGGGGCGATCACTCCGAACACCTGGCGAGACAGCGGCGATGGGCCGGGACAAGGAGCCGGCACGGTGCAACGGTACTCACCAGGGGGAGACGCGGCCCAGGGCCGCACCAGGCCGAGGAGCAGGGGTCCGCCAGCAGGGCCGGCACCGTGGTGATGTCGATGTGGTGGTCGCACAGCCACAGGGCGTGCGGTTGACTGGTCGGCTCTGCGGCCTTGGGAGTCGGCCTTGAGTCTGTCGTGGAGGGTGGCGAACCCGTCGGGCGCAGTCCCGGGAGCCACCGAGCACCAGGTGGTCTTCCTTGCCTAGTACGGCGGCAACGCGGCGGTAGACGCGCAGACGATCCGCCGCACGCTCCGCGACGGCGGCTCGCACGGGCGCCGTGCGGCATTCACGGGTTCGGCCATGACCGTCATACCCGTCGGGCACACCGCGCGCCCCCGTCCGCCCTGGAGACGAACCTCCTCCAGAGCCCTCATACGCCTCCGGGAAAGAGCCCTCCTGGGATCACAAAGCGCGGTCCGCCGGGCCGTACGAGCCCGGGGCCCACCCGCACCAAGAGGTACGACGCGTTGCTGAGGGCCTTGGATCCCGGTGGCCTCCGGCCGACCGTGGACTGGTGCGAGGCGCCCGGCTTCCGCTGTGCGATGGCCTCGCACTCCGCCTTCACCGTTTCCAGGAACCGATTGCAGCTCCTGGCGGAGTCGGACGGGGAGTCGGGCACCTTCAGGTTGATGACCTCGTCGGCGCCCAGGGCCACCTCCGAGGCGGTGAACTCCGAGGCCGCCCAGGCGCGATCATGACGCGCCCGTCCATCGGCCACGCCAGGCCGTGGCAGCCACCCGCAGAGTATGGGTGGCGACCGGGGCCGACGGTCATCGGGCACGGGGCCTCGTTCATCGTCCCGGCCGGTTGGTTGTTCGCGCCCTTCGCCACCAGCACCGGGCGGACCGGCCGTCCGGCGGCCTGGTGCTCCAGGACCGACCCGGTCAAGCTGGGCGCCTCGTCGTCCTGGCGCGGCGAGCACAAGAGCGCCGGTGCGGCCGCCCGCGGCCGCCCTGGGCGTCCACGGCCCGCTGCACCCCACCGTCACACCCGCCAGCGCACCGACTGTGTGTATCTGACGGCTCGACATGCGCGCGTCGCCGCTCATCCCCATCGCCACCTTCCGATCCTGTCCGGGGCCAGGCGCATCGACGCCTCACCCGGATACTGCCGTCACCCGCCGTGCCCCGGCAGCGGGGCCGGACCCAGTCGAGCACGCGCCCGGCAGCGCGGACCAGGCAGTTCAACCCGCAGGACTGCATCCGGCATACTTCTGTCGTACAGCTCGCGCCGCACCCGGGGGAGCGCAGCACCACGAGGAGCGTTGCACGTGCGGCAGCCCTGCCGAGCCTCTGCCAGCGGGCGTCCACCAGCAGCCGGTCCCGGCAGCACCTGGTCCAACGACCCGGCGCCGAGCCGCATCACCAGGCCGTACACCTGGCAGAACCACCTCCCGTCCGGTAGGGCCACGTCCCGCACCCTGCTGCCGGACGGTTCGCGCCGCGGCCGTGGTGCACCGCCGGGGGGAGCGGCATCATGAGCAGCGGCGGATCCGCGTCCGGCGGGTTCGGGGAGCTGCTGCGCAGCCTGCGCGTCCGCGCCGGCCACACCCAGGAACGACTCGCCCACGCCGCGGGAGTGAGCGTCCGCACCCTCGTGGACCTGGAACGCGGCCGCACTCGCGGACCGCAGCGCCGTACCGTGCAGGCCCTGGCCCGCGCACTCGCCCTGGACGCCGCGGACCGCGGAGACCTGGAACGGGTCGCCGCCTTCGGCCGGCCCCGCCCACGCCTGGCCGCCGCACCCTCGGGCGCCCTGCCGCTGCCGCGCGACCTCAGTGACTTCACCGCCCGTACCCAGGCCCTGGCCCGTCTGCGTGCCCTGGCCGAACACCCCGGAGGAGACTCGGCACCTGTCGCGGTCGTCACCGGACAGCCGGGCCTCGGCAAGACCGCCTTCGCCGTCCACGCCGCACACACCCTCGCCCCGCACCACCCCGACGGCCAGTTCGCCATCGATCTGTGCGGCATGGACGAACGGCCCGCTGACCCACGCGAGGTCCTGGCCCGCCTGCTGCGCGCCCTCGGCGTGACCGAGCGTGCCATCCCTCACGACACCCAGGACCGCACAGGCCTGTTCCGCTCGATCGCCGCCGTCCGTCGACTGCTCCTGCTGATGGACAACGCCGCCGACGAGGACCAGCTCCGCCCGCTGCTCCCGGGTCGGGGCAACTCGCTGACCGTCGTCACCAGCCGCCACGCCCTGGCCGGCCTGGAGTGCGCACACCGCATCGACCTCACCCTGCTGCACCGAGAGGAGTCCGTCGAACTGATCACCCGCATCATCGGCGCACAGCGCGTCGCCCGGGAGGCCCAGGCCGCCCGCGACCTCGCCGATCTGTGCGGCCACCTGCCGCTGGCCGTCCGGATCGCCGGACAGCGCCTGGCGATCCGGCCGCAGGAGCGCCTGGGCAAGCTTGTCGCCCAACTCACCCGCGAAGAAAGTCGATTGGACGCTCTGAGAGCCGGCAGCCTCGAAATGCGGGCCGCGTTCGCGCTGTCCTACCGCCGGCTCACCCCGATCGCCCGTACCTTGCTGCGGCGCGCCGCCCTGGCGGCCGGCCCCGACTTCAGCCCGGAGACCGCCGCCCTGCTGGCCGGCACCACGCTGCGCCGGGCCCGCCTGTGCGCCCAGGACCTCGCCGACCGCGGACTTCTCCAGCCCCACCCGGAAACCGAGCGCTACCGCTTCCACGATCTGCTGAAACTGTTCGCCACCGAGCAGCTCGCCGCCGACGACGACCCCGCCGCCCTCGCGGGCGCCCGCAACCGGACCGCCCGCTGGATGCTGACCCGGGCCACGGCGGCGGCGCTCCATTTCGACGCGGAGCACCGCCGAGCCCCCGACGGCGACCCCGACCCCGTGACTGCCCCCACCGGCCCTGAACCGGCCCGCGCCTGGCTGGAAGCCGAACGTGCCCAATGGCTCTGGGCGCTCCACCACGCCCAGGCCGCCGGATGGCACCGGCAGGTCATCGACACCGCCGAGGCCATGCACTGGTTCTCCGACCGCACCCAGCACTGGGAGCAGTGGGCGGAGGTGTTCCAACTCGCCGTCGCTGCCGCCCGTGCGCTGGGCAGCCGGGTGGACGAGACCGTTCACCTCAACTATCTCGCCTGGGCCTACAACATGTGCACCTACGACCACCATGCCGCCCTGGAGACCGCCGACACGGCCTTCACCGCAGCCCGGGAGAGCGGCGACCGGCTCCAGATGGGCTGGGCCCTGGGCTACGGGGCCGGTGCCCTGAAACGTCTCGGCCGCACCGGCGAGGCCATCGCCTGGCTGCGCGACTCCGCCGCCTGCCACCGCGACAACACCACCCCGCAAGGCCGTCTCGCCGAACTGACCACCCTCAACACCCTCGGTATCGTGCTGCGCGAGACCGGCCATGCCGGCCAGGCCCTCGCCATCCACCTCAGCAGCGAGGCCATCTGCCGCGCGGGAATCCCCGGCCAGTCACCCGACCTGATCGCCGTCTACCACGCCGCCACCCTCCACCACCTCGGTTGCGATCTTGCCGTGCTCGCCCGCTGGTCCGAGGCGGAAGCCCCCCTGCGCCAAGCGCTCACTGCTTTCGAGGCGGCAGACATGCCGGCCTGGAGCTCACCTGCCCGCCTCGACCTCGGCATCGCCCTGCACCACCTCGGCCGCCACAAGGAAGCCCGCGCCACCCTGATCACGGCCCACCGCACCCTCACGGAACTCAACCATCCCCGCCACACTGAAGCCGCCGCCCACCTGAGGCGACTGCCCGACTGCACCGGGTGACCACAGCCTCGGCAGGACAGTGCCACGCGGGTACGGCTCGCGCGGATCCTCAATGGGTGTTCTGCGAGTTTCGGCGGTCCTCGTGGCGTTTGGAGGCGGGTTGTCCGGTTCGAGGGCTTCACGGTGGGCCGGGGTGGAGCCAACGTGCGGTGCCATCCGTCCGCTTCTCAGCACGGTTGGGGTTCGTGTCGTGGGGCCCGGTGGTTGCGTGTGGGATCGGCTGGGAACGCCGCGATGCCCTCGCCGTCCCATGGGGGAATCGAAGCTTCCGTCCAGGCCGGCAGCGCGTTCGCCAGCTCACGGCCGACAACCGCAACCTCGACGAGCGGCTGAAGGCCGCCCGGTCCAACCTCCGCTCCCAGGACCGGCGGGTCGCCGACCTCGAAGCCCAAATCGCGGGCACCTGACGACCTGGTGCAGGGCCGCAACGTCCGGCCCGATGGCCACGGGGATACCGTGGTCCCGGGCCGGACAACATGGCAGGCTCCGCGCATTTGCGAAGCCTGACAGGTCAGCCGCCGTAGCCGTGACGGTGGGGTGTCAGGTCTCCCGGTGCCCGCTCAAAACAGTTCTAGGTCCTCGCCGCTGGTGTCCGCGATGACTGGCCGGAACTGGGCAGGGAGGCCGTCCAGGCGGTCAGGACCGGCCGCGGCGGCCACGGCAGGGGCCGTCTCGGCCAACCAGGCACGAAACCGCTCGGTGGCTTCGCGGTAGGGGACTCGCGCCAGGACACGGTGCTCGCCGGAGGGGCAGAAGTCGACGGCGACAGTGAGCAGGCAGGAACGGGGCGCGTTCTGACTGCCCGTCCAGGACACGCGCAGGACACCGCAGGGTTTGCGCCCGCGGGGGGCGCGGTGGGTCGGGCGCAGCGATCGGCAGGCTATGTGGGCGGTCCATGCGGCGAGGTGCGGCAGGGGCAGGGTGGTGCGTGCGCGGCAGCCGGGGCAGCGGTGCCAGTGGCGGAGCCAGTCGTCGGTGTCGGTGTGGAAGAGGCGTGTGTAGCGGTTCGCCACGCGGATGTCGTTGCTGTACAGGTGGTCGGGGCGTTCCTGTGTGTTGCAGGACTGGCAGAGGGGGGCGCGGACGTAGCCGTGTTCGTGGCAGTGGTCGAGCACGGTGGCGGGCGCGGTGCGGCAGACGGCGCACGCCCACCCGGCCACCTTGCGTGAGGTGCCGGGCCTCCTGCTGAGCACCGAGTACAGCTGGCCTTCCAGCTCTTTGTTGTACGGGCGCAGTGAGGCGGTGGGGCCCTCGGGGCTCGTCGTCTGCCGACCGCCGGCGTCTCGGGCCTGCCGGGGGTGGGAGGGCGGCTCGGTGACGGCTGCGCTTGTCTGGCGGGTCCGCGCGGCTTGCACCCACTGCGTTTCGGCGTGCTCGGCTGCGTCCAGCAGCCTGACCACAGCGCGCGGCAGCCACCACGTGCGCTGCGTCCCGTCGCGGGTCTGCTCCACGAGTATCTGTCGCCAGTCGATCCCCGCCAGATGGTACGGCCGGCCGACTTCACGTCGTGCTGCCCGCTCGGGGTCGCCCAGCTCCTGCAGTTCCCCCTTGATGCGCTGGCGCCAACGCAGCGGCGTTTCCTCGTTGCACTCCTGCCTCGGCGCCCCACGAAACGGACCGATGCGGACGAGGTCCTGCCGATCCATCCCAACCGCGTTCAGTTCCGCGGCCGCCCGGCGCACCTCAACTTCCGGAACACTCCACTGACCGTTGCTCGCCCTCACCGTCGCCACTACATGGCTGCCGAGCAGGACGTACCTCACCTGGGCACGGGCAGGAGAGCAGGTGAATGCCCCAGAAGCCGTCGGCACAGCACTGTCGGCCGTCAAATCGACCCACAGAGCGTCCGCGGCAACCAGGGTGATCAGGCCGTCCGTGCGACCGGGCATGACACGATCTGACATACCGACAGGCTAGCGGCCTGCAACGCGGCAACGGATCCCAAGCGCATCGGTCAGCCGGGCCGCCGCCCGCAACTCCATATTCCTGAGCATCTGGTTCGTCAGCACCTCCCGTGCCCGTAGCCTCACCACCAGAACGTCAAGAACCGGGCAAGTCGCCCTCGCGCATCAGCGGTCCCCGAGCCCAGACGAATTGAGCAACAGAGTCCCGCGGCGAGCCAAAGTGGCAGGACAGCGTCACCGGCAGATCCTCGAAGGACACTGCAGGAGACCTGCAGGACCACCACCAACACCGAGACCGCTCGGACGAGTTACAGCAATGCCCCCAACTCCCCGTCGGACATGTGGTCTATGAGAAGTCGCAGTTCAGAGCCGGTGCACGAGCTCCTGCGGTCGGTGCGCGCGTCCTGCGCAGGCCCAGAAGGCCGACGGTCGAGCTCACCCCGACGGCGGTGCGATCGAACATGTACGGAGCCGTCGAGGTGCCATGGGAGGAGATCCTCGGGGCACGGGTGGCGGACGGACCGCATATCGATCTAGCCTGCCCGGCAAGCGCCTACCGCATCACGGGAAGAACCCGCCGTGAGGACGAAGCGGCTTCGTTCGGTCTGTACGCTCCGGCCACCGAGTTGCTCCCGCTCCTGGCCTGGCTGCGGGAGCATCCCGAGTCACGTACGACGGTTCTTGCGCCGTGGCCGGATCAGGTGGCTGTCAGGAACGGCGACGAGGAGAAGTGATGCGTCAGTACAGGGGCCCGGTCTCGCAGTTCACCGTGAACGACGACGTCGAGGTGCCCGTTCCCGTGCCCGGCGCGGTCTGGACCGTCGGCGCGGTCATCCTCGACCAGAACGGTGCGGCCTTCGCCCAGAGGCGTAGCTCGGACCGCCGGCTCTTTCCCGACACGTGGGACATCGTGGGCGGCCACGTCGAGGCCGGCGAGGCCCTCTTGGACGCTCTCGCCCGCGAGATCGAGGAAGAGACCGGCTGGCGCCTGCGCCACGTGCGGCGGTTCCTCGGCACCAGCACCTGGACCGGCGACGACGGCGCCGGACTCCGTCACGAGGCCGACTATCTCGTCGAGGTCGACGGTGACTTGGGCAACCCGGTCCTGGAACGGTCCAAGCACTCCGCCTTCGACTGGTTCGGCCCCGACGACCTCGCCCGTCTGAAGGACAACCGCGCGCCCGGAGAATTCCTGATCCACGATCTGATCGCACTGGCCGTGCGAGCACAGTACGGGGCGTAGGCGCGACGGAGCCGGTACTGCCGACCGTCTCCCGGGGCGGCGGCGACCTCGCACGGAACGGGTGCGAGGCCGGCGGTCCCTGCGCTCTCACGCCGTGGTCGGCGCCTGGGCCGGTGCCGCGGTGGGAGCGAGGTGCAGGTGCCCGGTGCGGCGCAGGCCGGTCAGGGCGGCGGCACAGGCGAGGCCGAGCATGGACAGCACGGTCCACGGCAGCCAGGGGGCATGGGTACGGGTGGCCAGGTCGAACAGGGCTCCCACGGCGAGGTTCCCGAGGGCGACGGCGACGCCGGCCACGGTGCTGTAGGCGCCGTAGTAGGTGGCCACCAGACGCTGTCCCGAGAGACGGACCAGCGTGTCCATCTCGAACGGGTACAGCAGCGCGGCACCCGCGGCCAACAGCGCCGCGCACGCCACCAGGCCCCCGAGCCCGAGTACGGCGGTCAGTCCGTGGCCGCGGTGATGCGGGCCGGGCAGCAGGGGCAGGAACGCGGCGCCCATGACGGCCAGGCCGAGCGCGATCGCTTTCGGCGGGGCCAGGTGTTTCCTGGCCCAGTCGGTCAGCCGGAGCTGACCGGCGACCGCGACCGCGGCGGAGACGGCGAAGACCACACCCATCGCGGTGCCGCCGTCGTCGCCCAGCAGGGTGCGGGCCTGCAGGGGCAGGGCGAGGTACGCCTGGAAGGCCAGCAGGTACGAGCCGGCCATCGCGGCGGAGAACAGGACGAAGGGCCGGTTGCGAAGAATCGTCCGCCAGTCCGTCGCGATGCCCCGCCACCCACTCGTACGCTCCGCGTCCGGTGCCGGACGCCGTGCCGGCAGGGCACGGGCCTGGACGACGGCCAGGACCCCGAACACGGTCGCGGACGCGGCGCACACCACCCGGAAGTCGAGGGTGAGCAGGGCGAGCCCGGCGAGCGGGCCGAGCAGGATGCCCGCCTGATAGAAGACGTTGAAGGCGGCGAACGCCTCCACCCGGCGCTCTCCGGCGCCCTGGGCGAGGTAGGCGCGGACGGCGGGGTTGAACAGGGCGCCGGCGAACCCGGTCGCGGCGGAGGCGATGATCAGCGCGGGCACGGTGTCGGCGAGGGCCAGCAGCGCGAACGCTCCGGTCCGCAGAGCGCAGCCGGTCAGGATCATGGGTTTGTAGCCGATCCGGTCGGCCAGGGTCCCGCCGAGCCAGAACATGCCCTGCTGGGAGAGGTTGCGTACGCCCAGGACGAGGCCGACCGCCCACGCGGCCAGGCCGAGGCCGTGGGCGAGGTGGTCGGCGAGGTAGGGCATGAGCATGTAGAAGCCGAGGTTGATGCCGAACTGGTTGACCATCAGCAGCCGGATGCCGGGCTCGAAGGAGCGCACCTGGGCGCGCAGCCGCCTCACCGGGCACCCGCCAGTACGGCAGGGACGACGGCCGGGCCGGTGACCGTTCGGCAACGCGTCCAGGACGTCACGGTGCGCTCGCCCGGGTCGGTGATCTCGTCGGGCTCGTCCGGCAGCGGCACCGGGGGGTCGAGGAGGTTGTGGCCGTGGCACCAGCCGTCGTTGTAGATGGTGTCGAGATAGCGATGGGGTCCGTCGGGAAAGATCGCGGCGATCCTTGTTCCGGCGGGGCAGGTGCGGGCGGCCCATCCGGCGACCATCGCCACCGCGCCGACGCTCCAGCCGCCCGAGGCGTAGTGGTGGCGGGCCAGCGACCGGCAGGAGCGGACCGCTTCGGCCGGGGCCACCCAGTGGACCTCGGTGAACGCCGGGTAGGCGACATTGCCCGGGTGGATGCTGGAACCCAGCCCGCGCATCAGCCGCGGTCCGGCCGGCTGCCCGAAGATCGTCGAACGGGTCGAGTCCACGCCGATCAGCGCCAGGTCGGGGAACGCCCGGCGCAGCGCGGCCGAGACCCCCGCGGAGTGGCCGCCGGTTCCGACGGAAGCGACCAGGACGTCGACGCGGCCCAGTTGCGCGACAAGTTCGGCGGCCAACGGGGCGTAGGCCGCCACGTTGTCGGGGTTGTTGTACTGGTCGGGGCACCACGCTCCGGGAGTTCCGGTGAGCAGTTCGGCCACCTTCTCGCGCCGGGCCTGCTGCCAGCCGCCCACCGGGTGCGCGGTGGTGACGGTCTCGACGCGGGCGCCGTAGGCGACCAGCGCCCGGCGGATTCCCGGTTCGAGTCCGGGGTCGGAGACCACGGTGACCGGATGTCCGAAGGCGATCCCGGCCAGGGCCAGGCCCAGTCCCAGGGTGCCGCTGGAGGATTCGATGACCGGCGCACCGTGGACCAGATCGCCGCGCTCCCGGGCGCGGGCCACCATGTGCAGGCCGGGGCGGTCCTTGATGCCGCCCGGATTGGCGCCTTCGAGCTTGGCCCAGAAACCACGGCCGGCGTCGGCGAAGGGTTCACCGATCCACAGCACCGGCGTGCGGCCCACCAGATCGGAAGGTCCACGGGCAGACGTCGGGGCAGGGGCGTACGGGGGGATGTTCATGAACGTGTCACGGCTCCTCGCCCCGGCCGGCAGCGGCCGTCGGGGCATCGGGGGATCAGGGAGCGGACACACAGCGGCCCGGATCCGGTCCGGCACGGGCCGGACGGGTGTGAAGCGGGTGGGCGGCTGTGCGGGCCGGGTCAGGTCCGTGCCACGCACAGGGCCGTGAGGATGCACCGCCCGCCGAGGAGGCCGTGATCGGGTGCCCGACCCGTCCCGTCGCCCGACAGGGCGGCGGCGGGTGCCCAGGGCCGGACCTCCACCGGGAGTGCCCCGCCCGGGGCGGGAGGGGGTGGGGCGTCGATGCGGATCCAGTCCGCCGTGTGATCCGTCTCGGGGCAGCACGGTGCCGGATCGGGAGACGACGCCGTGGCCGGACCGGGCGGTGTCGCCGCAGGAGCGGCGGCCGCGGCAACCGCGTTCGTCGGGCCGTGATGGGTGTCGAACGCCGTGCCATGGCTGTGTGCGCAGCCCAGGAGGTGGAAGACCAGCCAGAGCAGTAGAAGGAGCACGCCGCCGTCCCACATGCGGCGATACGCCGGGGAGAACGACACCGCACCGATCATTGACTCAAAGTACCCAAGTGAACACGCGAAGTCACACTGGTCGGTCGGCTCGCCGCAATGCGATTTCGGAGCCCGGCGGCGTTCGGCGGGGCTGGATGACGATGCCGTCGTCAATCGTGCGTCAAGGGGCGTCCGTGCGGGATCAAGGGAGCGCTAACGGAGATGTTCGGCCCGGCAGGAGCGGCATAGCGTCGTAGCGTGCCACGGATTGCAGTAGTCCGTGGCGATGTACCCGTCTCCACGAGGAGTGCCATGAACGACAACCAGTGTGCCGAGGACCCCGACCCCCTTCAACCGAACCGGACCGGAGGACTGTTCGTTCCGGTCCGGTCGGGGCCCGCGGGCCACTGCGTCCGCCTCTTCCGTACGCCTCTCGGTGCACGTACCGCCGTCGCCTTCACCCACGAGCGGCAGCTGCTCCTCACCCTCGGACAGCGACAGACCTGGATCCGGCTGTCCGAGCCGGCGGTACGCGCGCTCGTCGCGCCGTTGGGGGTCGTCGATCTCGTCATCGACCCGCTGCTTGCTGTCCCGGGTCCCGGCGCCGCCTCCTCCGCGCGGCTCACCCGCCGTACGGCCCCCGCGCCACAACGCGAGTGCCGACCGGTCCGGAATCTGCGAGCGGTCGATGTGGTCCGCGCGGCCGGAACACAGCCGTTGTCTCCTGCATCAACCTCTTGATCGGCTGGGGGAACACCATGACCACAGCACTTCCCGGGCCGTCGGCTCCGACGCCCGCACCGACCGTGCCCCCCGCAGCCCCCGTGCCGCCGGGCAACGCGGCAAGCCTGTCCGTCTGGCCCGCTTCGGCGCGGCTCACCTCCCGCGATGATGTCGCGGTGGGAGGCGTCTCCCTCGTGGAGGCGGCCGAGCGGTTCGGCACACCGGTCTATCTCCTCGACGAGGGCGAGGTGCGGGAACGCTGCCGCACCTATCTGCGGTCCTTCCCGGACACCAATGTCGTCTACGCGGCAAAGGCATTCCTCTGCCGTGCCCTCCTGCGCTGGGTGCAGGAGGAGGGCCTCGGCCTGGACGTCTGCTCCGCGGGCGAGCTGGAGTTCGCCGTGACGACCGGCTTCCCGCCCGAGCGCATCGTGCTGCACGGCAACGCCAAGAGTCCGGACGACCTGGACGCCGCGCTGCGCCTGGGCGTCGGGCGGATCGTCATCGACAGCGCGTGGGAGATAGCCCGGCTCTCCGCGCTCGTCCCGGACGGCGCCCGCCAGAAGGTGCTGGTGCGTGTGGTTCCCGGTGTGAGCGCGGGCAGTCACGCCGCGATCCGCACCGGCACGGACGACCAGAAGTTCGGGCTGTCGATCACCGACGGGAGCGCTCAGCACGCCGTCGCGCGGATCCTCGACCAGCCACGGCTGGAACTCGTCGGACTGCACTGCCACATCGGTTCGCAGATCACCACCGTCAAGCCCTACCTGACCGCGCTGCGACGGGTCGTCGGGCTGCTCGCCCAGATCCGCCACCAGCACGGAATCGTCCTGCCGGAGCTGGACCTCGGCGGCGGGCACGCGGTCGCCTACCGGCCGGGCGAGACCTCGCTCGACATACCGTCCCTCGGCGCCCGCATCCGCCGGGAACTGGCCACGAGCTGCACCGCGGCCGGCCTCCCCGTACCCCGGCTCACCGTCGAGCCCGGCCGTGCGCTGGTCGGGCCCGCGGGCGTGGCGCTCTACCGGGTGCTCGCGGTGAAGAGGACCGGCGACCGGATCTTCGTGGCCGTGGACGGCGGAATGAGTGACAACCCGAGGCCCGCGTTGTACGGCGTACGTTACGCGCCCCGGCTCATCGGCCGGCGCTCGACGGCCGAGCCCTGCACGGCGACCGTCGTCGGCCGGCATTGCGAGGCGGGCGATGTGCTCGCCGCCGATGTGACCATGCCCGGCGACATCCGCCCCGGGGACCTGGTGGCCGTCCCGGTCG
>NZ_JBHVWT010000070.1:0-22924 GCF_042882135.1 Streptomyces sp. NPDC058240
CCAAAAAGACGGGGGTGTTTTTGAAAAGTGGCGTTGTTCCCCGGGGGGGCGGTCCTAGGGGGGTCGGGAGCGGGCGACAAAAAGCCACAAACCCCCGCACGGCAGACGGCAGTTTGACGACAGGGCCTAGCGCTCCGGCCAGCTGAGTCGAGCTCTGTCCGCTCCTCTGGCGACGGCCGATGGCCGCGCCGATCTCGTCGGCGCCGTAGGCCGGCGGGATGTACCAGTCGCAGTCCCAGCCGCCCTCGGCGGCGAGCGCGGTCAGCCACCGCCGGGCCGGAGCGAGATCGATCCCGGGCAGGGCGGCGGCACGGATACCGGCGAGCATGACGGGCACCGTGTCGACGGACGCCGTGGTGTGGAGCGCGACATCGACGGTCCCGGTCCGGCTCGTCAGACGATGACGGGGACGGCCTCGGCGCGGTTGGTGGCCCAGTTGGTGACGATGGGCTTGTCGACGTTGGCGGTGTCGGGGAGCTTGAGTTCGGCGGGGTTGGGATCGTCGTCGGTGGTGGCGATGATGACGTTCTCGAACTCTTTGCCGGCATTGCTGTTGGTGGTCTTGGGGCTGATACCGGTGTATGCGACGGTGGAGCCGGTGAGCTTGATGGGGTCTTCGCCGCCCTGTCCGACGGGGGAGGCGACGCCGTCGGCGCCGGAGCCGAAGGACACGCTGGGGGTGTTGATCTCCAGGTAGCAGGTGATGCCGGACTTGGCCTTGGCGGTGACGAGGTAGTAGCCGCCGGCCTGGGACTCCGAGGTGATCGTGAAGTCCAGGTCGTTGGTGCCGCAGGCCTGCCCGTAGCCGCCCTTCTTGCCGTCGCCGGAGTCGACGGCCTTGTCGGTGGAGCCGCTGGAGTTGGAGTCGCCGGTGCTGGAGCCGCTGGTGGAGGGGCTGTCGCTCCCGCCGCTGCCGGCGGAGGCGACGGCGGAGGGGGCCGCGGAGATGCCGGCGTCCGCGACGTCGTCGGGGTCGCAGGCGGTGGTGGTGGCGGCGAGGGCCGTCACGGCCGCGGCGGCCAGGACGAGACGGGCGGAACGGGCGGCGAGACGCGAACGCATCATGATCTCCAGCGACTGTCGGTTGCGGTGTTTCCTGCTGACACCGATGACACTAGGGCCGATTCGATCCTGAAATGATCCTGTGAATGTCCGGGTCCTGTCTCAGCAACTTCGGTTCCAAAAAACGGCGTTGGATTGCACCAACCCCAGCTCAAGGGGCATGTCCGGGACCGCGCCAGTCGCCGAGACGCTGCGAGAGATCCAGCAGCTCCCGCAGCCGCAGCACCTGGGCCCCGGTGACAACCCACCGGCCGTGCCGGGGTCCGGACCCGTGCCCGGGACGGTTCTCCCGCCAGGCGCAGGCGGTGCACGGGTCCAGCCGACCACCTGAGTCGTCTTTACCGGCAGGGGCGGCGTCGGTCGGCACGGCTTGGGCCTGGTCGTCAACGGCACCCGGCCGTACATCATCAGGCCCCGGCGTGCACGCGCCCGACGTTTCCAGGCGGGCGGGCGGACCGTGTACGCAGCCGTCGTTCACCATCCCGGAACGACTGCGAACAACTTCCTCGCTCGGGCTCTTCGCGAAGCGCTCTGATTCGGCCCCCTGGGTCTCGTCAACGTGTGGTCGTGCTGCCCGTGACCGACGGGGGGCGGTGTCGTTGCCTGGTTGATCTGATCTCTGACTAACCTGGAGCGTGCTTCATGTCTCTTACTGCAGCTACCCGGCTTGCCGCAGTGTCCTCCGCTGCGATCGCCGCCGTGTCGGTGTGCCTGGGCGCAGCCTCGGCGGCCGAGGCCGTCGAGCCCGCGCAGGTTCGGGCAGTGGAGCAGAGCGCCGCCCCGGCCGACGGCGACCCCGAGGTCTCCGCTCAGTTCGTCCCGCTGGGCAGTCTGCTGTTCTCAGACCGGGCCGTAAAGACCAGCGTGAGCCCGGTGCGATGGGATCGCTGACCGAACGCCTTCACCGCGCCCGGATCGCTGGCATTCGGGCCTACCGGGCGCGCCTGCACCCCGACACACCCAATCCCGCTGGAATGACGTCCACAGCCTCCCGGGAAACAGTCGCAGAGGCGGGTGACGGCGTGAGCGGGTTCGATGTCCTCGCCGCGGTGGTCGGCCTACCTGTGAGCACATGGCGGTACCGGTGGGAGGACGACGAAGTGCGCCACCTGGGGCCGATGGCACAGGACTGGCGGGCCCACCTGGGCCTGGGAGTCGACGACAAGACGATCTGCTGCACCGATGCCAACGGCGTCGCGATCGTGGCGATTCAGGCACTTCACCGGCAACTCACAGACCTTCAGGCTGAGGTCAGGGAACTCCGGGCGCAGAAGGTTGAACCGGCAGTTCACGCACCTGGTGCGGAGACCCCGCGAGTCTGACCATCTCAACCGCTGGGCCTGGCTGTGGCTGGGTGCAGTGGTTGCGGATGGATGACGCGGGTACGCCCTGCGGCCGCGCCCGCGATGCGGTTCCAGGTGGGCGGCCGGATCGTGTACGCAGCCGTCGTTCACCATCCAGGAACGGCTGCGAACACCTTCCTTGCTCGGGCTCTTCGCGAAGCACTCCGATGTCGAAGGCCTCCCGTATGAGCCGGTCGACGGCGCCGGGCTGTTCGGCAGTGAAGTCGAAGAGGTCGGCGAGCAGCCACAGCACAAAGGTGTGAACCAGGGCTTCCTTCGGCAGGATCGGCCCGAACCGGTCGCGCCACGCCGCGCTGTCCATCCCCATCGCCGCGGCCAGGAGGACACCGGCAGCCATCGGTACCTGAGCCGGGTCGGCCATCTCAAAGGTAGGGAGTCTGCGGATCACGCCCGGGATCAGATCACTGAGCGGATCAAGACCGCCCTCCCCACCCTCCTGCTGAGCTATCAGGTGAGCGGTCAGCACACCCACCAGAAAGACCGCGCCCCGGGACACCTCCTCACGCCCGTAGGTGTCCATCGCCGCCTGAACCCGCTGCTGCGCCTGCTGACGCTCCTTGGCGGAAGTCCGGTTCTCCAAGACCCGGTACGAGTCTCACGCTGCACGGATCGCCTTATCCACGACTACGCCGTCATTGGTCATGAGCCGACCGTAGCGAGACGACGAGCTGCAGGGGATCCCCTCAAGGAAACCGAGATCCGGCCTCCGCGGACGGATATCGCCAGTGGGGGTTCAGCGGCCACACGAACCTCTCGGGGCGCTCGGGGTGGTCGACCATGGGGCGAGTGACTCGTGGTCGGCCAGGGGCGGGTGGATGAGCGCTATGTCCTCGCGGCGGCTACTGCGGCATTGACCTGCGTCGGTCTCCCGGCCACGGGTAGCGTGCCGATCTCGTACAACATGCAACGGAAGAGGAGGGCCCGTGCGGTTCCCATGCTTATCCGGCTCGGCACCGATCACGACGACGGAAGTGCAGGCGCTGCGGTCCCTGTACCGGGCCTGCAACGCCATCCAATCCGAGTGGCGATCCACGCTCGCTCTCGTGGACCGGCTCAGCGCCCAGATGGAGACTGCTGAGGAGTACGACAGGGGCGGCCGTTCCAGCATCACGTCGAAGCTGTCAACGACGCACGCTCAGGGGCCTACCGCTACGAACGCGAGCTGGGCCTGACGGCCTGGCGCTACGCAAGTGCCCACACGGTCCTCGGGATCACGGCCCTTGACCGGCTGGTGACCGGTGCCCCCGCATTGTCCGCTTCGAAGGTGGGGGAACTCTGCGAAGAGCCCAGCCTTGGCCAGCTGCGCGGAGCACTGGCCATTCCGGTCGAACGGCTCCTTGTCGCCCGGAAAGACCCTTCCTACCGGAAGAGGGCCGATGAGGAACGCCAGGAACTCATCATCGGACTGGGCCGCACACCGCGACATCCGACTCATGGACTCCGCGCGGTCGATGACTGAGCAGGAAACGTGGTCCTGCCGCCTGGCGGACCACAGCCCTCTGGGAACGGACCCCATGTACGAGGGAATCCTGGAGCCCTTGTTCGACATCGGCGAGGAGACCCGGATGGAGATCAGCTGGCTTCTCAGGAACTCCGAAGCGGGGTAGGGCTGTGAGGTTGTAGGACAGAACCCGTGTCCTCGTACGCCCTGGTCGGGCCCGCCGGCGTGGAGGACGGAGCCATGGGCGAGCACAACGAGGACCAGTACAACGTCGTTGGACCGGCCCGGCCGCTCCTGACCGCCGCCCGCGCCCAGGAGGTAACGGCCGGGCTGTGCGAGGCGATGGACGATGTCCGGCGCTCCGTGGTCAGGGAAACGGAAGGGCGTCACTCACTTTGTAGATCAGGTGCTCGAATTGCGGTGCGAGTCCACGCACCACCAAGTGAGGATCGAAACAGCGACTCCTGTGTCAGCCGGGCACGGTCGGCCTGTCTGCTTGGTGGTGGGTTTGGGGGTATGAGGGGGCAGTCGCGTGGATCGTGTCGGACGAGTTGTAGTTGTTGATCGAGCCGTTGCCGCCGCAGCTGGCGCCGAAGCGGGTGCGGGGCCGTCCGTGGGTGCCGGACCGGCAGGCCCTGAGTCGAGGACGGAGCGCCGAGGGGGCCGCCGACCTGGCGGACGGTGTTGTTGACGGCGGAGGCCGTGCCGGACTCGGCGGCCGGCAGGCGGTGCTCAACGCGGTTTACGGCTCCCGCATCGCCCCCGCCGTCGACGGCCTGGACACCCAACTGGCGTACCGGACACAGGGATCGGTCACCGCCACCCTCCAGGTTGCCCAGGACCTCGGCGCACGCGGCCACGTCGCACAGGCCCGCTCGGTGGCCTGGGCGGCGTACGACGGATTCGCCCACGCCATGCGGATCACCTGGGTGACGGCGTTGGTGGTGGTGCTGGTGGCGGCCGTCGTGGGTGTCCGTGGTGATGCCGAGGAGGGCGGGGGAGGGGTGAGGGCGGGCCGGGGCGTCACAGCGCCCCGGCGTAGTCCGGCAGCAGCAGGTTCGAGTGCGCGGCCCGGCCCGCCTGCGCGCCCGCCGTCGCCATCTCCTTCGCGACGGACCCCGGATCGCGCAACAGGGCGTTTCGGAACTCCAGTTGCTCCCGCGTCGTCGGTGTCACCACGGTGCCGCCACTGGTGGCCAGCGCCTGGTTGCGCTCGGCGAAGGGGTGCATCCGACGCTCGTAGGCCGCGAAGGCGGCGGTGTGGTCGGAGTGCGCGGCCAGCTCGCCGGCCAGGACGTACGCGCCGACCAGAGCGACGCTCGACCCCTGACCCGACAGGAACGAGGTGGCGTGCGCGGCGTCGCCCGCGAGCACCACGCGCCCGCGCGACCAGGTCGGCAGATGGATCTGGCTGACGATGTCGAAGAAGAGGTCATCGGCGTCCCGCATCGCCTCCACCAGACGCGGTACGTGCCAGACCCGCTCCGGGAAGCGCGCGGCGACCAGTTCGCGCTGGGCCCGTGGATCGCGGAAGGCCTCGAAGGGCGGGACATGGCGGGTGAAGGTGAGGAAACCGTGGACGCGTTCGGCGGGCTCGTGCGCATAGAGGACCGCGCCGCGCCCGACGTCGTTCCAGATGACGCCCTCGTGGGCGAGGCCGAACCCGTTCGGGAGGGTGAAGCCGGCGAAGACGTGCCCGAGATAGTGGTGGAAGGGCCCCTCAGGGCCGAGGACCAACCGGCGTGTGTTCGAGTGCAGCCCGTCCGCGCCGACCACGAGGTCGAAGCTGCGGCGGGCGCCGCTTTCGAGTACCACGTGGACGGTGTCCCCGTCGTCGTCCAGCGCGGCGATGGAGTCCTTGAAGAGGAACTCGACCCGGTCGCGCAGCGGCTCCTGGAGGGCGTCGGTCAGATCGCCACGCCGGACCTCCAGGTCGCGACCGGCCTCGCCGCCGGTCATCTGCTCCGGGCGCAGCGAGCCGATGGTCCGCCCGACGGGGTCGACGAAGGTGATCCGCCGGCTGTCGACGTGGGCGGCGCGCAGGCGCGGCAGCAGCCCCATGCGCTCCACGACCGTGCGGGCGGTGCCGCGGATGTCGATGGCGTAGCCGCCCCCGCGCACGGCGGCGCCCTTCTCGACGACGGTCACCTCGAAGCCGTACCGGTCGAGCCAGTACGCGACCGCGGGGCCCGCGATGCTCGCTCCGGAGACCAGTACGCGACGGGCGGGGCGTGACACGGTGTTCATGGCCTCTCACTTCCCCGGCGGGCATCCCCGCCGGCACGTCGGTGGTACGCACCGGACGAGCAAAAAGATACGTACCTCAGGTATCTTTGCAAAGGTTGCACATCGCCCTCGCGGGCGGCAGCGGACCGCGATGTGGTCGATCAGTGAAGACGTTGTCTCCCCAGCAAGGGGAGCAACGCGGAAGAAAAAAACCCGCACACGGGACTGCCGCCATGGACGGGCCCGCTGATAGCGGACACCTTGAACCCTTCTCGCTGTACCTGGCACCCAGAATGGCCCGAGCGGCGTCAGCCGACAGCCGCGCCCGCCCACGGCAACTTCCGTAACTGGGCCCCGCCTCACCGCCCGCACTCGCACCGGCCGCCCTCGCGTTGACCAGGAGGTGCTCCGCTGGGCCTTCAGCCGCCTCGGATCAGGCACATAACCCCTCCACTCCGCTGCGCGGAGCACGCCCGACGCCGCCGTCGCGTACGACGGACCTGGCTCGCTCTTCCTACGTCCCTGGCACGTGGATGCCCCATGCACTGCCGAGGTCCACCAGCCAGGCTTCGGGCAGCTCGTCCTCCCAGCGTCCGGCCAGCGCGAACCGGACAGCTGTCAGGCGTTCCAGAGCGATCAGTGACACCGGGTGCGCGAGCAGCTCGTACCGTCCGTGCCCGGCGATCGCCGATCCGGGCCCGTAGTCCGTGTAGAGCCGTGCCAACCGTGCCTGGTACCGGCCGATGAACTCCTCCAGCCGGGCCGGGTACGCCTCCCGCCCCCCGCAGCCGATCACCGACCAGAGCACGGGCACCACCGCCTCGGTCATCCCGCTCTCGAAGCGGGCATGTACGGTGAAGTGGGGATACGACCGCACTGCGACCGCCAGCACCGCATCCGCAGCACCCCTACCCACCTCCGCCGCCGCCCGCCCCAGCACGCCCTCGGTGTACGCGTCCGCACTCATCGAACGCTCCCTCCCACCTGTCCAGATGCCCAGCGCATGCCGAGCATCAGGTCCCATGCACCGAGGCCGGCACTGTGAGCGCGCTGCAGAATGCCCAGGCCGACGGCGGCGTAGGTGGCGAACACCGTCACCCGGTCCAAGTCCCTTACCTGGGCCACCAGTTCGTATGGGTCGGTCGTGCACGGCACACCGTCGGAGTCGTCCGCCCGCAGCGAGCACACGTGGGCCTCTTGGGTGGCCAGGCGCCGGTAGTGGCCGGAGCGGGAGGCGCCCAGGACTCGACAGATCCGCTTGACGCCGAAGTCGGCGCGGTTGCCGGAGAGGAAGTCCCAGCGGAGGGCGGCTCACTTCACCTCCCGGGCGAAACAGGCGGCTGCCCGGCGCAGGATCTCGCGCTCCAGCTGCCACTCCTTCTCCGCATATCGCAGCCGGGCCGGCTCCTCCTCGGCCGCACTCCCGTCGTACGATGTTCGGGCGCCGCCCGGGACTCGTCCTTGCGGACCCACATCCGCAGCGACTCGGCGGTGATACCGAGCTCCGCGGCCACCGCCGCATACGTGTGCTTGCCGCCCGCTGCACGATGGAGCGCGACGGCGTCCTTCCTGAACTCCTCCGGATACGGAGACTTGCGTCCCACCTGGACATCCCTTCCTGGACCATCAGAATCCATTGTCAGGATGTCCACTCCAAAGGATCAGCCTCAGGCGTCAGTTCCCGTGTCCGTAGGACGTGTCTCTGATGGTGGCTTCGAGTTCCGGTGCAGTCTGCGAAGGGATACCGGCGCGTTCGAGGAGGGAGAGAAGCGGCCCTGTCATGGCGGTCGTCACCAGGGCCATCACCACCAGGGCCAGGACCATCGGCGCGGTGAGGATTCCGGTGCTGTAGCCGACTTGCAGGACGATGAGTTCGGTCAGCCCGCGTGTGTTCATCAGTACGCCGACCTGGCGCGAGACCTGGCGCGATTGTCCGCCGAGCCGGGCCCCGAAGTAGCCGCCGGCCGTCTTGCCGAGCACACCGAGGACGAGTGCGAGGGCTATCAGGCTCCATGGGGCGGCTGAGAACGACCCGTTGAACACGGTGACACCGGTGACGACGAAGAAGGCGGGTACCAGGGCGCGTCCGGCGCGGGAGACGGACGCCACGGCACGGTGCCAGGGCGCGGACCGCTTCGCCGGAATCGACAGGCCGACCAGGGCCGCGCCGAGTACGGCGGTCATCCCCAGGTGTTCCATGGCAAGCGCGACGGCGACGGCGACGGCGCCGAGCAGCACCGCCGTGCTGTGCGGGGCCCGCGCGCAGATGCTTCGCGCGGGGCGCGAAAGCAGCCCGTAGCGGATTGACAGTGCGCAGACCAGGCCGAGGCAGAGTGCCTGCACACAGCGGAGGAGCCCGCTGGGACTGCCCGCGTCGAGGCAGATCGCGGCTGTCAGCAGCAGCCAGCCCACGGAGTCGGTGACGACGGCTGCGGCCAGGGAAAGCGGCCCGGCAGTGGTTCCTTCCATGCGCCGAGCGGAGATGATCCCGGCCATCACCGGCACGGCGCTGGTAGCCAGGGACACTGCAGTCATGAGGACGAAGGCGGGCAGGGACGCGGTGCCCCGGACGGTGGCGCCGCCCTCGGCGACCACCCAGAAGGCCAGGAGAGCGCCGCACAGCAGCGACGGTGCCAGAGCTCCCGCCGACACCCACAGGGTCGCGGTGCGCGGCGGCCCGTCGGGACCGCCGCGCATGTGGTGGGCCAGGCCGGTGAGGAACAGAACGAGACCGACCTTGCCGATGACGCCCAGGTGGTCGAGGACCGGCCGGGGCAGCGTGGCGTCGAACGGGCCGGGGCCGAGGAGAGCGAGGGCGGCAGGTCCCGCGAGCAGGCCCGCCGTGATCTCGCCGATGACGTCGGGCTGTCGTAGGGCCCGAGCGGCGCTCCGTCCCGCCCAGGCGATCAGCAGTAGCACGGCGAGTGCCGCGGCCAGGTGTGCCGTGTGCAGCACGAGGTTGATGGCGCGCATGACGGGTCGGCCCTTCCTGTTGCCTGCATACGGGTCGGGCGACGGGTTCCGGCCGCCGTTTCACGGCCGTGCTGTCGTGGAGCCGGGACGGCTCGGCTCGGGTGCTTCCCCGTTGCTGCGCGAGGAAGGCCGAGGGCCCCTGGCGGCTCGGCCCGGGACAGCGCTGCCAGGGGCCGTTCGGCGGACGAACACTCACCGCGTCAGGGATCGTCCGATGATGTCGCGCATGACCTCGCTCGGACCCGCCGCGATGGTCGCCGCCCGTGTGTCCCGGTGGGCCCGTGCGGCGTCCGCGCCGTCGAGGTAGCCGTGCGCACCCTGGAGGTGCAGGTTCGCGTCGGCCATCCTGCAGGCCAGCTCGGTGGTGTAGAGCTTGGCCATGGAGCATTCCGTCGCCGGGAGCTCGCCCCGCTGGTAGCACCAAGCCGTGTGGTGTACCAGCTGGCGGGCCGCCTCCAGTTCGGTCGCCAGGTCCGCGATCCGGTGCAGCGGAGCCTGGAGACGTGCGAGCGCACCGCCGAAGAGTTCCCGCCCGGATACCCACCGCCGGATGTCGGCGAGCAGCCGGTCCGCCTCCCCCAGCGCGAGGACCGCTGCCACGAGCCGTTCCAGCTGCAGACCTCGCATGAGGTAGTAGAAACCGCTGTCCCGGCGACCGATGATCCGGCCGGCGGGCACGCGTACGTCGTCGTAGACCACCGTGGCGGTGCCCGCCGCGCGCCAGCCCAGGGTCTCCAGAGGGGTGGCGCCGACGCCGGGCAGCGCGGCATCCACGACGAACAGGGACAGCCCTGTGGTACCGGCCCGGGCACCTGAGGCTTCCGGGGCGGTGCGCACGGCCACCACGTGGAAATCGGCGGCCATGCCGTTGCTCACCATGGTCTTGGTGCCACGTAGGACGAAGTGGTCGCCGTCCCGTTCGGCGCAGGTCGTGAGCCCGGACAGATCCGAACCCGCCCCCGGTTCCGTGAGCGCGAGGGCCGCGACGCGCTCTCCCCGTACCGCCGGGGCGAGGTAGGCGTCCTGCAGCGCCCTGCCTCCCGCCGCCGCCAGATAGTGCGTCGCCATGTAGGCGTGGACGGAGACTGCCGCGCGGAGTCCTCCATACCCCATACGGCCCAGCTCCTCCAGAAAGACCACGGAGGTGAACAGATCATGCTCGCCGCCGCCCGCGGCGCGCGGGTGCAGCAGCCCCAGCAGCCCCTGCTCGCCCAGGCTCTTCCACAGCGCACGGGGCAGGCCGCGCTCCCGTTCCCAGGTGTCGGCGCCGGGAGCGACCTCTTCGGTCAGGAAGGCTCGCACATGGGCGCGGAACCGCTGGTGTTCCTCGGTGAAGTAAGGGGATCGCATGTCGATGGTCCTCTCTCGGCCAGATCCTCGCCCAGGAGGCGCAGGAACAGCCCGGCGGATTCGCTCAGGAAGAAGTGACCGCCGGGGAGATGGTGGGCGCGTACGCCGTGCGGCGCGTGCCGCCGCCAGGCGGTTACCGCCGCGGGCGAGGCCATGGAGTCGTCGGCCGCGGCGAACGTCGTCAGCGGTACGGGCACCGGCCGCGCGACGGCCGTCGGCGGCCAGGTTTCCGCCAGCCCCAGGCCGGCCCTGAGCACCGGGGCCAGGAGGAACAGGAGCGTGGGGTTGTCCAGGACTTCGCTCGGTGTGCCGGCCATTCGCCCCACCTCTTCGTAGAAGCGCGGGTCCGGCAGGTCGTGGACGGCCGGCAGGGGACGCGGCACGTCCGGTGCCCGGCAGCCGGCGAGGACCAGCCGTTCGGGCAACGGCCCGTGCCGCGCATGCCCTTCCGCCGCTCGGCGGAGGGCGGGCGCACTCCCGAGGAGACGGACGAGTTCATAGGCGAGCATCCCGCCCATGCTGTGGCCGAACAGCACGTACGGCGGGGCGATCTCGGCGGCCAGCGCTGCTGCCAGTTCGGCCACCGGGTGTGCGGGGGCTCCGCCAGCCGGCTCTCCCGGCCCGGCAGCCGTACCGCGACCACCTCGGTGTCGGCGGGCAGCCGGGCGGGCCAGTCCTGGAACACCGCGGCGCCGCCTCCGGCGTACGGTACGCACACCAGTCGCAGCCGTGCGCCGGAGCGGGGCAGCGGCCGGTGGAACCAGGTGGTGCCGGATGCCCTGGGCACGTCAGCGGCCGGATTCCTCGACCGCGGCGGCGAGCGCCCCCAACGTGCCGGAGGTGAAGATCAGGTCGGGGGCCAGCGCCTCCTCACCGAGCTTTTCCTCCAGCTGGGCGAGCAGCCGTACGGCGGTGAGGGAGTCGCCTCCCAGGTCGAAGAAGTCCGCGTCCGGCCGGTCGGATCCGGGCCCGAAGATGCCGGTCCAGATGTCGGCGAGTACGGCTGCGCGGGAGCCTGCGGGGAGCAGGGCACCGGATGGCTGCTCGAGCACGACCGGAGCGGTGGCCGCCGGCTCCGGGAGGATGGCCACCGGAGTGAACCGGTCGGGCAGCGGCAGACCGGTTGCGTGGTGTGCGAGGTGATCCCGCAGCCGCCGTTCGAGATGCCGGACCGTGACCGGGCGGTGGTGGCCCGGGGGCGGCGATGCTGCGACTCGGGCGCCCGTTCGGCGTGCGTACACGTTGTGACACGGGGTCAGTACCAGACGGGGATCGCGGTCGCAGGTGACGTCGAAGCCCTTGGCGCGCAGCAGTTCGGTCACCTGGGCCAGCCGGCCGTCCAGGTCGTGCACCTCCAGCACGACCTGCTGAATTCGGTCCCACAGCGCCTCCTCGATGCCCGCGAGGACATCGGCCTCCGCCTTCTCCACGTCGATCTTCAGCAGGTCGATGGTGGCGAGGCGGGCCTCTGCCGCGATCGCTGAGAGGGTGCGCACCTCACAGATCCGCCGTTCCGCTCTCATACGGCCGGCGGCGACCCTGTCGAGCTGGCGGCCCGGCTCGCTGCCTTCACCGGTGAGCAGGTATCCGCGCAACACCGCGAGATCCTCGTCCGCGTGGGCGTACCGGCCGGACATGACGCTGTTGCGTGGATAGTAGGTCAGTTCGGTCTCGCCGGGCGCGGCACCGAGCGCACATGTGTGCACGATGGCATCCACGCCGTGCAGCTCGGCGTTGAGGGCGGTGGCGGTGGCGAGTTCGGCGATCGGTTCCACGGCGATGACGCGAGCTCTGGGGCTGTGCCGTGCGGCGTACAGCGTGAACATCCCGATGTTGGCGCCGACGTCCACGACCACCGCGTCGTCGGGCAGGTCGATGCCGTGCCGGAGGTAGGCATTGTCGGTGAATATCTCCCGGTACAGGAAGTCGCTCTCGGTGCGGTTGATCCCGGCCACGCGCAGGTCGTCCGCCGGCTCGTGCCAGTCCAGGCCCGCCGACCGCCCCGCGGCCTCCAGGGTGACGGCCCGGTGCAGCTCGGGCGCGTGCCGGGGGTCGGGCACCACCCGGGCGGTGAGGTGGCCGGTCAGGTCCTGCGATACGGCCGCGTCCGAGACCGTGCTGTCGGTGCGCAGCGCCTTCGCCAGCATCTGCTCGGTGCTGGTCCCGACGTGGATGAATCCGGTCATGTCCCGACTCTCTGGTAGGGGTCGCGGATGAACTCCTCCGCGATGCGGACCAGGTGTGGCCCGGCGTCGAACGCGGTGAGGTGGTCGCCGTGCGGGAGGAGCCGGAGCGTGCCGTGCGGCAGGACCTGGGCCGCCCGCACCGAACCCTCCGGATGGGCGGTGGCGTCCTGTCGGCTGGTGACCACCAGCGTCGGCCGGTCCACCGAGGCCAGCAGCGGACGGCAGTCGGTGGTCATGATGGAACCGTTGAGCAGGCCGTAGCGGTAGAGCAGTTCCGGCGAGGCGTACGGATGGACGAGGTGGTGCGCGACATCCGGCCGCAGGGTGTCCAGCGTGGTGGGCCGGCGCATCAGCCGGTGCATCGCGGTGGCCTGCTCCCGGCCCCGCCCGACCATGGCCAGCATCGCCTGGACGTCCCTCTGGTGCTGGGTCTTCGGTGCTTCCCCGCCGAGTTCGAAGTCCCCGTGCCACAGGCTCAGTGAGGTGACGCGGGGTGAGACCGAGGCGGCGGCCAGGGCGATCGCGGCGCCGCCGCACAGTGCGAGCGCGTGTGCCTCGGCGACGCCGAAACCGTCGAGCACGTCCAGCAGGTCCTGACCCTGTGTCGTCAGGTCGTGGCCGAGCAGCGGCGGCAGGTCGGCCTTGCCCCGGGCCGCGAACAGGGCCCTGCTCTCCCACGTGAGCACCCGGTACGAGCCCGACAGCGCCCGCAGCCAGGGGGTGACCAGGCCGACGGGCATCCCGCTCGGTGGCACGGCGACGACCGTCGGGCAGCCGGGGCGGCCCGCGGCGTAGGCGCGCAGCGGGGTGCCGTCCCGTGCGGTCAGCACCACCGGCTCGCCGGGCGGCCCGGACATCGCGTCGCGTACCGCCTCGGCGAGCGAATCTCCGGCTTCCGCCGGGGCGTCCGGACCGAGCGCGAGCCGTCTGCTGAGGGCGAGTTCGTGGGCCCACAGGATGTTGGGACTCGATACGACCTCCAGTCCCGGCAGTCCCAGACGGCCGGTCAGCCGGTCCACCGTGTCCTGCACCGGGGCAGGGACGGGGCGGCCGCCCGGCAGCGGTGCCACTCGCAGCTGTTCGGGTACCGAGCCGATGAGGGAGGCGGTGTCGGCCAGCGCCCGCGCGAGGTCGCGCAGCGCGTCGCCGGCGCCTTCCCGCGCGGCGCGGCCGACGGCGGCGCCGTCCGGTTCAGACATCCCGTCGCCGGAACGAGTGTTCGCGGGTGGTGCGGGTGGCTATCCGGTTGTGGCCCTCCCGGTCCGTGCCGCTGACCAGAACGGCACCGTACCGTTCCAGGCTCACTCGGCCGCCGTACTCCTCAATGGCCTCCGTGTCGGGGTAGACGCGCACGGAGGTGGGGACGTAGCGGCTGGCGAACCCCATGCGCATGTCCTGGGTCTTGCCCAGGTGCGGGTGCGAGGCGTGCATGAGAGTGGACCAGAAGACGATGAACTGCCCGGCTCTCATCTCCATGGAGATGGCCTTCGACTCGTCGGGTTCCCAGTCGGGGTCGACCTGCAATTCCCGGTAGTCGTAGCCGAAGAAGCCGCGCCGCACCCCTGCCTTGTCCACGGCGTTGGCCGAGTCGGGGTCGTAGTGCATCCGCTTGTTCTCGTCGTAGAACATCGTGCGGTGGGTGCCCGGGATGAACTGCAGGCACCCCATCTCCTCGGTCGCCTCGCTGAACGCGCACCATACGGTGATGGTGCCGCCGAAGTCCGAACCGCCCGGCCACAGGATCTGCGGGGTGCCTGAGGCGTTGGCGAAGGTGTCGGCCTGATGCCAGTCGGTGCCCTCGTCGCCCGGGTGCTTGGGGAAGAACTCGCTGCGCCAGCAGAGCACGTCGGGGCCGAGGACACTGCTGACCCGGTCGACGATCTCGGGACGACCGATGTGGTCGGCCAGGAAGTCCTGGTCCAGATGACGGTCGTAGTTGGCGATGTTGGTGGCACCGGAGACGGCCGCGTCGTCCTGGTAGACGGCGTCGGAGCGATCCAGCAGTTGGAGGCGCTGGCGCCCCCACAGCCGCTTGATCTCGTCCGGTTCGTAAAGAGTGAAGGGGCCCGCGTATCCGCGCGTGTGGAAGTTCTTGAGTTCTGCCTCGCTGAGGCTGAAGCGCCCGGTTTCCGTGCTCATGCGTCTCCTCTGTTCTTCCTGGCGGTGTCGATATGGGAGGTGAGGGAGGCGATGGTTGCGCCGTCGATCAGTACGGTGATGTCCAGGTCGGTGCCGAACGCCGTGTTCACTCGCTCGAACATGCGGAGCAGGCTCAGGGACGTGCCGCCGAGGTCGAAGAAGTCGGCATCGGGAGTGACCTGTTCAACTCCGAGCACGGCGCGCCAGACTGCGGCGATGCGGGCCTCGGTCGGCTCCTTGCCGTCCGCGGCGACGGCCTCCACGTCGTACGCTTCCACCGAGGGGGCAGGCAGCGCGGCGAGGTCGGCCTTGCCGTTGGCGGTCAGGGGCAGCGAAGCCAGCGGGACGTAGGCGGACGGGCGTAGGTACTGCGGCAGCTTTCTGGCGGCGAACGCGGCCAGTTCGGCTCCGAGGCCCGGTGAACCGCGGTCCTCGGGCACGGCCGCGACGGCTACGTACGCCACCAGCCGGACGTCGTCCGCGCCGTAGTCGTGCGCCCGGACCACGGCAGCCTCGACCAGCGGGTGACGGGTCAGCAGAGCCTCGATCTCACCGGGTTCGACGCGAAAGCCCCGGAGTTTGATCTGGTCGTCGGTGCGCCCAAGGTAGCCGTAGCCGCCGTCGTCCAACCGCACCACGCGGTCACCGGTGCGGTAGGTCCGTACGGTGCTGTCGGTGAACCGTTCCGAAGTCAGTTCGGGCCTGCCCAGGTAGCCGCGGGCCACCGAAGGGCCCTCGATGTAGAGCTCACCGGGCGTGCCGTCGGGTACCATCCTTCCGGTCTCGTCCCGGATGTGGAAGACCGTGCCGGGCAGCGGAACACCGATGGGGCTCGGTCCTGCGCGGTCCAGGTCGGCCCGCAGCACCGGGTGGTAGGACGCGTGCACTGTCGCCTCGGTGATGCCGTACATGTTGATCACTCGCGGATGCAGGTCGCCGTACTGCTCGAACCAGGGGCGCAGCGAGGCGGGATCCAGGCGTTCGCCGCCGAGGACCACCGTGTGCAGGGCGGTGAGCGCGGGGGCCTCGGCACCAGCGGCGCTGAGCCGCCGGAACGCTCCGGGCGTCTGACTGAGGACGGTGACGCCCTCGTCCCTCAGCAATCGGTGGAAAGCGGCGGGCGAGCGCGCCGTACCGGTCGGGACGACCACCAGCCGGCCTCCGTGCAGCAGCGCGCCCCAGATCTCCCAGACGGAGAAGTCGAAAGCGGCGGAGTGGAAGAGCGTCCACACATCGTCCTCGCCGAAGCGGAACTGCGGACGGGTCGCCTCGAAGAGCCGCACGGCGGAGCGGTGTTCGACCTGGACGCCCTTGGGCCGGCCGGTGGAGCCGGATGTATGGATGACGTAGGCCAGGTCGGTGTCCGCGCCACGTGGGGCATGCGGTGACGGCCCGCCCGACGACCGGACATCGGTGGTCACCGTTCGTACCGGCAGGTCCCCGAGCCGGTCGTCGAGTCCCGGTGACACGACGATCACGGGGCATGCGGCGTCGGATATCGCCCAGCGTATTCGCTCCGCCGGGTATTCAGGATCGATCGGCAAATAAGCGGCGCCGGATTTCAGGATTCCCAGCATTCCGACCAGTAGCCCTGTATGGCGTTCACTGCAGAGGCCGATGACATTTCCAGGCTTCACCCCGGCGGCGATGAGTGCATCAGCGACACGGCCGGACTTCTCATCGAGCTGCCGGTAAGTCAGCGTGCCGTCTTCCGCGGTCACCGCGCGGCGATCCGGATGCTCCGCCACCACCGCTTCGAACAGTTCATGCAAGCAGGGCCCCGTTCCCTTGACCGGACTGGGGCCCATTTTGGAAGACTGCCACGCTTCGGTTAATTCACCTACGTTACTCAGATTCCCGGATTCATTCACACGTTTCCCCTCGTCGGAAATAATCCTGGAGCAGGGTGCCAACGGCCGTAACAGGACGTCAAGCAGGGATCATCCGAAGAGAGCGCTTACCGGCCATATACTCGAATGGCCTGAATTCAATTCACAGACGCCACACCTGCCCCAGTGATGCGATTGCTACGCAGGGAACGACGGTCGATTGCTACGCACGGAAACGAGGTGTCACGCGGGCGTGCCACGCAGGCTGGTGCGCAGCAGACCCGCCCGGTGCAGCTGTTGCTCCAGTTCCAGTACGTCCTGCCCGGCCTGGCGCGGACATGGTCCAGCGACTCCGATCATTCCCCATCGGCCGGGCACCGAGGTGATGGCCCGGACCCACCGGTGCGGCCCGTCATGGTCGGTGCTGTCTTTCAGCCGCTTCAGATCGGTGTCCGGGGCGGGGCGGACCACCTTGGTCGCGGCGTAGAGCCGCTGGTCCGGATCCAGGGCGCGACGGGCCTGGGCGAGGAAGGCCCGTACGTACTCCGCACCGTTGGAAGACAGGTTCAGGTCCTGCATGGCGACCACGGGTGTGGCCCCGAACCGGCCGCCCAGCCTGGCGATCGCGAAGTCCACACCGCCCTTGACGAACCCCGGACTCCGGCCATCCCTCTCGAACGCGCCCAGCAGGGTGGCCATGCCTTGCCGGGCAGTGCGGAACCAGGTGGGAGCGATACCGAACCCGTCACAGGTCTCCTCGTCGATGTACACACTGCCCTCCCAGACACTGCCACGTGTGATCTGCACCGTTCCGCCTTCCGCGAGGCGGCCGGCCACCACATGTGCGGAGGGCGCGAGGATGAACTCGTAACCGGGGACACGGTGACGCAGGTAGTCGGTGTGCACCTCCAGCACGTAGTCCTCCCCAGTCCGCATCGCCTGACGGGCGAGCATGTCGAGCGCGTCGATGTCTGCCAGCGGCACCGCTGTCCTGATCCTGTTGCCAGTCAGTGCCTCGGCCGGCTTGAAGCACCCCAGATCCAGGCCGTAACGCTCCCGCAGCAGCCGGGCCGCCGTGCGCACCCGCTGGCGCATGGTGGCCTCGTCGGCGTCCGCCCGGGTGAGGGAGTAACCGGGCAGGCGCGGCAGCAGCACCCCGAATTCCTGGTGGAAGGGAGTCAGCGCGGCTTCGGCCGCCAGGGTGTCGTACGGGTCCTCGTCCGCCGCGGGGCCGGACGTCCCCTCGGCGACTTCCACGGTGGGGTAGAGCGTGGTCTTGCGGTTCCACCGCTCGGCCACATCCGGTCCGTTGGCGTCGATCCGCAGCCGCTCCAGCCCCGCTGCGCGCTTCAGCCACAACAGCAGCACCCGCGCCTCCGGGTCGACCGCGAAGAGCCGCACCACAGTGTGCGGCGCCTCCCGTAGTTGCCGCACCAGCCGGGCCAGCGGTGCGGCGGGGGCGTCCGGCGGCGAGGCCACGGCCAGAGTCAGCAGGGCGTGGGTGAGGTAGTAGTGGCGCAGCTCGGGGACCTCCACCGGTACCGCTTCGGACGCGGCCAAGGCCTGACGCCATGGCTCCGTACGCCCGACCACCAGGTCCCCCGGCGCGGCGAGATATACCGAGCGGGCCTCGTTGTAGGCCGAGAAGTCGTCCGGTGACCTGCCCAGGGCGAGCTGCGCCAGATCCGCCTCGTAGCACTTCTTCAGCGTCGTGGCCGATCCGAGGACGATTGCTGGTACCTCGCCGCGGACGGCCCCGAAAGGCACCAGCTCCTCACGCGCTGCGACTTCCGTGCCGGCCAGGTCGATTCCCAGCAGCCGTACCGAAATATCACCCAACTCTTCATGGGAAAGCACCAGAGGGCCAGTGCAGAAGCCCTCCCAGAGTAAGTTGCTGCCTTCATGAACGATTGTCTGTGCCAGCATCACAAGACCCCCGGCGAGAGTGAACCGTAAGTGACATTGTTGTCACACACAGCCTACGCGCGTCTGGATAGGGAGACATGCAAAAGGGCCTTGACTCTGGATCTTGGACACTTGAGACATGGATCTTGAGGATCTGAGAACGGACATCTCGCGGTCATGAAGCATTACCCCGCCGAGTCCAAGGCGGATGCGGGTCGCGCTCTGCCAGTCGCGTCCCGGAGTGAAGCTTCCCCTTGATCGTGGACACCTGGAGACTGGGACATGAGGTTCCAGAGGAAGTAGCACCCGGTGGGAAGTAAGTACACGAAGCGGTACACCGCGGAGTTCAGACGGGACGCAATCGCGCTCGTGGACTCCACGGTCGCACGGTCACCGAGATCGCCCGGAAACTCGGGGGCAGCCGGGAGTCCCTACGCAACTGGTATCGCCAGGCGAAGGCGGATCACGGCGAGGGGCGGCCCGGCGAGCTGACCACGGCGGAACGGGAGGAGCTCAAGCGGCTGCGCAGGCAGAACGCAGAGCAGGCCAAGACAATCGAGGCGCTGCGAAAAGCCGCGGTCTTCTTCGCGAAGGAGAGCGACCGATGAGCGAGGTGTACGCGTTCATCGAGGCGGAGAAGACCACCCACGGCGTCGCTTTCCTGTGCCGGCTGTTGAAAGTGGCCCGTTCCTCCTTTTACGCCTGGCTCGCCGCGGGGAAGAACCGTGCCCTGCGTCAGGCGGCCGAGGAGGCCCTGGCCCACGAGATCACCGTCATCCATCTCGCCTCCCGGAAGACCTACGGCGTTCCGCGCATCCACGCCGAACTACGACGGCTGGGACGGTATGTGAACCGCAAGCGCATCGCCCGCCTGATGCGCGACAGGGGCATCCAGGGCGCCCATCGCCGCAAGCGACGCTCGCTGACGCGGCCGGACAAGAAGGCACGACCGGCCCCGGACCTGATCGGCCGCGACTTTCACGCGAGTGTGCCGGGAACCAGACTGGTAGGGACATCACCTTCCTGCCCACCGCCGAGGGCTGGCTCTATCTCGCCTGCTGGCTCGACCTGGCTACCCGCGAGGTGGTCGGCTACGCCATGGCCGACCACCACCGCGCCTCCCCGGTCGTCGACGCGCTGAAGATGGTCCGCGGCCGGGGTGGCCTGCGACCCGGGTGCAGCAGTCCCCACAGTTGTGCCTTTCGAAGGGATCGTTCGAGTGGGGCATGGTGAAGGGGGTGGGGACGCTGTTTTTTTCCCCCCCCCCTCCGCGGTTTTCTTTCCCCCCCTTTCCCGCCGCCTCGCCTCATTCGCTACAAAACCTTTTAGCAGGCCATCCCCCCCCACTTGGTGTACTCGAGTTCCGAGACGACAGCCCGGCCGATGATGCTGTCCGGGCGCGGGGCGTCGCTCGCCGCCCCGTACCGCGGACTTGCCGACCTGGGTTACAGCTGTCCGCCCGGTGCGGGCGAGGGGTTGAGGGCCCGGTTGAGTGCGGTCATGCGGTAGTCGGTGATGCGGGTGCTGAGCTCGGCGTCGGGGGCGAGTAGTTCGCTGGCGTGGATTCCGCCTGGGTAGACGTGGAGTTCGACGGGGACGCCGGCCTGCATGAGCCGGTTGGCGTAGGTGAGGTCTTCGTCGCGGAAGAGGTCGAGGTCGCCGACGTCCAGGTACGTGGGCGGCAGTCCGCTGAGGTCATCGGCCCGGGCAGGGGCGGCGTAGGGGCTGACGTGGTCGGTGCCGAGCCTGTCGCCCAGGAGGGCCTGCCAGCCCTGGAGGTTGGCGGCACGGTCCCAGATGCCGATGTCGGTGATCTCGTGGCTGGACGGTGTCGTGTTGCGGTCGTCGAGCATCGGGTAGGGCAGCATCTGGAAGGCCAGGTGAGGGCCCCCGCGGTCGCGGGCGAGCAGGGCGACGCCGGCAGCCAGTCCGCCGCCCGCGCTGCCGCCGTAGAGGGCCAGCCTGCCGGGGTCGATGCCGAGCGCGGAGGCATTGCGGGACATCCACAGCAGTGCGGAGTAGCAGTCCTCGACGGGGGCTGGGTCGGGGTGTTCGGGCGCCAGGCGGTATTCGACGGAGACGACGACCGCGTCGACCGCCTCGACGAGGGGCAGCACCTGCCGGTGGTCGGTCAGGACGCTGCCGGTGATCATGCCGCCGCCGTGGATGTACAGGATGCCCGGGAGGGGCGCGGTGTCCTTGCTGTCCGCAGGGCGGTAGACCCGTACGTTCACCTCCGGGCCGCCGGCCGGGCCGGGCACGGCGAGGTCTTCGTGCAGCACCCGGTCATTGGGCGGCAGCGCCGCGAGGGCTGCCCGGTTCATCTCCTCGTACAGCTCGCGTTGGCGCGGGATGTCGAAGTTGATGAGACCGCCAGGTCCGGTCAGCGCGTGCAGATTCCGCAGGCCCTGGTGGATCTGGGGGTCGATGCGGTCGGTCGTACTCGGGTCGGACATGTGGGTGGACCTTTCCTTTCGGGGGCTGAGGTGCAGTAACGTAGAACCCTCACGTGAGCGTGAGGGTCAATCGGAGATGATGTGAGGTGGAGCACATGAAGATCGGCGAGCTCTCGCGAATGACCGGCGTCAGCGTGCGCGCGCTGCGTTATTACGAGGAGGAGGGGCTGATCCGGCCCGCCCGGAGCAGTAACGGCTATCGCGACTTCTGCGACGGCGCCGACGAGGTGGTGCGGCAGATCCGCGGGCTGATCGAATGCGGGCTGCCCACCCGGATCATCCGCGACATCCTGCCGTACCTGGACGGCCCGTCGGATCTGTTGCCGCCAGCCCCCTGTGCGCAGATGCTCGACCAGGTGGCCGCCGAGCGGGAGCACCTCGACAGCCGCATCCGGTGCCTGACCCGCAACCGCAACGCCGTCGACGCCTATCTGCGGGCCGCCCGGAAAGCAGCCCGCGCGACCGTAGAGGCGTGAGGGCAGGGCGGTGGGGCCCGGATTTGACCCTCACGTAGACGTGAGGGTTTTAGCCTCCGGGCATGACCTCCGACACTCACTCTCCGCGTTCCGCGAATCCTCCGTCCACCACCGCGAGTTGGCCCCTGGGTGGGCTCCTGGTGCTGGCCGGATCCGCGTTCGTCACCATCCTCACCGAGGCTCTGCCGGCCGGAGTGCTGCCCGCGATGAGCGCCGACCTGGGCGTGAGCGAGGCACGTGCGGGGTTGCTGATCGCCGTCTACGCACTGGCCGCAGCCCTCACCGCGATCCCGATGACCGCCTGGACCCTGATCCTGCCCCGCCGCACCCTGCTGCTGGCGCTGCTCCTCGGCTTCGCCGCCACCAACGTGGTGACGGCGATGTCCACCGGCTTCGCCCTGACGCTTGCCGCGCGGGTCGTTTCCGGGGTGTTCGCCGGCCTGCTGTGGGCCATGGTCCCGGCCTACGCCGCGCGGCTGGCCCCGCAGCGCAGCGGCAAGGCGATCGCCACCGCGCTGGCCGGCATGACCGTCGGGCTGTCGCTCGGTATCCCGGCAGGCACCGCGCTCGGCGGACTCATCGGCTGGCGCGCCACCTTCGGGCTGCTCACCGTGCTGGCCGTGGCCCTGGCCGCCACTGCACTGTGGCGTCTGCCGCAACTGTCCGGCGAGGCGGCGAACCGCGGCACGGGGCTGATGCGCACCCTACGTACGCCCGGAATCCCCGCCATCAACATCGCGTCGCTCCTGATGGTCCTCGGTTTCTACGTGCTCTACACCTACATCGCCCCCTTCGTGGAACAGGCAGGGTTGGGGGTCGGCACCGGCACCGTGCTGTTCCTGTTCGGCCTGGGTTCCATGGGCGGCGTCTGGATCGCCGGAGCCACCGCCGACCGTCGGCTGCGGGTCGCCACGATCGGCCTGCTGGCCCTGTCCGCCGGGTGCTTGGCGGTATTCGGCGCGGTCGGGCACAGCACCGTGGCCGTGGTGCTCGGTGCGGTGTTCTGGGGCGTGACGCACGGCGGCATTCCGACCCTGACACAGACCGCGGGGGTAAAGGCGGCCCCGCTCGATCCCGACACCGCCAACTCCCTCTGGGTCACCGGCTGGAACATCGGCATGGCCGGCGGCTCCCTGCTCGGCGGCGCCGTCCTGGACGGCGTCGGCTCGGGGGCACTGCCGTGGACAGCATCCGCCCTGCTCGCCGCCTCCGTGCTGACGGCCGTGCTCGCCCGACGCACCGGTTTCCCGTCCCCCAGCCGCATGCACGCCCGCGACCACGACCGCGCACAGCGGGGCTCTGCCGTCACTGCCGCGCCCAAGGGGTGAGGCGGGGTGCGGCCCGGCCGGCAGTGGTGATGGGAGGGCACCCAGCGTGATTTCGCGTTTGAGGCAGCCGGTCCTGACGGACAGTAGGACCCCCGGCGTTGTCAACTTGTCAGGTGATGTGCCGGGTGGTGGTGTGTCAGGGTGTGGTGGGGCCGGGTTCCGGGTTCGTGCTCAGGGTGTAGCAGACAG
>NZ_JBHVWT010000071.1:0-21508 GCF_042882135.1 Streptomyces sp. NPDC058240
ACTCAACGCCTTCGACATCACCTTCGACGGCCGGCTCTCCGCAGCACGCCAGTAACTCCAACAACCTGAGTTACACCGCTCGTTTGACAGACCCGCGGTACGCCCGGACGCTCCCGTGGTCGGCTGAGCCGCCGCCCGGCAGGTAGACCATGGCCCGCTGCCCGTCGTTCTCCAGACTTGGCGGTGTCTCATGAGACACCGTGATCAGACTGTGGGCCGGACGCACACCCAGTTTCCAGGTGTAGGCCGCGCGACCCTGACCGGAACTGGTCCACGGACATGCCGTAGGCGCCGCCCGACGGCCGTGTGGCCGTTCACCATCGCCGTCGGACTCGACCGCGCCCCCGAAGGCGGGCTCGGCTCACGGTCCGCGCCAGAGGTTGGCGAAGGCCGCGTTCTCGATGGTCCGCCTCTGGCGTACGGCCTCCAGTTCCATCACCGCGTCGTGGACGGCAGCCACCACGGTCGTCACCGCCTCGTCATCAAGGCCGGTCTCATCGTCGGATCGTTCGGCGTCGATGCCCACGACCGAGGCGAGGGCGGCCAGGACGGGTTCCTTCTCTTTCCAGCGGTCGGCTGCACGGCGGCGCGCGGGCGTATCGACCGGTTCCACGCGTTCCGAGCCGAAGGACAACCGGCCGCTTCGCTGCGGCTTCAGCTCACCGTTCTCCTCCAGGCCGGCCTGGTACGCGGCCGAGAGGTCTCGGCCCCGGCGCCACAGCCAGTCCTCGATCCGCTCGTAGGGCGCCTGCCGAGTGAGCCCTGCCGCAGCCTCGCCCATGAACCGATCGTCCAGCGTCGGCGGTCCACCCGGCACGATGCGGTCGCCGTCCACGGCGACCGCCCCCGCACCGATGAGATCGATCAGCTCGGCTCCCGCGAGTGCGAGGGACAGGTCGCCCTGTCCCACGGAATGCTTCAGGTCCATGGTGATGATGAACAGGTCTTTCGCCGTGGTCATGAACGGCTCCCCTCGGAGACATCGACAAAGGTGCGTCCCCACCGACCGGGCCCGCGTCCGAGGCCGGCCCGGCGGCGGGGGCGACTGTCACGATCAGTATCGCCCCGCCCGCGCGACCGAAGCCTTTTCGCAAGGCGGCGGGAGTTTCTGCCGACGACGTCAGAACGGCGGGCCCTCGCTGTACTGGATCCCCGAGCCGCTTCGTCCGCCTGTCCGCCGAGCGGCTGCGAACGGTCGAAGGGAACAAGATCATCAGGCGCGTGGCGTCTCCGCACGAGTCCTCCCACATGGAGGGGACGAGACATGTTGAAGCATCTGGAGAACCGTCCTGTTTGACCTCGAACGCCCACCCGTCCTCCACCGCCACGGGCGGCAGGCTGCTCGGCGTGGCGAGCATCGGATCGATCCGCGGCAAGCCCACCATGACCATCCCGCTCAGGACGCGCTGCGCTTCTTCGCGGCCGTGGTCTTCTTCGTGGTGGTGTTCTTCGTCGTGCGCTTCGCGGCCGCTGTCTTCGTCGCGGTGGTCTTCCTGGTCGGGGCGGCCTTCTTCGTGGCCGTGGTCTTCTTGCGTGGCTGCATCGTGTGCACGGTGGCGTCCAGGCCGCCGTGCTCGCTGCGCGATTCATTGGCCGCCTTGACGGAGGCGTTCAGGGCGGCCATCAGATCGACGACCTTCCCGGCTGCCTTCCGTTCCTCGCCCTTGGCCGGCTCCGGGAGCTCGGTGCCCTCCGACTTCGCCTCTATCAGTTCCTCCAGGGCGTCGCGGTACTGGTCCCGGAAGCCGGAGATGTCGTCGATGGCCATGGTGTCGGTGAGCCGGACGGCACGCTCGATCTCGTCGTCGTCCAGGTAGACGTCCTTGGGCGCGAGGGACTCGTGGCTGCGGATCTCGTCGGGCCACCGCATCGCGTGCAGCACGATCGCGTCCTCGCGCACCCGGAGCAGCCCGAGGCGCTCGCGGTTGTGCCAGGCGAACTTTGCGACGGCGACCAGCGGCCCGCGCCCGACGGGGACGGGCGGTCGCCTTTCCCACGCTGAAGGCGTATTCGAGTTCGCGGCGGGCCTGTTCTGCGGCCGCATCGTTCTCGACCTGGTCGAGCAATTCCCGGTGACGCTCCGCGACGGTGCGCTGGGCTCGTTGGCAGCCGCGGTTGACCAGCGTCATCAGGGACCCGATGTGTCCGGTGCTGCGGGCGAAGCGGTAGTCGGACAGGTCGTCGGCGAGCATGCCCGGATGCGCATGCAGTGGCTGACGGACCGGGTGGCCGCCAACGGCCGCCCCCTCCACCCCACCAGCGTCGTCACGCTCGGCGGAGCTGTCTCGCCCGTACTCGAAGCAGCCCTGCCAGCAGCCGGGAAGCAGAGCTGATGCCGGTGGCACGCCTGCGCCACCGCACCGCCGTCGACTCCACCCGCCCCCCGACCAACCAGGACGCCCGGGCCCGCATGCTGCCGGCCGCCCTGTGGCCCGAGTGGTCCCTGCGCCTCTCCCCCCGACATGCCAGCGGCCGTCCCATGGCCCGACGCGCGGACGAGCTCCTCTCCATCGCCTGCCTCCTGGCCGGCAACACCACCTCGATCCGCGCCGTGACCCGCCTGACCGGCACCACCGTCAGCGGCCACAACGTGTCCACTCTCCTCGCCGACCTCACCCGTCGCAACGACTGCGCCGACGTCTTGCGCGTACTGATCCTGCTGGCCGACCACCTCGACACGCATGGCAGCCCCATCGACTACGCACGTCGCCGAGCCCTGTTCACCACCCGCTCCCGCTTCATCCCCCAGAGCTGGCAGGACCTGCAGCGGCGGCTGCGTTCGAACCCTGCCCCTGGTGTCTCACACGCCCAGCGCTGGACCTTTCACACCCTGACCGGTTCACCGCCTCATCGGGCGCACCCGGACATCGCACCGGCTACCGGCGCGGAACGCCAGCAGTACCAGCGCTTTCGCCGGCGGGATCCTGCCTGCCGAGGCCGAACTGCTCCACGGCACCGCACAATCCGTCCTTGACGAGCACGGCCTGGACGAGCCTGTCCAGTGGACGCCGCGGCTCCCCGCCCGCGCTCTGCGCGGTCTTGCACTCCCGGGGCCGGAGCCGGACAGCGTCAGCGCCGTCCGGCTTCACCAGGCCGTACCTGGCGGAGACTTCTCCATCGCCCGCGTCGCGCGCACCCTGGACACCACGACCGCTCACGTCGCCTACCTGCTGTCCGAGAACCCCGTCGACTGGAGCCCGCCGCGGTTCAAGCGCCCCCAGGACACTGCCAGCCGCGTACGTCAGTGGCGCACTTGGTACGAACAAGACCACCAGTCCCTGCAGGCCATCGCGGACCGAGAGAGAACCAGCCTGGCCACCATCCGTCTCGCACCTCTGAAGGACGGCACACAGTTGCGCCCCGCTGGGTCCTATCCCGGCCGCCCCAGGCGGAAGTGATCCTTCCGAGTGCAGGAGTGGCTGCGTGACCCCCTCCTTGCGACTACTCGGGCAGGGGGCGGTCGTCGATGACGTTCTTCATGACGAGGGTGGAGGTCAGGCGCTGGACCCCTGGCAGTCGGGCGAGCTGCTGGTCGTACAGCTGCTGGAAGGCGGCTAGGTCGGTGGTGGCGACCCTCAGGAGGTAGTCCGGCTCGCCAAAGAGGCGCTGGGCCTGGAGGACGTGCGGGAGGTCGGCAACGGCCTCTTCGAAGGCGGTGACGGTGTCGGGGGTCTCCCATCGCAGCGTGGCGAAGACGAGGGCTTCGAAATTCAGGTCGACGGCGGCCGGGTCGACGACGACCCGGTAGCCGCGGATCGCGCCTTCGCGTTCGAGGTCTCGCAGGCGGCGGTGGCAGGGCGAGACGCTGAGCTGCACGCGGGCGGCCAGCTCGGTGACGGTCAGACGGCCATCGAGCTGCAGCTCGGTAAGAATCTTCCGGTCCAGAGCATCCATGGAGAAAATTCTCCCCCACATCGCGCGAGCACGGGGTAAATACGCAAACATTTTCGGGTGAATCCGGCCTAACCTTCCTCGCAGAGAAAGAATCATGAGAGGGAACGTTCGATGGATACGACGACGCTGGCGGCCTTCCTGGTAGTGGACCTGCTGCTGGTGTTCACTCCGGGCGCGGACTGGGCGTACGCGATCTCCGCCGGGTTGCGGGGGCGCTCGGTCGCCCCCGCCGTCATCGGGCTGGTCGCAGGACACGCGGTCTACGCGCTGGTGGCCGTCGCGGGTCTGGCGGTGATCGTGGCGAGCTCCCCGGCCGCGCTCACCGCCCTGACTGTCGCAGGCGCCGGATACCTGCTGTGGCTGGGCTGGGGCGTGCTGAGGCAGCCCGCCGTACCGGCAGCAGCCGGAGAGGGGACGGACGCCTCCCGCGCGCAGGTCATGCTCAAGGGGCTCGGAATCAGCGGCCTGAACCCGAAGGCGCTGCTGCTGTACTTCTCGCTGTTCCCGCAGTTCATCCACGCCGACGATGGCTGGCCGGTCGCCGCGCAGACCGGGCTGCTCAGCATGGTGCACCTGACCGCGTGCGCCGTCGTCTACCTCGCCGTCGGCGTCCTGGCCCGCACGGTCCTGACGACCCGTCCCTCGGCCGCCCGGGCCGTAACCCGGATCAGCGGTGCCATGATGATCGCCATCGGCGCCTTCCTGCTGGTGGAACGCCTGACCGGCTGAGGGACCCGCCCGACACGGACTTGAAGGAGAGCATGTACGTGGAAGACCAGACACAGCGTGAGCAGGCGAGCCCCGCGGTCCGCAAGCGCGTCCAGGACAGCTTCGATCGCCAGGGCCTCATGACCCACCTCGGCGCACGCCTCGCCCACATCGGCCCCGGCCGCGTCCACATCATCCTTCCGGCCCGCCCTTGAAGTGACCCAGCAGCACGGCTACGTCCACGCCGGCGCCACCAGCGCCATCGCCGACACCGCCGGCGGCTATGCCGCACTTACCCTGTTCGACGAGGACTCCGAAGTCCTCACCGGCGAATACAAGATCAACCTCCTCGCTCCCGCAGCCGGTGACCACCAGGAGGTGGTCGGCACCGTCCTCAAGCCCGGCCGCACCCTGACCGTGTGCCGACTGGAGGTGTACGGCGTCCAGGGTGACGGCGAGCGGAAGCTCGTCGCCAACGGCCAGCAGATCCTGATCCGCGCGAACAGGCCCGCCCAGTGAGCCCCCACCCGGCCACGTCGTCGTTGCCGACCTGGGTCACGTGGTGGCAGCGCCCGTTCCCCGACGCCAACACGCTCCTGCTATCAGGACGGCAACCAGCCCTGATCGACAGCGGGTTCGTCGGGCACGCGCAGGAGACCGCCGCCTGGGCCCGCGCCAAGGCCGGGAATGTCGCCCTCGTCGTGAACACCCACCGGCACTCCGACCACGTCGGCGGCAACGCCCTCCTTCAGGCCCAGGGCGCCGCGATCGCGGCCGGGGCACCGGAGGTGGAGGCGATCTCCCGCCGGGACCCGGGATGTTGCGCGGCCGAGTACCTCGACCAGCCCGTGGCCCCGTACACCGTCGACCTCGCGCTCGACGACAAACAGGTCCTCCGCCTCGGGGACACCGACTGGGAAGTCAGGAGAACCCCCGGCCACACCCCGGGCCACCTGGCCCTGTGGCAGCCGGAGGAGCGGCTCCTCGTCGTCGGCGACGCGCTGTCGGACTACGACATCGGCTGGGCCAACCTCGCCCTTGACGGCCTCGACGCCGCCACCACCGCGCTCACCTCCCTGAAGCGGATGGCCGACCTCGCACCGCGCATGATCCTGCCCTCCCACGGCCCGATTCCCACCGAGCCCGCCACCGCCTTCGCCGCCGCCCCGCGCCGGGCCCAGCGCCTCGTCGACGATCCCGACGGAGCAGTCTGGTACGGCGCACGGCGGATCTTCGCCTTCGCCCTGATGATCCGCGAAGGGATCCCGGCCGACGAGGTCGAGCCGTACCTCCTTGCCCGAACTTGGCTGACCGACGCCGCACGCCTCCTGGACGTGACTCCCGAGTCCCTCACCGCCGAACTGGTCACGACCATGCTCACCAGCGGCGCGGTCGCCCTCCGTGACGGACGCCTGCACGCAGTCGTCGACCACACCCCGACGACGGCCGAGGCGTTGCGCGTGCCCTACCCACGCGCCTGGCCGGCCACTGAGCTGCGCTGACTTGGTGGTTCGGGGCGGACTCTCTGGTCAGCCGGCCCCGGATGCCGGACGCGCGAGCGGTCCACACCGAACCCGGGAGGCCCTCACCCGTTCAAGACGCTTCAGCCGAGACCTGCATCACCCGTCCACAACCTTCCGGGACAGAACACCTAGTTCCTGCGGAACCACCGAGATGCCGAGGAAATGCCAGGGCCGTGAGACGGACGGGCCGTGCCGTCGGTCTGAGACAGCGAAGGAACCGCTGGTAAGCGAGCACGGCTTGTGCCACGAACCGCGAGACCCTACACGTGTGTGTTGTAGGTTCTCAAAAACCGCGCCATATTCTCAGCGCCAACTGCACATCGGCGCCATATGTGGTGCCGTGCTGAGACTCCGGCTCAGCGGATGTACTTCCGGAGCTGTGGCATCGCCCCCTCGCCGACGGTCACCACGGGGGCAGTCGGCCGTACTGGCAGTCGCCGGCAATGCCATTGGTTCAACTGGGCAAATGGGTGAGGGAGTCATCACCGGTGACGGCGACGCAGGATCGCGGGAGGAGCACCGGCCCCACTCCGATGACGGACACGGAGCCGAGGACCGGAAGAGGGTACGGCCATGTGTGGCAGCGGCATTCGCTCCGAGAGGTCGTGTTCACACGTCGAGGGGCTCTCACGGGAGTTGGTCGGCATCGGCCTTGCCGGTCGTCGCCCCGGCCGCGAGCCCGGACCAGTTCTGGCGTACCACAGGCACCGATTCACAGCCGCGGAGCCGGGCGTCCCTGCGTGCCTGACCAGGCGACTTCCCACTGCCCACCGCCCGGCCGTCGACGACCGCGAGCCAGTCACCCTGAGACAGCTCCGCCCGCAGCGCGTCCACGCCGGTCGGTTCCAAGGCCAGGAGCAGCGCCGGGTCGGGGTCCGTGGGGGTGTCGGCCGCCACCGCGCGCGGTGTTCCCGCGCGCCACTCGGCGGTGGTCCGCTCGCCGGACCTGGACCGTGACCACAGCACGTGCTGCAACACGATCAGCGGTCCCAGTGCCGTCAGGAGCGGGAAGGCGCCCGTCAGCACTCCCAGGCCGAACAGCAGACTGACGCTCGCGGACACCGCCAGTCCGACTCCAGCCGCGAGAAGGGCGGCGGCCCGTCCGAAGGCCTTGAGCGCCACCAGCGGGAAGAGCGCGAGGAGCAGCAGGTCGCCCAGCCCGAGCGCCACCGGTGGTCTGCCCTGGGTGACTGCCAGCAGCGGGGCGAACGGCAGTCCCATGACCTGGGCGGCGAACCGGTCCATGACGGAGGTGAGTCCGGTCGCCACCAGGTCGTAGCAGCAGAGCATGCCCGCGAACCACGCCGCGTGGACGGAGCGCATCCCGCTCTGTGCCCACATGTTGGCTACTCCCACCACGGCGATGGCGAGCAGCACGTCGGTCAGAGCGGTCACGGCGACCGGCAGGTCCGCGAACGCGCATCCGGCGGTGGTGGCCACCAGCGCCCCTGCAGTCGACCAGGCCCGCCCCCCGCCGATCAGCGGCGCGAGGGTGAACTGGAGCGCCGCGCAGAGGACCAGGCCGAAGACGACGGCCACCGCGGCCCGGGGCGCTGTCAGATAGACCAGGGGAGCCGCCACCACGACGACGCCCATCACGGCGACGTCGGGCAGTTCGTACGTGCCGACCGGAGGGCGGGGCATCCGGACCCGCGCGAAGTAGACGGCACCTGCCACCGTGATCGCGGCGACGGCGCAGTTGAGGCCCACGAGGGCGAGGGCAGTACTCATGCCGACCTCGCGACGCGTACGGCGGGGCGGACCGACTCGAAGGTGTGCTCGCGCAGATCGGCGCGGACCGGGCCGGTCGGCGGCAGCGTGGCCGGATCGTCGTGGAGCACGATGCCGTCCAGCGCGAGGCCCGCCGTTGTGGCCCGCTCCTGCAGCCTGCCGAGCAGGGCGGCGGCGGGCGTTCGGCGGACCAGGACATGGAGGACAGGGCCCCCGGGCCGGTCGACCAGGGCGTAACGCGCCGGCAGCGGGATGTCCGGCTCGGACTCCAGCAGGTTCAGCACCGACCGGGTCGGTATCGCGATGCTCTGCGGACCTGACCAGCGGCCGAGTATGGGCGAGGTCGCGGGTAGATGGGCCAGCTCGCACGTGGGCTCGGCCTCGGGACGCCGGACCAGGTCGCCGGTCGCGTAGCGCAGCAGCAGGGTGCAGTCCCGGTAGGGGACGTACGGCGTCTGCGCGATGATGCCGACGGCACCGGGCGGCGTCGGCTCGTGTGTCACGGGATCGAGTATCTCCATGTGCCCGAACTCGGTGGTGTGGTGCAGATGTCCCTCGGTGCACGGTGTGCCGCCCGAGGGGAGGGCCTCGGTCATCATGTACGCCGTGGAGATCCGTGCGCCCAGGGCGACTGCGGCCCGCTCCCTCAGCGGATCGGAGAGCACTTCACCGCCGACGCCGATGGACTCCAGGCCGAAGTCCTTTGCTTGCCAGTCGTTTCTCTCCGCTTCTTCGACGAGGGCGGAGAGGTAGGACGCGGAGACCGTCAGATGGGTGATCTGCGGGGCTTTGCCACGCAGGCCGAGCGGAGTGGCCAGCTGGTCCAGCGCCACGGCCGGGTCCACGGTGCCGATCTGAACGAACGAGGCACCGATCCGGGTCACCGACTCCTCCACGTTGAGCAGCGGCAGGGTCGCCCGGGAGCAGCCCGCGTACGCCATGGTGTGGTGGGGCCGTAGGCCCATGCCGAGCACGGCCGAGACGGTACTCATGGCAACCGCGATCTCCACCTCGGCCCTGGAGTACCAGACAGCGGTGGGGGTGCCGCTGGTCCCAGTGGTGAGCGCCATCAGCGCGGGGGTGGAGGCGGCGGATACGAAGGCGGCCGGCAGACCGCGCAGGGCCTCCTTGGGCGTGACCGGTACGCGGTCCCAGGTCTCCGGGGTGAGACTGCTCGGGTCGAGTCCCAGGGCGTCGAAGGTCCGCCGGTAGTGGGCCGTGTGCTGGGCGGCGGCCCGTGCCGTGGCCCGCAGGCTGCGCTCCGTGACGGTCCGTCGTACGGCGGGGTCGACGGCCCCCGCCTGACCGGGGAGCAGAGCCGAGTCCGCCCCGGGCTCGCCGAACTCGGCCAGGGTCGCGATGAGGTCGCGAGCTATGCGTTCCAGGTCCTGCGGACGGATGCGACGGTTGCGCAAAATCGCCATGCCGTAGCGGAGTTGACTGAGGGCGGTACCGAACAAGGGGTCTCCTGACGCCTGGACCGGGTTGTCTTCCCGGTCCAGGCCGGGGCCGAGCGTCAGACCATGCTGGCGAACATCGCCGCGGTGAGCGTGCTGAAGGCGTACTTGACGTAGTGCTTGACCATGACGGGTCTCCCTTGTTCCGCGCCGCCCGGGGGCGGCTGGGCTCCTGGTGGTGCACTCGCGACCGGGAACGGCCATTCGATTAACGCGACCTTAGAGTAAGGAAATTGAGCGATCAATGGTTTCTCGCGACGAACTGAATCTCCGATATTCGCTTCGCCACCCCTTCACTCTGGTCAAGCGCCCGGCGGATACGACAGCACCAAGTCCCGTGTGCTGATGGCTGAGTTGGGCTTCACCGCCGAGATCGCCCGCAAGGGCGTGCCCGCCCCGGTCCAGGCCGCCGAGCGCTGGGTCGTGGAGCGTACGCACTCGTGGATGAACGGCTACGGCAGGCTACGGCGCTGCACCGAGAGGAACGGCGAGGCAGTGGACTTCTACTTCTACCTCGCTGCCACACTCATCACGCTCCGTATGCTCATTCGACGTTCGACGAGCCAGTACCATTGGGACGCTCGCCCCACCACTCGACGCCTGAAGTGATCCATTTGCCGGTCGGTATCAACGACCTCGCGCATGGTTAGCGGTGACGTTGGCCCTACCGGCTCGTTTGGCCGTTCGTGGTGGGATGCAGGCACGTAGGTTGATCATGTCGGAGCGTCGGGTCACGGGCCTTTCAGCGGCTGTGATTGCTGATCTGGTGGCGAAGTTGGGGCCGGTCTGGCAGGCCCGCAGAGATGCCGAGCTGCTCGACCGACCACGTCGGCGAGCGGACGGAGCGGGCGCGAAGTACAAGCTGGTCTTCGTCGACCGGCTCCTGGCCACACTCGTTCATCTGAGGCACGGCGTTACCCACGACGTACTGGCCTGCTGGTTTCAGGTGTACCGGTCGACCATCACTCGTGCGGTCGGCGGGATCCGGCCTCTGCTCGCCGACCGCGGCTGTCGCATCGAGGGCGGTCTGCGACTTCGCACGCTTGCCGATGTGATCACGCATCTCGGCGCCACCGGTCAGACCGCGCTGATGGACGCCACCGAGATCAGGGTCCGTCGCCCGGGCGCACACCGCGGCGGACGCAGCCGGTTCATCTTCGGCAAGAGCCGTATCAACGCCATGAAAGCCCTCGTCGTCACTGATGAGCGCGGACGACCACTGTTCTGCGGCGAGGTCCGGGCCGGATCCGTCGCCGACATCACCCAAGCCCGTGACGTCGACCTGCTCGCCGACACCATTGACCTGCAGATCCTTGCCGACGCCGGCTATCAGGGCCTCGCGGCCCAAACCTACGGCCAGGTCGTCACCCCACCACGCAAACGCCGCGGCAAACACCTCGAACATCTGCAATGGCTGATGGCACACCACGAGGCCGCCCGCTTCGCCCACTCCTCAGCCAGAAACCCGTCGAACACGGCATCGCCCACCTCAAGAACTGGAGAGCCCTCGCCCGGCACCACACCCGACGAGACAGCCTGCCCGACACCATCCGAGCCTTCGCCGGACTCCTGACCGACCAACAAGCAACCCACCACACGAAGGCACTCGCACTGCCCACCACACCCGCGTGATCAAAACGCCAACCACAAGCTCAACACGCCCTCACCCCAACCAGGCACGAGGTCGTTAATTCATGACACTCCCTCGTTACGAGACTTGCACAGTGACCTTTTGTCCGGGTGCGACGGACACCTTTGCGTAGGTGCAGGTCTTTCCGTTGACGGTCTTCGTCTTGACTGCTTGGGGGACGCCGTTGACCTTGATCGTCGAGTGGCTGCCGGGGAAGCGGGCCTCCCACTTGTAGCGGGCCGAACCCGTGGCGTTGGTCAGGGTCGACTTGGTGGCACCGTCATGACGCAGGGTGAACGTGTTATCGCCGATCCTGATGTCCTTGACCTGCAGCCAGCCCATTCCGGCGGGCATGCGGGACTGGGTGCTCAGGGCGCGCCCCGGGGCGTTGGGCTGCACGCCCATGAGGCCCTCGACGGTCTGGCTCAACAGGGTGTAGGAGACTTCGGGATAGTCGCCGTTGGGTCCTTGGCTGGACGCCGGGTGCTGGTCGTTTCGCTTGTCGTAGACGTACTGCATCCACTTCCAGGCCGTGTCGTTGTGCTCGTAGGCGAAGAAGGTGTCCGGCAGGTAGCTGATCGCCTCGACGTTGGACGGCCTGCCGCTGCCGCTCGCCTGCTCGTCGACGTAGTCCAGGTAGGCGTCGGCGCGCGCCCCCGGATTCATGATCTGTTTCATGGGCATGAACCAGCTGTTCTCCTTGCCCCAGCCGGTGAGCGCCTTGCCGTCGGTGGTGTAGCCGCGGACCATGTCGGCCCCTGAGCCGGAGCCGCTCCAGGTGTCGTTGAAGTACGCCTTGAGGCTGTCGGCCCGCTGCTGGAACTCCTTGGACAGGGCTTCGTCGCCCTTGGCGGCGGCCAGGTCGGACATCGCTCGGTATGCCTGGTACTGGGATCCGATGGAGTCCCCGGACTCGGCCAGGTGCTCCTCTCCGACCTCGTTGTAGCTGGCGGCGCCGGCGAAGATGCCGTTGCCGGTGCCTTCGGCGACACCGTTGGGCTTGTTGGCGTCGTGGAGTTCGACGAAGTCCTTGGTCGCGTGCTTGTAGAAGTCCCAGAGCGTGCTGTCGTTGACGTAGGCGCTGTCGCCACTCCAGCGGTAGGCGTGATGGGCTTTCTCCACCAGCTCGAACGTGGCCGGGACCTCTCGGACGAAGGAGGTTGGGCTCCGGTAGTCGATCGAGAGGTATGTCTTGTTGTCGAAGTTGATGGCCCATACGGGGTAGTACTTGTGCTCGGACGTCGCGGAGCCGGCAAAGGCACGCAGCATGGCCTTGTTCGCGTCGTTCAGCCCGAGGACGGAGGCGCCGGCGAGCTGGTGAGCCATGTCGCGTGAGTAGTAGCCGCTGCGATGCGCATACCCGGCCCAGTAGGACGGGCCGTACGTGCCGGTGCCGGTTCCGGACCGGTTGCCCTCGTCGACGTTCAGCGGACCGGTCGTGCCGGGCATCTGGACCCAGCTGTTGGCCTTGCGCTTCGACCAGTCGAACATCTCGACGATCTTGGGGTCGGAGGACGAGATCACCGGGTCGACCGGGGCCGCGGGGGAGACCATGATGTCGTCGGCGTTGACCCAGCTGCTGCCGGACTCGAAGGCGAGCTCCAGCTGGTCGCCGCTTTTCAGGGACACCCGGCTGATCGTGTAGCGGGCGTAGCCGGACCGGCTGGGCAGATCCACCGCACCGGCCTGCGCACCGTTCACCCGGGCGACGAACCTTCCCCCCGTGCCGCCGGTGGCGATCCAGGCGGAGAAGTCGTACGTACCGTCACCGGACGCCGTGATGGTCTGCGCCACCTTGTTACCGCTTCCGGCATCCAGGTACGCGAGCTTTGCGCCACCGTGCGGTGCGTTGGTGGCGACTCCGGTGCCGGAAGTGAACGTCCAGCCCGTGGTGCCGTCCTCGAAGCTGAGATTGGTGAGGGTCAGCGCTGAGGTGGCTGCGATGGCCGGACTGCCCAGGGCCAGTGGTGTGAGCGGGGCGAGTGTGGCGAGTGTGGCTACGACTGCCAGGCGGGCAGGACGGCGATGCCTCATGGCGTACTCCAGTGCGGGGCTCGAATGAGTGGCCGAAAGCTAGCAGCGGCGCTCGACGGGTTGCAATAGTCCTGCAGACTTGCGATGCGGAATCGATCAGAAAGTTTTCAATCAATCATTGCAAGTGAGGTTGGGTGGTTGCTAACTTCCCTCCCGTCGACCCGACGTTCGGTCGATGCCCGAGCCGCATGTAGAGGTGGTCATCTCATGGACATGAGTCGTCGCAGAGTTCTTGGAGTGGGCGGCGTACTTGCCGCAGGTGCGGGCCTCGGCGGCCTGACCGCCTGCTCCGGCACCGGCAGCGTGGGCGCTCAGGGCGGCGGTGTTGGTGACGCCACCAAGGGCTCAATCACGGTGTGGAGCTGGCAGGGCCCGGCGGCGGAGTTGCGAGCGCTGGTTCCGACGTTCAACAAGAAGTACCCGGACATCAAGGTGACCGTGCAGGACATCGGGAACCCGGCGATCTGGGACAAGATCACTACGGGCATGGCAGCCGGAGGGGCGGGCCTCGCGGACGTACTGCACATAGGCGTCGACTACCTGCCCGGATACGTGGACCGCTTCCCGGGCCAGCTTGCCGATCTCGGCAAGCTGGGAGCCCACAAGTACCGGGACGCCTTCGCGAAGGGCCTGTGGGAGACGGTCTCGCCCAAGGGCGAACAGGTGAACGCGCTTCCGTGGGAGGCGAACTCGGCCGGGTTCTACTACCGTGCCGATGTCTTCGAGGAAGCCGGTGTCGATGTCGGAGCGCTCGACACCTGGGACGACGCGATCGAGGCCGGCAAGAAGATCAAGGAGAAGACGGGCAAGTACCTTCTGGGGATCGACAAGCCCGCCTCGCAGCAGGACTCGGCGAACTTCTTCCAGCTGCTGCTCCAGCTCCAGGGCGGCTTCTATTTCAACACCGACGGCGACATCACCCTCGATTCCGCAGAGGCCGTGCGTGCCATGTCGCTCATCAAGAAGATGAACGACGCCGGGCTTGTCAGCGACATCTCCGGCGGCTGGAACGCGCTGATCAGCTCGATCAAGAAGGGAACGGCGGCGGTCCTGCCGTGGCCGACCTGGTTCGGCGGCATCATCGAGGAGACGGTCCCCGACCAGGCGGGCAAGTGGGGTGTGCGTCTGCCCCCGTCCGTACGCCGCGGCGGGACCACCGCCGCCACCGTGAACTCCACACACCTGGCCGTTGCCGGTACCAGCAAGCACCAGGCCGCGGCCTGGAACTTCGTGGAGTTCGCGCTGACGCGGCCCGAGTCGCAGGTCAAGATCTACCGGGGCAAGGGGATCGCCCCGGCCCTGTTGAAGGCGTACGACGATCCGGTCTTCCACGAGCCGTCGAAGTTCTTCGGCGGTCAGAAGAAGGGTGAGATTTTCTTCGGTGCCCTCAAGGCGCCCTCGCCGGCGTTCAACTACACCTCCGACTATGCCCGAGCGCTCAAGGTGGTCACCGACGCCCAGACGAAGGTGCTGCTCAAGGGCGCCGACCCGGCCAAGGTGCTGCATGCGGCGGCGGACCAGCTCGCTTCCCAGACCGGACGCCAGGTCGCCCGATGAGCGTTGTCACTTCCCCGACCCGTACGGTGCGATCGGCGGGTGTGCGCGACTCCCGACCACCGCGCTTGAGCGCCCGCCGTCTCGCGCCGTACGCTTTCGTCCTGCCCGCCGTGCTGCTGTTCGCCGCCTTCAAGCTCTACCCGATCGGCTGGTCGTTCGTTCTCAGCCTCCACAAGACGGTCGACGGCGTCGACACGTTCGTCGGAGCGGACAACTACAAGCGGCTGCTGGACGACCCGCTGTTCTGGACGGCACTGAAGAATACGGCAGTCATCCTGGTGGTCCAGGTGCCGATCATGCTGGCGCTTGCCACTGGCCTGGCCGTCGCTTTCAACTCGGCTTTCCTGCGGGCGCGTTCGGTGTTCCGGCTCGGATTCTTCATGCCGATGGTCACCGGCCTCGTGGCGTACGGTGTCGTCTTCTCCGTCCTGCTCAACGAGAAGTACGGGCTGGTCAACTGGTTGCTCTCGCTCGTCGGAATCGGCGAAGTGCCGTGGCTGACTGATCCGCTGTGGGCAAAGATCTCCCTCGGTCTGGCACTGACCTGGCACTACACCGGTTACAACGCGGTGATTCTGCTGGCTCGTCTGCAGACCATTCCCAAGGAGCTGTACGACGCCGCCTCGGTCGACGGGGCCGGAGCCTGGCAGTCCTTCCGTCACGTGACGCTTCCGGGACTGCGTCCGGCGATCCTCCTCGCCACGGTGCTCTCCACCATCGGGACCCTGCAGATCTTCGACGAGCCGTACATCCTCACCCGCGGCGGCCCCGACAACGCGACGCTGACCATCGGCGTGTACCTGTACCAGAACGCCTTCACGTACTTCGACTTCGGCTATGCGTCGGCCATCGCCTACGTCCTTGCGGTGCTGATCGGAGTCCTCGGCCTGATCCAGTTCCGGGTCCTGGGAGACAAATCATGACGACCCCCGCACGTGGCGCCGCCCGCGCACCACGCACCGGCCTGCACCGCCCAGGCCGCGGCATCCTGCTGACCTCGGGGCTGGCCATCGCGCTCGCCGCCGTACTCCTTCCCTTCTACTGGCTCGTCATCGCCAGCACCCACAGCACTGACGAGATCTTCGACTCCACGCCGCCACTGCTTCCCGGCGGGGACCTCGGCAAGAACCTCTCCAGCCTGCAGGAGACCGCGTCCTTCGGGCAGGTCGTGCTCAACTCCCTGCTCATCGCGGTCATCTACACAGTCTGTGCAGGAGCCGTTTGCACGCTGGCCGGCTACGCCTTCACCAAGTACCGCTTCAAGGGCCGTGACGCGCTCTTCGGCATGCTGATGCTGGGGCTGGTCATCCCGACCCAGGTCACACTGGTTCCGCTGTTCAAGATGATGGCCGAGCTGCACTGGCTCAACACGTATCAGGCCGTGATCATGCCCAATCTGGCGCTGCCGTTCGGAATCTTTCTCATGCGCCAGTCGATGGCTGCGCTGCCCGATGAGCTGCTCGACTCCGGCCGCATGGACGGCTGCGGCGAACTGCGTCTGTTCCTGCGGGTCGTCCTGCCGCCAATGAGGCCCGCCCTGGCAGCACTGGGCATCTTCCTGTTCCTCTACCAGTGGAACGACTTCATCTGGCCCCTGATCGTGCTGCGCGACGATGCCTCCCTCACCATTCCCGTCGCACTCGCCTCGCTGCAGGGCGTCGACGACACCGACTACGGGGCCATCCTCACCGGAACGGCTGTCGCCGCCATTCCCATGATCATCGTCTTCCTGGCCCTTCAACGCCACTTCGTCTCCGGCCTGCTCGCCGGTGCTGTCAAGGAGTGATCGTGAGCACCCAGTCCACCGAGGCCGTCACCACTGCGGAACTGGCGCCCGCCACCTTCGAGCCACTGCTCGACACCGTGGAGATCGCCATCCTGGCCCCGGGCGCCGACCCCGCCTGGACACTGTCCGAAGTGTCCGGCGGCGTGAGAGTGCTGCATGTCGAAGCCCCCGGCTCCCCGGTGGAGATCCGGCTCTCCGCCCCGCTTGGCGATACGGCCGGCTACTGGCACCCGAAGGCAGGCTGGAGCCGGACCCTGGTCGCCGACTGGGAAGGCAGGTCCAGGGTCAGCCTCATCGACGGCCTCGCCGCTGGCTGCCTCTACGACTACTCGGGCGCCACACTGCTCGCATTCGCCGCAGCCGACCCCGTCCCCGAGGTCGCCCTGCGCTTCGGAGTGTCCGAGGAGAACGACACCCACGTCGTCCACCTCGAACTGCCGCCTTCCACCACACCGCACCGCATCCTCTTCGTACCGCACAGCCCCTCAGTTGCCTGGGCCATGCGCCTGCTGCGCGGCTGGTACGAAAAGCAGACCCCGGCTGCCATGCCAGTTCCCGAAGCGGCCCGACTGCCTCTGTACTGCACCTGGTACGCCTTCAACCAGCAGGTCGATGCGGCAGCCGTCGAGCAGCAGGCCGCACTCGCCGCGGACATGGGCTTCGGCACGCTCATCCTGGACGACGGCTGGCAGCGTTTCGGCAGCGGCCGCGGATACGCGGGGGTGGGGGACTGGCTCCCCGACCCCGACAAATTCCCCGACTTCGCCACTCATGTCGCCCTCGTACGCCGACTCGGACTGCGCTACATGGCCTGGGTCGCGCCTCTGCTCCTGGGCCCCCGAGCCGACTGCTACGAGCAATGGGCTTCCTACGCCCCGGCCCTCGCCAAGGTTCCCGGTGCTCACGTCCTCGACCCCCGCAGCCCCGAAGTCCGCTCCCACGTCGTCCGCCTGTGCGTGCGCCTGGTGCGCGCCTACGGTCTCGACGGACTCAAGGTCGACTTCCTCGACGAAGCCATGGCCTACGCAGGCGATGGCAGGGGCGATGTCGGGCAGGCACTCACACTCCTGCTCACCGAACTGCGCACCGCGTTGCTCGCCGAGCGGTCCGATCTGCTACTGGAACTGCGTCAACCCTACGTCGGTCCGGGCATGGCCGCGTTCGGCAACATGCTCAGATCTTTCGACTGCCCGGCCGACTCCACGGCCAACCGCGTCCGCACGATCGACACCGCGCTTCTCGCCGTTGGCGGTGTCGTCCACTCCGACCCCTTGCTGTGGGACACCAGGGCCCCCGCGGCGACCGCCGCACGGCAGCTCATCGGGGCACTTCACTCCGTTCCGCAGGTCTCCGTGCGCCTCGACGCACTTCCCGAGGACCACGCCGAAGCGGTCCGTTTCTGGCTCGCCCAGTGGCGCCGCCTGCGCCCCCAACTGCTCGACGGAACGGTCGAGCCCGGCCGCCCTGACGATCTCTACACTCTGGTACAGGCCGGAGCGGACGGGATGAACGTGGTGTCCGTGTTCAGCGACCGGACCGTACCGGTGCAGCCTGCGGTCCATCGCGAGACGGTCCTGATCAACGCGACTGCCGAAAACCGGCTGGTGCTGGAGGTCCAGGACGAGGGAGCACAGGTGGAGGCCGAGATCCGTGCTCCCTCCGGCCGTATCATCGAGCGGACCCGGATCACACTCACCCCCGGCCTGCACAACCTGCCAGTGCCGAAAATGGGGCTGGCCCTGATCCGGAAAACTGTATGACCCTGCCAGCGAAAAGGGGACGAATGAAGGTCGGCATCGTTGAGATCGCTGCCCGGGCGGGTGTGAGCGAGGCCACCGTCAGTCGGGTCATCAACCGGCGTCAAGGAGTGGCGACGAAGACCAGGGACGCCGTCGAAAAGGCCATGGCAGAACTCGGCTACGAAAGGCCCGTGGGGGGCCAATTGGTCACGGTGATCACCGAGCACGTCTCCAACCCCTTCTTCGCCGACGTCGCCGAACGCATCGAGGCGGCACTGGCACCACACGGACTCAAGGCCGTGTTGTGCCCAGCGTTTCCTGGAGGGGTCCAGGAACGGGAGTTCATCGCCTCGATCATCGACAAGGGCATCGCGGCCGTCGTGTTCCTGTCCTCGTCCAACACCGTGGAGGGTGCCGACACCGAAACCTACGAGATGCTCCGCTCCCGACGTATCCCGTACATCGGTGTCAACGGGGGGTTCGCCGACAACGTTCCCGCGCCCGTCTTCTCCACCGACGACGCGCTGGCAGCCGAACTGGCCGTGGACCATCTCCACCGTCTCGGTCACCGCGCCATCGGCATGGCATCTGGGCCAGCCGGCAACCACCCGGCCGACCGGCGTGTGCAGGGCTTCCTCGACGCCATGGCCAAACGGGGCAGCCAGGACGCTGAACGCTGGGTGATAAGGCAGTCCTACACCGTCGAAGGCGGTCAGGCAGCCGCGCATACCCTGCTACAGCTCGGTGCCACCGCCATCGTCGCCGCCAGCGACTACATGGCCCTCGGCGCAATCCGCGGCATCCGCCGACAGGGATTCTCGGTCCCTGGAGATGTCTCCGTCGTGGGCTACGACGGCTCCATGATCACGGAGTTTGTCGATCCGCCCCTGACCACCGTGAGACAGCCGGCCGACCGGCTCGCCCTCGAAGTCGGCCGCAGCGTCCTCTCGCTCGTCAGCAACCGCGAAGTACCGACGGGAGAACTCTTCTTCGATCCCGAACTGGTGATCCGCTCCACAACGGGGCCCCCGCCGCACAAGTAACTTGGGTGCGGCTCGGTTTAAGAGGGCGTTCAGCGTGGGTGAATTGCCTCATATGCCCTAGTAGGTTCCTCGCCGGGTTGGCGCGGTCTCGTCCGTTATGCGCTTGGCGAGGTTGTCGATCGAGGCGACGTGGATCATGGCTTCGGAGCTGGCGGTGAGGGTCTCGTAGTCGCGGGCGAGACGTCGGTGCATCATGATCCAACCGATACTCCGCTCCACTACCCAGCGCCTTTTCACGACGTGAAAGCCGCGAACTCCGGGATTTCTGTTGACGACTTCGACGTCGATTCCGAGCTGCGCGCCGTGCTCGACGACGGCCTTCTTGAAGCCGGTGTCTACCCAGCTCTTGGCGATGGTCGGGTATGTCTTCTTGGCCTGGTCGAGGAGGCGTATTCCCAGGGCGTTTTCGGAGAGGCTCGCGGTGGTGACGGTCACGACGAGGATCAGGCCGATCGTGTCGGTGAGGATGCCCCGCTTCCGGCCCACAGTCTTCTTCGCGGCGTCCGTTCCCTGGCTGGTCACAGGCACGTTAGTGGAGGTCTTCACGCTCTGGGTGTCGATGACGGAGCCTGTGGGTTCGGGCTTGCGTCCCTCCTTCACGCGGGCCAGTGCCCGTCAGGTCGTAATTGAGCCGGGCGAAGATTCCCTCGTCGCGCCAGGCTGCGCAGTAGGCGTAGACGGTGGCGTGGTTCGGGAAGTCGTGCGGGAGGTATTTCCAGGGGATTCCGGTGCGGTTCATGTAGAGAATCGCGTTGAACACGTCGCGGAGGTCGAATTTGGCCGGCTGGCCGGTGGGCCTGCGGTCGAGCCGGGCTTTTCTCCATGCCGTCAGGGTCGGCTCGATCAGGGCCCATCGAGCGTCGGACAGGTCGCTGGGGTATGGCTTGCGCTGGCTCACGCCGCAGCGTTGGCCCGGGAGGGCCGGAAGGTGCCGTACTCGTTGCCAGGCCGGTGCCCGACGCGTCGGCGGAGCGTACTGGAAATCTGGTCAACATCGTGGTCATCGTGCAGTACGCCCGCCGAACGGCCGACGGTGAGTACGACGCGGGCAAGGGCAAGAAGATCGGTGTCATCACGGCCTACTGCAAGGGCGTCACCAAGTGCCCGAACTGGATCAACGAGTGGGCGGCCTGTGCGCGGAGACGGTCGAGCAGCAGGCGTACATCACACGTTTCCTCCTCGACTGCACCGCCGTGACCGCACTCAACCGGGCCCTGCATTCCTCCCATGCACCGGGCGGACCGCAATAGCCCGACCAATACGGGCCGCACCGCGCTCCGTGCGGTTGCTTTGCCGCCCCGCAACGTACGCACTCCAGGCCCTTCCGGCCACACCCAGGTCGACCGGCATCCCCGGCGCTCGCCGGACGGCCACCACATCGACAGCCCCTTTCCGTCTTCGGGCGGGAGGGGGCTGTTCCGCGCGTCCGGGTCAGGCCAGGGCGTCGATGGCCCCAAGATCTGTGCCAGAACCGAGAACTGATGTCACTCAACAGTTGTGCGGTAAACCCGCCGTGCGGAGAGCGGGGCCACGGTTCGGCGCTCTGGGGCCCTGCACAATGAAAAGGGGATGAAGGGCGAACCAGGCCCGTGCTTACATGGGCGTCATGGTGTCTGCTGAGCGCTTGCTTGCCTTCGCGGCTATGTCATTCCTGCTGATCGTGATCCCCGGGCCCAGTGTGCTGTTCGTGATTGGGCGGGCGTTGGCGCAGGGGCGGCGCGCCGCGCTGACCACTGTCGTGGGGAACACGTTGGGCGCCTATGTGCTCATCGTGGCAGTGGCTCTCGGGATCGGGTCGATCGTGGAGCGCTCCGTGCTTGTCTTCACGGTGCTGAAACTGGCCGGTGCTGCTTATTTGGTGTATCTGGGTGTCAAGGCGTGGCGGCAACGTGGCTCGCTGCAGGCCGCGTTCACTGCTGACAAGACCGCGCAGGGTGGCCTGCGCACGTTGTGGGAGGGGTTCGCCGTCGGTGTGGCCAACCCCAAGACCATTGTGTTCTTCGCCGCCGTACTGCCGCAGTTCGTCGACCGCGCTCAAGGGCACGTCGTGGTTCAGATGTTGGTGCTCGGGCTGGTCTTCAACATCATCGCAGTGGCCTCCGACAGTCTGTGGGGACTGATCGCCGCAACCGGACGGGACTGGTTTGCCCGCTCACCTCAGCGGCTCTCCCTGGTCGGAGGAGTCGGCGGGCTCACGATGATCGGCCTCGGTGTCACCGTCGCCGCGACGGGACGCAAGGACTGATCCCGCACCAGAGAGGCGACCGGGTCAGCCGGCGGCGCGTTCGGCCTGTGCTTTGTTGTGGGTGAGGACCCTGCTGCCCAATTCGTTCAGGCGGAGAGTTGGTAGTTGAGTCGTTCGAGCCTGCTGTGGCGGGCGCGGTCGAGTGGCCCGGTGGTCCAGTG
>NZ_JBHVWT010000072.1:0-21400 GCF_042882135.1 Streptomyces sp. NPDC058240
GCGTCGAGGGCACCATCAACCAGGCCCTCGACATCACCGGCATCCGCCGGGCCCGCTACCGCGGCCTGCCGAAAGTCCGCCTCCAACACGCCTTCCCCGCCACCGCACTCAACATGATCCGACTCGACGCCCACTGGACCACCGGCCCCCTCGACCGCGCCCGCCACAGCAGGCTCGAACGACTCAGCTACCAACTCTCCGCCTGACGAATTACGCAGCAGAGTCTCTGGCCCGCCGACAAGGACTGCCCTTCCCGGTGGTTCGCAGGCGCGGACCCAACCGAACTTGATGGCAGGTGACCACTGCTAGTACTCCAGCAGGATTTGGCAGTCTGACCTGCGAGTTTCGCTGGGCGGCTGGAGTGTAGCGGGCTGTGGACTGGAGTGTAGCGGGCTGTGGAGTGGTCAGGGGCGGCTTCACGGTGGCCGCCCCTCGATCGTGCGACAACGCCGCACGTAATGACAGTGGCGGGCGACTGCCTGGCGTCGTCGGCTCCATTTCGACCAGCTCACCGCGTGGTGTCGGCCTCGACGTCCGTGCAGGTGCGGGGGCCGGGGCCGACAAGCTGCCAGGAGTCGCCGAATCTCCGCCACTGTGAGCTCGATGGTCCCGACTGCCTCACCCGTTCTGCCCCCTTTTCCCGGGCCTGGTGTGCCGTGGCTGCCAGGAAGGCGTGCGCGAGCATCGCCAGGGTGATGTGCCGGTACCAACCCGGGTAACGGCGGACTTCGTACTGGTCCAGGCCACACTCGTTCTTCGCGGCCTGGAAACACTCCTCGATCGCCCACCGCGTCCCGGCGATTCGCACCAGTTCCTGGGCGGTGGTCTCCAAAGAGGCGTAGGCGAGGTAGTAGGCGATCTCGTCGGGCTTGCGGATGCTGCGACGGGCCAGCGCCCACCGCATCCGGTGAGGGACCTCGCCCTGGTAGTCGAACTCGGCGACGGCCGGCAGTCGCACCGCCGCCCAGTGGTAGACGCGCGGTCCCTTCGCGCCGTTGCCGCATGAGATCTTCTCCCACGCCTCGTCCGGGGCCTGCGCGAACAGGCCCTCGATGCGGGGACAACCCACGGTGAACTGGGACTTGGGCACGGCCAGCACGTAGCCGACGCCCGACTGCTCCAGCAGCCGGCGGAAGCGGCTCTCCTGTCCGCAGGCGGAATCCGCGGTGACCCAGGTGATGGGCAGCGGCGAGCCGAGGGCGCGCAGCACCATGTACCGGGCCAGATCGCCCTTGGTGGCGAACTCCCGATCGTCGGGGACCTTGGCTGCGCGACAGCGTTCGCGGTCCTCGGCCCAGGACTTGGGGACATACAGCTCGCGGTCGACCAAGGCCCGGCCGCGGGCGGTGGCATAGGCGGCGAAGACGCCGATCTGGCAGTTCTCGGTGCGACCTGCGGTCCCGGAGTATTGGCGCTGGACCCCGGCGGAGGTGGTGCCCTTCTTGATGAACCCGGTGTCGTCGATGATGAGGACTCCGTCGTCCTCGCCAAGCTTGTGGGCGACGTATTCCTGCAGTTCATCGCGGATGTCGTCGGGCTCCCACTTCGCGCCGGCAAGCAGATGCTGCAGACCGTCGGGGGTGGCGTGGCCTGCCTGCTCAGCCAGCTGCCAGCTGTTCTTCCGGGCCACCGGGGCGAGCAGCCCGCGCACGTAGTCACGCATGCGGCGGCGAAGTTCCACACGGCTGAAGCGATGACCGATGGTCACGAAGAGGTCGTCCAGTTCAAGGTCCCACTGCTCGGCAACATGCTCGGTGATCACGTGGGAAGCTTTCCCACCCGCTGTCATTGCGTGCGGCATTGTCGCACGATCGAGGGGCGGCCACCGTGAAGCCGCCCCTGACCACTCCACAGCCCGCTACACTCCAGCCGCCCAGCGGAACTCGCAGGTCAGACTGCAAAATCCTGCTGGAGTACTAGCCGGGCGAAGAAGGAACGCAGCGGTCCGCGGCGTCCTCGTCTGCGCAGTTCGATCTTGCATTTTCCATGTCGCACCACTGCTCAAGCCGACCGGATGGCCGGTGATTAGAATCGTCTCTCATGTCGAAGCCTGACGAACTGCTCGTTGACGTCGCCACCCTGGTGGAGTCCGGGCACAGCAATCAGATGTCTCTGACCGTGGTCACCGGTGGTGCAGTCATCACGGGTCGGCTGGCTCGCGAAGCCGTCTGGAGGCAGCGGGTGTCGGAGGTCCTGGCGGACTCGGCCCTCCTGAGCGATTTCTCCGCCGTCTTCACCGCTACGACGCGCGAGGAGGGGCCGCCCACGCATCTGCATTTCCATGTGGCGCGGATTCTGCAGGGCACGGTGGGGATCCCGGAGACGGGCGGGATGTACCGCGTGGCGATCGAGGACGTCAGTGCCTGGACTATGGGCGACTTCAGCTACTCCGATCACTGACCCCGCCCCTGCGCGCTGAGAATCCCGTCGGTACGCGGTGAGGGTCCGACCGGCGCATCCCGGTCGGACCCTCACCACTGTTCTGGTGGCGGCTCGCGCCTGCCCGTCGGTCAGACGGCCGCAGGGGCGCCGAGCATCGCGGAAGCCTGTTGGAACGGGCTGAGGACGCGCGTGGGCGCGGTGGTCTGGGGAAGGCCGGGGCAGGTGAAGCCGAGCTGGGTCATGGCCCGGAGGACTTCGTCGGCGCTGAAATCGCGGCGGTCCTGACCTGTGATGACCTGCCCGACCTGCTTGACGGGGTAGGTGCGGCGGCCGATGATCACGGACTCGCCGATGACCTGCTCGGGCTTGACGCCCTTCATGGATTCCAGGACGCCGCTCCTGGTGAGGTCGAACGGGAAACGGGCAATGACACAGCGCATGATGCCTCACAGGAGAAAAATGAAGGGGATGGTTCTGCCGCGGTGAGGCGGTTCAGCGGGCAAGGGCGAGGACGCCCAGAGCGCTGCCTTGTTCGTCGACGACAGGCAGGGCATCGAGCCGGCGGTAGCGCATCGCGTGCTCGGCTTCGGCCATCGTGGTCACGGGCGAGGTGAACGGCCCACGGTCGCCGCGGATGTCGCGCAGCTGGACCCGGTCCGTGTACGCGGAGCTGTCACGGACCGCGGCGAGCTGGGCCTGGGTGACCAGTCCGGTGCACAGGCCGTCGTTGTCGCAGACGAGCAGGTGCCCGGCGCGGGCACTGGCCATGACGGACAGGGCCACCTCGACGGTCATGTCGTCACAGACCTGTGGTCCGGCCGTGTCCATGGCGTCGGCCACCGTCCTGTGCACGGGGGTGGCACTCGTCGAGCGGGGCTGCATCTGAACCAGCGTCAAAACGTGCCTCCTGCAGAGATGGGTCAGCTTCCTGATCACGAAGGTTCTAGGCCGCCGCATCAAAGGAGGACTGCCGCACGATCACGCGCCGGGCAGCCGAAGCGGGGCTGCGTCGACCGCGGGAGGCCGTGCCGCGCTTACGCCGCTCGGCCGCCGGCGCGGTGATCGTCACGGGGATACCGGAGGGGGTCTGGGCGCCGGTGATCCGGCTGAGTGCCTCCTCGCCGGAGCGGACCTGGGTGGTCCGGGGCACGATGCCGGCGGCCGACATGAGGCGGGTCATGTCGCGGCGCTGGTTGGGGGTGACCAGGGTGACGACGCTGCCGGACTCGCCGGCCCGCGCGGTACGGCCGCCGCGGTGGAGGTAGTCCTTGTGGTCGGTCGGCGGGTCGACGTTGACAACGAGGTCGAGGTTGTCGACATGGATGCCGCGCGCCGCGACGTTCGTCGCGACGAGCACGGTGACGTGCCCGGTCTTGAACTGGGCCAGGGTCCGGGTGCGCTGCGGCTGCGACTTCCCACCATGCAGGGCTGCGGCCCGGACACCGCTGTTCAGCAGGTCCTGCGTCAGCCGGTCGACGGCGTGCTTGGTGTCCAGAAACATGATCACCCGGCCCTCGCGCGCCGCGATCTCCGTCGTCGTCCGGTGCTTGTCGGCGCCGTGGACGTGCAGCACGTGATGCTCCATCGTGGTGACCGCACCTGCGGACGGGTCGACGGAGTGGACGACCGGGTCGGTGAGGTAGCGGCGGACCAGGAGGTCGACGTTGCGGTCGAGGGTGGCGGAGAACAGCATCCGCTGGCCCTCGGGGCGGACCTGGTCCAGGAGCGCGGTGACCTGGGGCATGAAGCCCATGTCGGCCATCTGGTCGGCCTCGTCCAGGACGGTGATCGTGACCTGGTTCAGCCGGCAGTCACCGCGGTCGATGAGGTCCTTGAGGCGCCCCGGCGTCGCGACGACGACCTCGGCGCCACCACGCAGGGCACTGGCCTGCCTGCCGATCGGCATTCCGCCGACGACGGTGGCCAGGCGCAGCTTCACCGAGCGGGCGTAGGGGGTGAGCGCGTCGGTCACCTGCTGCGCCAGCTCACGCGTCGGCACGAGGACCAGGGCCAGCGGCTGGCGGGGCTCGGCGCGCTGTCCGGCGGTGCGGGCCAGCACGGCCAGGCCGAAGGCGAGGGTCTTGCCGGAGCCGGTGCGCCCGCGACCGAGGACGTCGCGGCCCGTGAGGGTGTTGGGCAGGGTCGCGCCCTGGATCGGGAACGGGACGCTCACGCCTTGCGCGGTCAGCGTGGCCAGCAGCCGCTCGGGCATGTCGAGGTCGGCGAACGCCTCGACGGCGGGCAGCGCGGGAGTGATCGTCTTCGGCAGGGCGAACTCGCCCTGCACCGCTGCGGGCCGCCGGCCGTGGCCGCCCGAGCGGCTCGGACCCCCAGAACGGTTCAGGGCGGGCGAGCCGAAGCGGCTGCCCCGGCCCGAACCGGAGCCGGAGCCGAAAGCGGGGCCGCCGGTACGGCTGCGGGTGCGGGAGGAGCGGTCGTTCGTACGTGTGGGGTTCATTCAGAACCTTCCTTGATACGGCACGTATCAAGGAATTCCCGCAGCGGAAGAGCAGCGCGGGGAATCACGAGAACGGGCCGAATGGAATGCGAAAGTGAATCTGACCTGCAGTGAATCCGGTGCGGGTGCAGGCAATGAAATAGGTGACGTCATGCGGACGTGAAATCCAGGACTGACGGGTGCAGCTTTGAAGAGGCCGCATCCCTGGAGAAGGGTCTGCGGGCGGTGGTTGTCCCACAGGTGAAACCTCTGTGGGAAATGCCCGTAGCTGGGGCCCGCACCCCGAGGGATGCGGGCCCCAGCTACGAAGTGCGCGTCAACGTCAGGCGGGAACGATGGTCTCGGCCGTCGGGCCCTTCTGGCCCGGCGCGATGTCGAAGGTGACCTTTTGGCCTTCGAGCAGCTCACGAAAGCCCTGGGCGGCGATGTTCGAGAAGTGGGCGAACACGTCAGCGCCGCCACCGTCCTGCTCGATGAAGCCGAAACCCTTGGCTGCGTTGAACCACTTCATGGTGCCAGACGCCATGTCATATCTCCCTTGGGGCAGTACGCCGGGACCCGTAATGCACGGATACCGGGTCGCCGCGATGATGCCCCGCCCGGAAAATGACCGGAAATATAAAAACGCTTCCAGCGGCTGAAAAATACCGACGAAGGCGCTTGAAGTTTTGGGAACCAAGACTGCAACTGAGATCGACAGTAGCATGCGGTAGCGGCCTGTGTACGTTAAATAATTCCACTCTGTTCGTTGCGGTAAAAACACTCCCCGCATGGCGCGTTAAACCCTCACCTCGCGGTCATAGATATTGATCCACCCGGAGCGCAGCATTTCAGGAAGAGCGGTCGCTGTTCACGGCTCGGAGGGCACAACTACTCCGGTGGCACCCGTCCTGCCCGACGTCGGCCCCATCGGCCCGTACGCCGGTCTCGACACAGATCAGGGCCGCGCAGCTGTTGCTGCGCGGCCCTGATCACGTGCGCCCCAGATCCCGCCACCGTCGCCTGAAGGCCGACGCCCGCTGTTCGGGTGAACCAGTCGGACAGCAGGGCCCGCCCGGGGGTAGCCGTACGCTCCAAGCGCGGGCGGGAAAGTCAGGCGGGGTTGATGTTCTCGGCCTGGGGGCCCTTCTGGCCCTGGGCGACGTCGAACGTCACGGCCTGGCCTTCCTGGAGCTCACGGAAGCCCGAGGAGTTGATCGCGGAGTAGTGGGCGAACACGTCCGGGCCGCTGCCGTCCTGGGCGATGAAGCCGAAGCCCTTCTCCGCGTTGAACCACTTCACAGTTCCCGTAGCCATCTCTCATGCCTTCCAGCCGGTGAACGCCTCCCACAACGCGCGGAAGGCGGAGGTGATCGCCCTGGTTCCTGCGGCACAGCACAGCAAAACGCCCACGCCGAAGACGTGGGCGAAGGGGAACTTCCGAACCATGAAAGCTTACGCAGACGCTACACGTCCCCACACCCTGTCACCAGAGGAAACGAGCCATGCGCCACACCCCCGACATGTGTGTGCGGGACCCGCCGGTACCCGGCGGGCACCACCACCTCAGTCCGCGGTCGTTGGGTTCTCTCATTCGGCGGCGCGGCGGTATTCGGCGTTGATGCGCTGGGCTTCTTCGAGCTGGTCTTCGAGGATGACGATGCGGCAGGCGGCCTCGATGGCGGTGCCCTGGTCGACGAGTTCCCGGGCGCGGGCGGCGATGCGCAGCTGGTAGCGGGAGTAGCGGCGGTGGCCGCCCCCGGAGCGGAGCGGGGTGATCAGGCGGGCCTCGCCGATGGCGCGAAGGAAGCCCTGGGTGGTGCCGAGCATCTCGGCGGCCCGGCCCATGGTGTAGGCGGGGTAGTCGTCGTCATCGAGACGGCCAAACGAGTCGTCTGCTGTCATTGCACCTCTCTGTGGAACACGTGGAGGGGCCCTGGTGCCATGTGGCACCAGGGCCCCGAAGGAACTGCTACACCATCTGCCGACCCTGGTACTGCGCCGGCCTTCTGTTTCCGCAGACCCGACCTGAACACTGTCGGGGGTGCGGGGATCGCGGTTGCTTGACCGGAGACCACCTCACTATCGATGTCCTGCGGTACCCGGGCTCAAGGTTTCCGCCCGGGCGATCCTGATGGCGCTCAACTCCTCCGTTCTTCCCTCTGGATGAACTACTTACCAAACGGGAACTGCGTACTGCTGGTACTGCGAACTGCTGGTGGCCGCAAACAGCGCCACTCTTCGGCAGCCAGCCCCGTCGCCCGTCCTGCATCTGCTCTGGCTTAGAACCCCACTGCCGAACCTCCCGGCACGCGCGCCCGCAGCCGACGCCTTTACCGAGGAACCACTGACAACCTCACTGCTGGTACTGCAAACTGCACTTACCGAACTGCTACTGCGTGAACTGCGGTACTGCTCATGGTGGCCCCTGATCACTACGGGCCACCCGGTCCGGTCGTCAGTCCCGTCGCCGTCCTGCAACAACCCTGGCTTCGGAACTCCACCACCGCACCGTCCTGCGAACTGCAACTGCGTGTACTGCTGCCCGGCAGTTCGTCTCTGCCGGGCCTTGCTCGATCTCGGCTACGAGAGAAACCATAACCACACCACCACCCAATGTCTACTCCAGCTGACATAGATTTCCGTGCGCCAGGCAGAGAGATAGTCGACCTCGACCGCTGAAGGGGCACGCGGCGGCCCCACTCCAGCCAGGGACACCCGCTCCGACCAGCGCCGTTACGCCAGCCTCGACGCCGCGAACACCGCAGCCTCCCCGTCTGACTACGTGGATGATCGGCCGGACACGCTCCACAGCCGGGGCTTCGTGCGGCTAACTCGCCGCAGGCCGGGGCAGAAGCGCCAGGGCAGACAGGACCGGGCATTGACGATCCAGAGACCAGGGTGACCTGATGGACACGATGAGCGTCAACGTCGCAACCGTCCGCTCTGCGACATCCGTCGCCGGCGCACGCGAGAGCACCCGGGATTTCCTCGAAGGTCTCGTACAGCCGGCGATCGCAGCCGAGGCTGCCGACACCGTGGTCCTGGTCGTCTCGGAGCTCGTCACCAATGCCCTGCGCCACGGCGGCGGCACCTGCACCCTGGATCTGACCGCGCACCCGAACAGCATCGAGGTCGCCGTACATGACCGCAGTCCGCAGGCCCCGCGCATGCGCACCCCCGACCTGAACGGTGGCACTGGAGGCTTTGGCTGGCCCATGGTCAACCGCCTCGCCCGCGCCACCGCGGTGACCCGCCGGCCGGCGGCAAGACCGTAAGCGCCCTTCTCACCCAGTAGCGCCAAGGTACCGGTGCCGGCCGGCGTGACGGGTGGCCTCCGCACCCGCGCCCAGGTGTGGCGCCTTCCCGACCGCCTGTCTGTAATTGGGAGCCGGGCGCATACGACCGTCTGGACTGAACCAGCAGCGCCTCGCCCAGGTAGGGGGTCAGACGGGATTCAGCGGAGTAATGCCGGTACCCGCGTACAGCTCGGGTTCCAGCGACAGGACCGTGAGCGGTTCCCCCGCCTTCACCGCGTGCCAGGCGATCGCAGCCGCGTGCGCCACCGGCCAGTGCACGGCTCTCCAGTCCACCGCGTGGGCCGCGGTGAACGGAACGCTCTCCGCGAACCGCAGGGACGCCGCGCGCCAGCCCGCACCCGTGACCTGCCGCTCCGCAGCAAGGACCGACAGTGACGGGATGATGACGCGGCCGCTGCCGCGCGAGGCTTCGATGTGCAGGCCGGTGAAGAAGGGATCCGCACGGTACAGAGCGGTCAGAGCGGTGTGGTCCAGGACGACCGTCAGGTTCATGCGGCGGCGCCGCCCTGATGGGCGCGGATCTTCGCCCAGGCATCCTGCCCGGCCTGCTGGACCCGGTAGGTGTACTCGATGCCGAGCTCACGGGCAGCCTCGACAGCACGGGCGGTGGGTTCGGCTGGAGCTACAACGGCACCGGCACCAGCAACGCGGCCGCCGTGATCCTTGCCAACGCCCTCGGCCTCGGCAACCCGTACGAGTGCGGAATCTCCTTCCTCTCCGACGAGGACAAGACTCTCGGCGCGCTCCGGGAGGACTTCTGTGACGACGGCCTGTCCCAGTGCTGCGATCAGTGGCGTCTGCGGCGCGGCGTCGTCCTGCGCTGGGCACGCGCCTGGTACCTCCAGCAAGGCATCACCGACCTACCCGCCGCCCTGCACGCGCTCCCGCCGCTCTACGGCAAGGGCTGACCAGTGGATTCGACGAATACGACCCGGCCCCGGTCTCTGTGGTCCCGCCTGACTGATGCCTTCCACGGACGGGACACCGCAGCGCCGGCTGCACCACCACTGTCTGCCCAGACGGGATGGGTGGTGGACCCGGACACGGAGGACTGGAGCTACCAGCCGCCCTCAACGCCTGCAGGGTTCCAGAGCATCTACGTCCGTCAGCCGGACGGGTACGACTTCGCCCGCCTGACCTGGCAAGTCTGCGACGAGTGCCGTATCGGCCTCATCGCGAAAATCCGGGTCACCGGCCCGTGGCAACGCCACGGGTACGGCTCCCGCATGGTGCGCCTGGCCCTGCGCGACTGTGACGGGTACCGCTGGACCACCACGCCACAATCAGAGCTCGCCCGCGCGTTCTTCCCCGCGGTCACCGCTGCGACGGGGGTGGACTTCCCCGCCCAGGCACACCTCTGCGAGCACATGCGGGCGAGGGAGCCCAGACACTTCGAGAACTCTCGGCCTCTCGCCCCGCCGCCTCGCTGACGGCGGCACGGGTGTGGTTCCTCCCGTGCCGCGCGGTGCCCTCGTGATGTCAGGCGGCGCGCTTCACGTGGCAGACCAGCCACATCAGCAGGGCATCCAGGTCGGCGGCGGCCGAGAGGACCCGGTCGACCGCCTCGGGGGTGTGCAGCCACTCCTCGCAGCCGAGCGGACGGGCTGCGATCAGCGAACGATGGCGCAGCAGGTTCGTACGGGAGTGGTCCGCCGGATAGCCACGCGGGGGGCGTTTCATCACGTCCCCGGAGATGTCGTAGCCCTTCTTCCGCACGTCCTCGACGATGGCGGACAGTTCGCGGCCGCTCCCCTCGGAGGCCACGGCTTTGCGGAACATGTCCACCTGGCCGGGATCGGGGTACCACCAGGCGCCCTGGATCCGCAGGCCGTCCAGGGAGAACCGGAGACCGATCCCCGTTCGCGACGGTGACAGCGGCGCGTGTTGTATTCCAGCCCTGTCGGTGTGACGCAGCTCACTGCCGGTGTCTTGATGGTGGAAGCGCCGGGCCGTGCGCGTCCGGTGTGGCAGGGTCGGACCATGCCCTTTGATCACAACGACCACTATCACCGTCTGCTGTTGCGCCAGGTGCCGCGGAATTGCGGTGCGGCCCTGGACGTCGGCTGTGGGACCGGCCGGTTCGCTCGTCGGCTCGCTCACCTGGGCATAGAGGTCGATGCGATCGACCCGTCGGAGGAGGCCATCGCGGAGGCCCGCGCGCTGTCGGGACGGATAGCCGGTGACCGGAGCCCACGCTTCCAGCACGCGAACGTCACCGAAATCGAACTGCCCAAGGCGCACTACGACTTCATCTCGTGCCTCGCCAGCATCCATCACATGCCGTTCGACACCGTCGCCGCACTGCGTGACGCACTCGCGCCCGGCGGCGTCCTCGTGATCTTGGGCTGCTATCCGGAGAAGACCCGGCTCGACTGGGCTTGGAGCCTGGCGGCCGTGCCCGTCAACGCCGGCGCCAGGCTGATCGTCGCCTTGAAGGACAAGCTTCGCCCGGGCGTCGCTGCGACTGGTCGAGAACGAGTGAAAGCGCCGGTGAAGCAGCCGACCGTTCCCCTGCTGCAGATCCGTCGGGAGGCCGCGGTCCTGCTGCCTGGATGCAGCATCCGCAGGCTCCTCTTCTGGCGCTATCTGCTCGTCTTTCGCAACAGCGGCTGACGGAACCACTGGCCGCGCCCGCCTCAACTGCAGGTCCCGATCACGGTGGTTCGCGGTGCTGGGAGGCGGCTGACTCGGCTTGTTCCGGCGGCGGCCTGGCGTAGCCGGACGATCTCCTCGTGCTGTGCGGCGAGCCGGTCCAGGGCCTGGGTGCGGAAGTCCGTGAGCTTGATGATCGTCTGCTCCGACTGGGTCAGCCGTTCCCTGAGCTTGGCGTTCTCCGCCTTGAGACGGGTGATCTGGGCTTCGCGGGGGTCGGGAATGTCTCCGGCCTGCTGCAGGGCGTGAAGTCGTCGCTCGAACTCGGTGCGGAGGTGAGCGTAGGGGCGGGTGCCGTAGAACGCTGTGCGGTCGACGCCCGCTTCGCGGGCGAGGGTCTTGATGTCGCATTTTCCGCCGGGCGGGATCTCTCCGCGCAGGAGCCGGTCCATGGCGGCCCGGATGCGGTTCTCGTTCTCGGTGCGCTGGGCTGCGGAGATTCTCATGAGGACTCCTTGTCCATGGCGGCACTGGCAGCGTCGATCTCGGCGACGACCCGGAGGGCCCGGTCGTAGTCAGCCTGGAGTCGGGTGCGTTCGGTCTTGCGGGTGGTGCCGAGTTGGCCGATGAAGATCTTTGTTCTGTCGGCGTGCTCGGCCCAGACGGGCCGGTGACCGGGGTGGTGGGTGGCCTGCGGGCAGCGGGCGGAGTCACACATCCCGATCAGCGGACGGTCCGCGGTGGGGGTGCCCGCGAGTTTGAGGCAGAGTGCCCGGGAAGGGTCGGTGAACCAGCAGTAGTTCGCCGGTCCGAGGTGCAGGACCTTGGCGCGTTTGGTCAGGAGGTTGAGGACGTCGCGGTCGTTGCGCTGGGTTTTCGGGGCCGCGGCCGAGGCCGCATCGAGCTGGGCGTCGATGCCGGCGAAGAACTCGGTGAGGCTGCGGGCGCCGGGACCAGCGGGCAGAACGCCCTCCTGGTAGTTTCGGAACTCCTCCAGTACCAGTTGCAGATTGCGCTCGCTCTCATGCTTGTTGACCTCGGCCAACAGCTCGGCCTGGGCCCCGCCGGGGCGCGAGGCATAGCCTTGCGTTGTGGCCACGGCGATATGTTTCATGTGGATCTTGGTGGCCAGGACGCCGCCGGGCCGGTAGGCCATTTCCAGGGACAAAGTGCGCCGCAGCATCCGCAAATTGACGGGGCCCTCGGGGATCGGCGCCAGGCCAAGTCGTCGGCCGGCCTCGGAGTTGACCCAGTTCTTGAACCATTTGAAGCGGACGTTGAAGGAGAACCTGCCGATCAGCAGGGCTCCTTCTGCCGGGGTGTCGTGCAGTTGCTCGAGGAGTTCGATCGCTCGATAGACCGGCTCGATGACGACCCACTCGTCGTCGGTGCCGCCCAGCGGCTGCCCTTTGACGATCTTGCTGGCGATCCGGTAGCGGGTCAGGCCCGGGCCGGACTCTTCGGGCGGTTGTCGGCAGCCGATGCGCATTTCCATCAGCTCACTCGCGCGCATGCCGGAGATGGCGGCAGCGGTGATGATCGCGGCGGTGCGGACGATGCCGACCAGGGCGACGGCCTGGAGCCGGGACAGCGGCAGGGTCCAGGGCAGTGACGTTGTTCCGTCGGCCGCGGGGACCGGGTCGGCATCGCGGCCGAACGGTCTCTCCACGCCGACCTGTGCAAGGGCGTCTTCCAGTGCCGGCCTCATGGTGGGCAGCCACGGATGGCAGAACTGGCTCAGCCCGGCCCGGCGGGCGAGGGTGCCCATGGCCACCGGGAGAAGGGGGTCGTCCTCGGCCCAGCCCTGGGCGAGCCGCTTCGAGATGTAATGGTCGTCCAGCATGGGCAGGGCTGTGCACGTTCGCGTGTACTCGGCGAGGATTTCACTGAGCTCCCGGACCGGGACGCGGTTCTTGAGGCCGACGCGCCGGAGTCCTTGTGCTCGTCGTGCCGAGTGAAGGTCGGATTCGCCGATCTTGTGGGCCAGGTCGACGGCGCGCGGGCCCAGTGTGGACATCAGGTAGAGGGCGGCCGCGAGCATCGGCTGCATGATCTCGTCCGCGACCGATTGGGTCTTGTTCTCCTCTCGGCGACGGCGGAGGCGGTGGCACCGCCCCAGGGCCGCAGTTCGGCGGGGACGCGGTCAGCGGTGAACAGGTCGCGGTAGTTCACCAGGTCGACGACGACCTGGGCGGCGGATCTCCTGGTCGCGTGGCTGTTCTCGCCGATCACGGCTCCGTCCTCGTCGAGCACGTAGCGGCGGTGAGCCAGGTACGCCTCGCAGTCCCGGGTGGTGATCTGCTGCAGGCTGCTGGTCGACCGTTCGCTCAGCCAGTTGAAGAATCGGACGAGTTCGTCGAGACGACCGCGGCAACTGGTGACGTGGAGCGGGTTGCGGAAGGCGCGGGGCAATGGGACGACCGACCGATGGCGTGGTGCCAGCATCGCCAGGACCAGTTCCTTGGCCACCAGTCGCCAACGCGAGTCAGTGATCAGGGTGAAGTCGAAGCGCCTCAGCGAGGGGCTCAGCTGGGTCGGCAGCCCGATGACGTGGGTGAAGTCCCAGATGTCCTCCTCGAACGCGGGGCGAGCGGCATCGCCGGGCAGCGTCAGGCCGGCCTCGTCGCAGATATCGGCGCCTGCAAAGACGGCAGAGCGTCCGTCGAATGCGGGAGCGAGAGCGGTGCTCATGCGGTCATCTCCTCGGGCCGCAGGGGAAGTTCGTCATCTCGGTCGGTGACGTGGGCGGCCGCCGAGGTGACCACGGCCGGATCGAAGCGGTCCAGGACCTGCTGGATGCGGGTGGCATAGGGGCCGAAGACCGCCATGAAGTGGGCAGCGGGCATCTGCTGCCACTGCCGGGAGAAGAACGCCTTCAGCCGCAGCAGGCTGACTGCGTGCCGTGGTGCGAACACCGCCAGGGGACACAACACGCAGACCCAAGGGCGGGCGGGACAGGGCTTGCCCTTCGGGCCATGCAGTCCGGACAGCTGATCGCCGCAGGCAGCAGTGAACACATCCCGCTGTCCGCCGACGAGTTCGGCGATCACCTCGTCGTCCAGCTCGAGGTCCGCTACCAGTTGCGGATAGCCCTCGGCCAAGGCGGCGGCCTCCTCTTCGGTGATCACCGTCGGTGGATGAGACCTGCGGAGCAGGTCGTGCTGGGCGTCTTCGATCACTGCCTCAACCGCGCGGTGCTGGGCGGGTGTCGCGGCCGTCAGATAGTGGTCGCCTTCGACGGCGGGGGTGTGGTTCGGGTCGATGGTTGCCCGGCCGCTGCCGGTCCACGTGCTCTTGTCCCGCATCGCCTCGTGCGTGGTGCGGATCCGAGACCGGTGGATCTTCAGGGGCTGCCCGTCGTCCCCGACCAGCTGGTGCCGCTGGACCCACCGCTGGATGGCGACGCGGTCGAGCTGCCTCACCCGGCGGTCACTGCCAGCCCGGCTCAGGCCCAACCACAGCTTGCGGCCCTCGTCCGGCGGAACGAAGCTCCGCAGCAGTGTGGAGTGAGCCAGCCACTGCTCCAGCAGGCGCACGGCCCTGCGCGGCAGATTCAGGCTCTCGGCGGCGGTGCGGCCCTTGACGTAGGAGAGCAGGATCGTGGAGTCCCCGGCCCAGTCGACGTCCTCCGTGACCAGGTCCTCGATGCCGTCCGGCACGATGCCGGAGTAGACGCCGAACAACAGCCGGTAGGCGATGAGCACTTCCAGGTGCGGGAACAGGGCCTGCGTCGCGTCATGGAAGCCGCCGCGGCGGTGGACCAGAGCGGCCGAGATGCCGAGGTTGCGGCCGAACTCGGAGATGCTCACCGGTCCGACGGTGGCCAGCAGCCAGCGAAGGTTCTGAGGAGTCCATCCGCCCTCGGCGGGATGCTGTCCGTGAGCGAGAGCGGTCAGGGCCTGCCGGTGGGCCGCGTACGACTCCTCGACGAGCCGTCGGCAGAGGTCGCCCAGCCGCTGCCACTCGGTCTCCGAGTAGGGCGGCAGAGCGTGGTGGTTCGGCTGAACGTTGAAGTTCCGTCCGGCCGCGAGCTCCAGCACGCCGTCCGCCAGCGGGCCGCCGGCCTGACCGAACGCCTCGACCATCGCGCGGGTGCACGCCTCCCGGCCGCCCGAGCATCCCATCAGGTACTCGGCCAGCCTGCCCCGTCTGAGCTGGTCAAGGCCGCCGGTGAAGCCCTGTGCGGCCAGGGTCCGCACCATGCCCCGGATCGCCTGGGCGTAATGGTTGACGGTGCCGGCGGAATCCGCGGTGCCGTGCGGGTGGATCAGATCCACCAGGCCGGTGGCCAGCTGGCGGGCCAGCAACGGGTTCGGCAAGCCGTCCAGCGAGAACGCCGCACGGCTTCCATCGCTGAACACGCAGGTGATTCCCAGAGGTTGGTCGATCAGCATGGTCGGCATCAGGCAGCCCCGTCCTCGATGTCGTCGGTGAACTCCGCGGAGGCTTCCCTCTCGGCACCCGCGTCGTCGGTCAGACCGGCCGCGGCGCCCGCCCCCTCGTATGCCTCTCGGAAGATGCGTGTGGTGTCCAGGCGCCGTAATGGTGGAGTCGGGTATTGGAACTCTCGGAATGCCTGGCCGCAGGGGTTCTCCAACCGTCCAGTTGCTATCTGTTTGTCCGCGCTTGATAGCTCGACTTCAGTAGGTCCCGTCGGCGCTGGCCGAGGTACCAATTGGCCGACTCGTCGAGGTCGATCATGGTTCTGATTACGGTGGTCTGGCCGGAGGGCACCTCCGCGAGGACCTCTCCTCTCGGTGAGATGACCATGCTGGGGCAGTGCTGGCGAGGATCCGCCACGTTGGCTGCCAGCACGAACCGTTGGTTCTCGGCTGCGCGGCTGATGAGGTGGCTCCGCCAGACCCCCGCAGGCTCGGAGGGGTTGGCCGCATGGGTGAGGTAGATGAAAGCCTGTGCTCCGCAGTCGGCCAGATGCTGCCATTGCTCGGGGAAGCGGATCTCCCGGCAAATCTGGACGCCGAGCGTGACAAGCCCGCTCGCCAGACGGATCGGGAGTGTCGCGAGCTCAGAGCCGGCATCGAGTCGGCCTCGCTCGTTCATCGCCAGGTTGATCTTCCGGTAAGTCCAGCGGGTGCCATCCGGGGAGAAGTAGAGGGCGGCATTGCTCCAAGCACCGTGTTCGAATAGCAACGTGCCGCAGAACAGGTGGATGGCTCTGCGCTGAGCTAGCTCTGCGAGGCAGTCCATGGCGTGCACGAGGGCCAGGGGCTGGAGACGTTCGAGGGCTGAGAGGTCGGTGCCGTATCCGGACAGGGCGCCTTCGGGGAGTACGACGATCTCGTCTGGCTGGACGTTTGCCAGGAGCGAGGTGATGGCCGCGAGATTTCGCTCGATGTCCCAGGTGATGGGAAATTGCGCGATCGCTATGGAAGCTTTCATCAGTCCTTCTTTCGGCGGCTGATCTCGGCTGCGTAGGCGCCCCAGTCTCCGGCGGCGGCCCGCTGCCATTTGACGGCGACGGTGATGTCGATGCCGAGGGTCCGGGCGAGGACCGCGGCGGGCAGCTCGGCGGCGAGCTGGAACAGCGCGGTCGAGCGGGTCTCCGCGAGCTTGATGCCGAGTCTGCGGAGCCGTTCGCCCATGGCCCAGGCACTGATCGGGCGGCCGGGCTGGCCTCCGGGGAAGAGCCAGGGCGAGTCTGTCCGGCCGAGGACGGCATGGCTGCGGCGAACCTCGACCTGTTGGAGGGCCAGTTCAGCGACGGGTGCGGGAAGCTCGACCGGGACGGCGCCGAGGCGGATACGGACCGCTCCGTCCGTCTCATCGATGTGGTCGACGGTGAGCCGGGAGATCGCCGCGGGCCACTGGGCATAGAGAAGCAACAGCAGGCCGGCGAGGCGGTCTTCCGACTTGAGGGTGTCGTCGTGCAGCAGGCGACGGGCGGTGTCCCAGCGGGCCTCGACGTCCATCGCCTGGGAGGGGCCGTTCCATCTCACGGCCGGGAAGCTGAGATCGCGGGCGATCTTCTGGGAGAGGGCCCAGCGCACGAAGTGGCCTGCCTCCAGGCGAAGACGGACGTCGTCGCTGGTCATCCAGCGTTCGATGTCGGTCTGTCGGCAGGTTGCAAGGGTCAGGTTCTGGTCCTCCAGCCAGTTCAGGAGATAGACGGCCGCCCGCAGATGTTGCCGGGCGACCGTGAGCTGGCTGTGCGTGATCTCCTTGCCACGGCTGCGACGGCGAAGCCGACGCAGGAGGTGCCAAGTCGCGTACCGGTGCAGGATTTTCCGTCCCTCAGCCGTCGCATGGGAGGTGACGAGGTCCTTCACGTGTCGTTCTAGGCGGACCATCTGCTCGTCCCGTTTCGGCAGGGCTCCGGTGGCCACGAGGACGCTGCGGATGTGTTCGACGACCTTGCCTTCCGGGAGCTTGTCCAGGGCTTCGTGGGTGAGGGGTCGGCGGCCGGAGCCGAGATCGGACAGGACGGTGGAGACGATGCCCTTGGAGAGCCAGCGCATCGCGGTGCTGGCCCGTTCGGTGCTGGCCAGGGCGTCGTGGAGGTGCTGCAGCTTCGGAGGTATGGCGCCGGTGCCATCGACGAGGAGCTCGTGGAGCCGCTGCTTGAGAGTGCAGCGCGGGCACGGACCGGAGGCTCGCAGCCGTTCAGCTTGTCCGCAGGTGGGACAGGGGCGCCAGAGCTCGGCGTCCGGTTTGGTGCAGGGGCCGCAGATGGGGGCGTCGGCGGTGCCGGAGTGGATGCCGCGGAGTCGCCCGCAGACGGTGCAGTGAGCCGGGCGTCTGTCGCAGCCGCCGCAGCGGGGCAGGCCAGTCAGACGGGAGTGGGTGCAAGGCGCGGTGCGTCCGCAGATTGAGCAGACCAGGACCGGCAGGGGGCAACAGGTGGGCAGAGGGGGCCTTCGGCGGTGCGGTTCTGTACTCGTCGACGTCTGCCGCAGCCGATGCAGATCTCGATGTTCGCGGGGTCGGTGACCAGGCAGTTCGGACACAGCGGCCGTCCCTGGGCGTCGCGGATGGCCGGTTCGCGCCGGGCACCACAGCGTACGCATTCTTCGATGCGGGACTTGGCGATGCAGTTGCGGCAGACCCGCTGCCCGTCGAGCGGTTTGTCGATGCGGACCACCCGGTGGCAGCGAGGACAGGCCGGCCGGACGATCCCGGCGACGCCTGCCTCCTGCAGCAAGTCGATGAACCGCAGGATGGCGCGATGCGGCGCCAGATAGCCCTCCCCGGTCAGCAGACGAGGGTTCTCCTCCAGGGCCCAGACCAGCCGCTGTCGATAGGCGGCCCGCTGGGGTGCCGTGCGACGGAGGGCTTCGGCGATCACGTCGCGGTCGGCGTCCGGGGCGATCGCGGTGATCAGTTCGTGGACGACCGTGACGGGATCGCGGTCGTCGTGGTCGGGACACATCTTGCAACGCGGCAGGCCCTTGCGGTCCCGGAAGCCGACGCGTCGAACGTTGCCGCAGGCGGTGCACTCGGTGGTCTCCTGTCCGCAGACCGAGCAGTACCAGTCCTGGCCCTGCCGCTGGAGGGTTCGCAGTTTCTTGCCGCACTCGACACAGACCGGCGGCGAGATCGCCGAGGCGCCGGCCTTGCGGAGCTCGATGAGTAGATCGCCGATGGCCCGGGGTGCCGGGGACCGGCCGTCGGTCAGGACGGCGGGCCGCATCGCCAGGGCTTCCGCCAGGCGCCGTGACTTCGCGCGGCCGCCCGCGACCGCGGCGACCACAGTCCGGACGGTCTCAGCGCCGAGTTCCTTCTCGACGTCGGCGACGAGGTCGGTGATCAGACCGATCGGGTCCGCGACGGCGCGGTCGAGATGGACAGCGGGGGTCATGACCGGTCAACACCCCTGATCCGGGCCCGCTTTGGCCGCAGACCACCAAGTCCCTCCGAACTGGATGCCGTTCCGCCGCCGACGGCCGCCTTCTTCGGCTTCTTCACGGCCCCGGCCGCCGCGATGGGCTCGATGAGGTCGTCCATCGTGCAGTCAAGGATGTCGAGCAGAGCCATGAGGATCTTCAGACTCAGTCGCTCCGGTCGCTCGACGACGAGCCGGTAGACCTGGCTCGACGACAGGCTGATGCTGCGTTCGGCGAGCGGAGGGATTAGGTCAGTGGTGGAGAACATCCCGCGGTCCGCCATGACCTTGCGCAGATGCCAGTGGTAGTCGAGCTTGGCGGCCATCGCCGGATCCCTCCTGTCAGGCCCCGGCGAACGCCGGAGCCAGTGCCTTGTGCAGGGAAGTGTTCATGAAGTCGTCGCTGACGTGCGTGTAGATAGCCAGGGAGCTGTCGCACTCATGACCGACCTGCTGCTGGATGAACCGGCGGTCGACCCCGTCCTCGGTCAGATGCGTCACGTAAGAATGTCGGATTGAGTGGGGAGTTAGGTCCTTTGAGAGCTTTAGGGCATCGCGGTATGCCTCGAACCGGTCGTTGATGGAGCCGGGCTGAAGACGGCCCCCACGCTCGGTGATCCACAGCGCCGGGTGATCCGGGAATCCGAAGCGCGGCCGGACGTTCTCGAGATAGTCGGCGACTGCCTCGACGGCCCAGTCCATCACCGACAGCACGTTCCGCCGCCGCGGCGGCTGACCCTTCTTCGCCTTGCCGAAGCGGACGTTGAGCGTGCCGTAGCGGCCGAACTGCCGGGCCTGCGGATTGCGTCCGAAGTCGACCACATCGAGCTTGGACGTCTCGGTCCGGCGAAGCCCCCACCCGTAGATGACCTTGAAAAGTGTGGCGTCCCGGTAGGCGGCGAGGGCTCCCTTGCGCTTGGACTTCACGGCGCGGACAACCTGGTCGTCCGCGTAGTCGAGGAAGCGCTGCAGCTCTTCCCTGGTAAACGGCCGTGCCTCCGGGTCACCTTCGTAATCTTGCAGGTGAGGGAGGGTGTTCCACTCATGGCAGATCGCCACCGGGAAGGCGCCGAAGGCTTCTTCGCATGCCGGGCCCCAGCCGTATCGGGCGTCGATGAGGAGCTCGGTGAACAGCCGAACAGCGCCCTGGTAGCTACGGATCGTGGACGGCGCTAGATGCTTCTCGCTGGTCAGCGAGGCCGACCATTCGTCCAGATGGGCCGGCGTCCACTGCCACGGGTACTCGTTCGCAAACTCAAGGAACCTGCGGATCAGCCGTTCCCTCGGGTCGATCGTCTCGTTCTTCAGCCCTCGCGACTTCTGCTGAGCTCGCCACCCCCGCAGCATCGCGTCGAACATCGCGTCCTCCGGACGCAACTGGACCACGCCGGAGACGAGCTCTATGTGAGCCGACCCGGCCAGAGCCACCTTGCGCTGATGCACCACTCCAGACCATCCCTTCTGGAGAGCAGATCATGCATCAGAAGGGATCGTCTCGGCAACACCCCTGCTCAGGCTGCCAATTCGTAGAGGCTGCGGAGTCCTTCCACTTCTCGCCGTGACCACGCGACCAGCGGCTTCTCGCCCACCTGATGCAATTCCCGAGGGTTGAGATACTTTTCCGTGGTGAGGACGGTGGTATGTCCTAACAAATCACGGAGCACCAGCAGCGGGTCGCCCTTGCTGAGGTAGAAGACCAGGGCGGCGTCGGCATCGGTGTCCCGTACGAGTTTCGCGGCCTGCCGGTAGTGCCCGGTGACCAGGTATTCCAGGGTCCTCATCGAGAAGGTGTGGCGACATCGATGGGGCCAGACGTGCGGGAATCGCGGTTCGAACCTGGCCCGGATCCGGTCCGAGGTCCGCTCGAAGACCGTTGCCCACGCGGTGAACGGGCCGCCACCGTTCTTCACCGCCAGCAGGCACGAACCGCCCTCCGGGGCGACCAGCCTGCGGCGTTCGGCCGGGATCAGTGATGCCCAGGGCCGCCGGACGCCGTTGATCAGCCCGCCCCTCTCGTCGGGCTCGGTCACCATCAACGGCTCGCCCCACCGTCGCGGCGGCCGCCACCGTGTGCCCTCTGCGGTGGCGGCCCGGTCCAGCTCCACGTAGTCGTGCACCGTGGCGAGGGCCTCGTAGGAGACCCAGGTGGTGCGGAACTTCTTGCCCTTGGTGATCCCGGCCGGCACCGGGAACGGGATCGGCACCGCGGTCGGCTCGGGCGGCAGCGCGGGGATCTCCCATGGCAGCAGGTAGGTGAACTCCTGCAGCCGCAGCCCGGTGGCCAGGGCGAGGTCCCCGACGGCCGCATTGCGGGTCATCTCCCGGCCGTGGAAGCCGGTGTCCTGCGAGCCGTCGGGGGCCAGTCCCCGCAGGCCCTTGCGGAACAGCTCGGTGAAGTCCGGCTCCAGGTACTTGACGGTCACGTGCGGCTTCGGCGTGCGGCGGACCGCCAGGTTCACCTTCACCTCCCGGCCGGTCCCGGCGAACAGGGCCCGCGCGGCCCGGTAGGTGAACGGCTCGGCCGTCGCGTGCCCCTCGTCGATGGCCCACCGGTAGAACAAGGACAGGATGCTCATGTGCTGGCCCCAGGTCGTCGCCGCGAACCGGGCTTTGAGTGGGCCTGTTGACTCTGCTGCGCAATTCGCTGCGGGGGTGAGGTCGGGTCCGTGTTGATCGTTCCTGAGGTCGCTTCTCTGTCGTGCGGCCGTGGAGGCGGTACGGATGTCGATGCGGCCGGTGGGGCTGCCGGAGATCCCGGAGCAGACCGTGGTGGTGGCGCGGGCGGCGTTCCCGAAGGGGAGCCTGGCGATACGGGTGCGGGACCGTCTT
>NZ_JBHVWT010000073.1:0-20013 GCF_042882135.1 Streptomyces sp. NPDC058240
GTCTGCTCCGCAGACACGACGCGCCGCCGCTACGCGGCGGAAGACGACAACGCACTCCGTGCGTTGTTCCCGGACTTCGTCCGGGGTTGCCGGTCCACTCCGTGGCCCGGGCAGTCAACTTCGTTGACTGCGGCCCGGATCGCTCCGCGATCCGGGCGGCGGGCCATGCTCCGCACGGCCCTTAGGCTGGCTACGGATTGGGGGTGGTCTTGCTGGGAGGTGTGGTGACGGGTCGTGAGGACCGGGACTTCCTAACCCGGTTCCTGGTCCCTTGAGTCCCTGTCAGGAGGGGTTCAGGTGTTGACGGGACGGCCACTGCGCGGATTGCGGACTTACGGTTCAGAACCTATGCAGTCGGTGTGCGTCACTCTTGATGTCCAGCTAGATTAAGGAGTGGGAGCCGACGCCCTGCCGCTTTCCTTGGGTCGGTTTTCTGTGTCTTGGTTGTCGCTTAAAAATTCATGTTGCTGCACAGGGATCCGGGTCTTTTCTGGCTTGGAAATATATCTGAATCGGTCGAGGAGAGGAAGTTTTGGTGACGTCGAAGGAGTTGTTTCCGCATCAGGTGGAGGCGGTCGACGCAGTTCTGAGGGACTTGCAGACGCCTGCGAGCGGGCATCTGCCGGCCGAGGGGCTGCGGACCCAGGTCATCGCCGCGACCGGCTCCGGGAAGACCCTGATCGCCGTCGCGGCCGCCGAGAAACTCGGCGCGCGGCGTGTCCTGGTCCTGGTCCCGACACTGGATCTGCTGACCCAGACCGCGGCCGCGTGGCGGGAAGGCGGTCGTACGGGGGCGATGGTCGGGGTGTGCTCACTTCGAGCGGACGACTCCGACGGCGTTCCTTGCACAACCGACCCTGGCGAACTGGTGGCCTGGGTACGGGATCTGGACCGGGTCGCAGTGTTCGCCACATACGCCGCCGTCGGACTCGGCATCCTCCAGAACGCGCACGCTGCCGGCCTTGGTGCGTGGGACCTGATGGTCGTCGACGAGGCGCACCGCACCGGTGGGCATGCGGGCAAGCCGTGGGCGGTGGTGCATGACCAGGTGCGGATCCCGGCGACCCGCCGTTTGTACATGACCGCCACGGCCCGGATCTGGGAAGCACCCGAGCACGCTCGAAGTGGTGAGGGCGGGGAGTCGCGGCTGATCGCGAGCATGGATCCGGGGTCGCGGGTGTTCGGGCCGGTGGCGTACAAACTGACGCTCTCACAGGCGGTGAGCCGGGGCCTGGTTGCGCCGTACCAGGTGGTGTGCGTCGACATCAGTGACCCCGAGTTCCACCAACTGCGCCAGGAAGCCGGATACGGGTCGGACGCCGCACGCGGAGCACGACTCGCCGCACTGCAGACCGGGCTCGTGACTGCGGCCGCCGAGGAGAACCTGCGCAAGGTCCTGACGTTCCATAGCCGGGTCAGCGAAGCCGAAGCCATGGCCACAGGCATCGTCGACGCAGCCCGGAAGCTCTGGGAAGACGATCCACGGAAGTTCCCGGATCCGGGGCGGGTATGGGCGGACTGGCTGTACGGCGAACACCCGCCCGCCCACCGGCGGGCCGTGCTGGAGGAGTTCGCGTCCGACACCATTCAGGACCAGGACCAGGCGCAGCTGGTCGAGGGGCGCAGCAGGGGTGGGCGGCGGTCGGGGAAGGGGTTGGTGCCGGCGGCGTTGCGGGTGTTGAGCTCGGTGAAGGTGCTGGGCGAGGGTGTCGATACGGCGAATTGTGATTCCGTCGCATTCTGCGATGCGCGGGGGTCGATGATCGATATCGTGCAAATGGTCGGACGGGCCCTGCGAATCAAGCCCGGTCAAGGGAAAATTGCTTCTCTGATTGTTCCGGTATTCCTCGCTCCGGGTGAAACACCGGGCGAAATGCTGACCTCGGACGCCTACGGCACCCTCGCGAAGGTCCTCGGGGCGCTGCGGGCACACGACACCGAAACGATCGAACACCTCGCCGACCCCCGCATCCGCAGCGGCCATTGGGTACCCGAGGAAGGCGCGGAAGGCGAAGCCGTGGGTGAGCGGGAAGGCGAGTGGGAGTTGCCGCCGGGTGAGCGGGAAGCGAGTGCGCCTGCGCGGGAGCTGCTGAAGTTCAGCGCACCCCGGGATCCCGCGTTGCTGGCACAGTTCGTGAAGCTGCGGGTCATCGAGCCGGAGAACACGTTCTGGCGGCGCGGTATCCAGGCATGCGCGCGGTATCTGAAGGAGACCGGGGCGCAGCAGTTGCGGGTGCCGTACGACTACGTCACCCCCGATACCTGGGTTCCGGCCGGGTTCCCGCTCGGGACCTGGCTCGCCGACCAGCGCAAAACCCACAAAGCCGGGTACCTGGATCCGGGGCGGGTCGAACAGCTCGACGGGCTGGGCATGGTGTGGTCACACCAGGACATCGCGTTCGAGGAAGGCCTCACAGCCGCCCGCGCCTGGGCAGCCGCCCACGGTCACCTGCTGCCACCCACCACCGCCGTCTGGGACGGATACCCCGTCGGGACCTGGACCAAGAACCAGCGATACGCAGCCCGGGCAGCGGATCAGGTCGTGCAGCGGCGACAGGCCGGCCTCCCCGTCCCCTCCAGTGCGGGCGCGCTGACCGAGGCGCGGCGCGCAGCGCTGGACGAGATCGACCCGGGCTGGTGCCCGGTATGGGACACCGGGTGGCAACGCTGCTTCCGCCTCACCCAGAACCTCCTCCAGAACGGCGGGGTCCTGCCGGTAGCGGCCGGCAAAGCGATCGTGCAAGGAGACGACCTCGGCCGCTGGGTTGCGGCGCAGCGGCACGGGTGGGAACAACTCCTTCCCGCCCAGCAATGGCTCCTGGAAAACGTCCTCGGCATCGAACCCACCGAAGAAGCAGAACGGCCAGTACGACGGACACAGGACGACATGTGGGCCCTCAACCAACGCGGTTGATCTGCGATGTCCCACCGTGGACGGGTCCCTGAAGCCGCCGCGGCACGACGGCTGTCGCGGCGGCGGCCCGGTTCACGCCGTCTCAACGCCTACATGAGTGCGGTGATGTCGAGGCTCATCAATCTCGTCGAGCAAGGCGATTGCGAAGTCGTGGTGAGAGATGCGGCTGGCAGCGTCGGCGGAAGCGGTGGAGTAGCGCCCAGAGCGCGTGCCGTCAGGATCGAAGTCGCCCGATGGACTGACGATCAGCCAGTCCAGCGCGGTAGTCGAGGTGCGCAGCACACCTGCCCCGGCTGCATGAGCAAGGCAGAAGGGCCGGTACTCCGGCGGAAAGCCGGGGCTGTCCATCAACGGCGTCCCGTCGGCGGTCTCCAGAACGGCCGCCAGGCCGACGACGACCAACCGGCCCACACCGGCTTTCGGCAGCCCGTCCAAGAGCGCTTGGGCAGCGGTTTTGAAGAACACGTCAGCCTGGGCGCCAGGGTCGTAGGCAGCCATGATCGCAGCGTCATGCCCGTTCGCGAGGTCCGCAACGGCGTCGGCGTCGGTGACATCACCGACAAGCAGGCGGACCCCCGCCTCGTAATCCGAGGACAGGCGCATGCCCAACTGCCCCGACGCCCAGATCCGGTCACCGGTCAGCAGCGCCCGCAGCATCGCGTGCTGCCAGGGTGTCAGCGTGTCCGGGCTGCCGGGTTCGGCGTCGCCGAGCGCGAGGACGACCAGATCCGCGGCCTCTGCCCATGGCACCCGGTCCTGGTTCTCGATACCGGCGATGGCCCGTCCGGCTGCGTCCAGTGCGGCGTCCCGGGAGGCGGCGGGCAGCCGGTGGAGCGTCGGGACGATCAGCCGTTCCGGGGAGTTGAAGCAGAAGCCGGTCCTGGGCTCCATCCCGTACTCCTCCGGATCGACACTGATCGCGCCCAGCTCCGCGACCAGCACGTCGATGGCCGCGGCCGGGACATCGGGGGTGGCGATCCTGCTCAGCGCCACCGCCGCCGCCCAGCGGTCGGGGTCGTCCACGTCGGCGAGCATCCGCTCCAGAAAGGCCGTGTCGGACCGGTCCCCGCAGGCGCCCGCCAGCAGCCCGATGGCGATGAGCACCGTCGTGCGGTCACTTCTGGGCAGCGGGCTCCGGACGCTCAGCCGGCGCAGCGCGGGCAGGATGTCCGCCGCGCTGCCAGGGAACCAGGCCAGGAGATGGGCCGCCTCGGCCGCGATCCCCGGGTCCTGGTGGTCCAGCAGGGGGCACGATGGCCGGCACGCCCGCTGCGACGGCCGCATGGGTGGCGGCCTCGAGTTCCCTGTCCTGCTGCGGCCAGTCGGCGAATCCGGCCTCGTCGTAGCCGTCCGGCAGCAACTCGGCCTCGTCCTCGCCGACGACCAGATGACGCAGGAAGACGAGGACGCGGGCCGGGTGAGGTGTGGTCTCCTCGGCGAGCATGTGCAACAGGAACGGCACGGCGTGGAGCGTGGCCTCGTAGACGCTTCCCTGGTGGTAGAGGTTGGACCACATACGGTCCCACGCCTGTGTCCGGCGTTCCCGGTCGCCGCGGACCAGAGCGCGCAGCTGCTCCGGGACGTCGGTCGCCGGGCCGTAGGCGTGTCGGAGTTCGGCCCAGGGCACCTGGTCGAGTTCGTCGAGTGGGCGGGTGCCGGGCGACGGTACGGCGCGGTCGGGTCTCACCGGGCGCTCCCCGGGGCCTCGGGTGCGGCGGTGCGCTGGGCCTGCCGCCACGACTGGAATTCGGGTAGGGCGGCGATGTCGGTGAGGTCGCCGAAGGACGGGTCGCGGGTGAGGATCTGGTCGGCCACCCGGTAGGCGTCGTCGGTTCGGCCGAGGGCGAGCAGGACGCGGACCTGGGTGTCGCGGACGAAGTCGTATTCCGGCCCGGCGGCGACGGTCAGCGCCTGCTCGACGGCGGCGAGCGCGCGCTCGGGTTCGCCGCTGTGCAGCAGATGCCAGGCGAGGGCGTTGCCGGTGCGGCGTTTGACTTCTTCCTGGAAGGCGCCCTCGTCGGTGAAGTGCCAGATCTGTCCGGGTATCAGGGAGAGTGTCTGCTCGGCGTACCGGATGAGTGTGGCGGTCAGCCGGGGCCGGTCGGCGTCCGGGGCGTTGTCGACGAGTTGGCCGAGGGCGTTGACCAGGCCGTAGTGGGCGTAGAGCTGGTCGTAGTCGGAGTGGCAGGCGCCCGGGGTGCAGAGCGTGACGGCTTCCTCGAAGGCGGTGACGGCTGCCGTGTGGTCCTGCGCGGTCTGTTTCTCGGCGCCGGTCCTGACCAGGGCGTGCACGGACTGCCAGTTCGGGTCGTGGACGACCTCCTTGGTGCCGGTGTCCCGCAGGTCGAGCCGGGTCCGCGGAAACGCCGTGCGCAGCCGCTCCAGCGTGGGCCGGTCGAGCTTGGTGTACCGCAGGCCCGCGAACTCGAGTCGGCGCAGTCCGAAGAACGACTCTGGAAGGGTGGTGAGTTCGTTGAACGACAGGTCGATGTGCCGCAGGTTCGGCAAGTGGGTGAACGCGTCGTCGGGCAGCGCGCGGAAGGCGGTGCGCGCCTTCCGGCCGTCGAACGTTTCCTTGGCCCAGCGGTCGATCTCCAGGTGTTCGAGGGTGGTGATGTCCCAGATTCCGGAGAGCAGGTCGCGGCTGGGCGGGGGCTGGTTGGAGCCCGGGGCGCTGCCGCTCAGGCGCAGGACGCGCAGCCGGGGCAGCCGGGCCAGGTCGGGCAGCCGCGTCAGTCGGGCGGACAGGGAGTTGCTCAGGTTGAGTTCCTCCAGTTCGGTCAGGTTCAGCAGCTCGTCGGGGACTGAGGCCAGCCAGACGTACGACAGGTCGAGTGTCCTCAGTCCGGTCAGGCGGGTGACGATCGGGGGGAAGTCGACCAGGGTGTCGCAGTGGTAGCCGCCCTGGTGCTGGCGGGACAGGTCCAGTTCGCGCAGCGTGTGCAGCCGGGCGAGCGTGTCGGGGAGCGGGCAGGTCAGCCGTGCGGCGCGCAGCACCTCCAGGCGGTCCAGGTCGCCGAGGGAGTCCGGCAGGGCTGTGAAGGCGTTGCCGGAGATGTCCAGCAGCCGCAGGTTCCGCAGCCGGCCGATGGACTCGGGCAGCCCGGTCAGCTGTGTCCCGGCCAGGTGGAGTTCTTCGAGGGCGGCCAGCTCGCCGATGCGCGGGTCGATTGTCTTGAGCTCGGCGTTGCCCTCCAGGGAGAGGACCCGCAGGTTGGGGAAGGAGAGGAGCTGCTCGGGGAAGTGCCTCAGCTTGCGTCCGGACAGGTCGAGTCCTGTCACCTCCTCCGCACGCACCAGCAGCGCGTCCAGCTCCTCCAGGGCGGCCAGATGGCTCGGCCGGACCCCGGCGCGCAGCACCTGCCGCCCCTCGCGCAAGGCCTCCGCGATCTTCCCCTCGTCGGCCGTGCCGTCATCGTCGAGGAGTTCGGGCAGCAGCACGGTGTCCAGTTCCTCGTCGGTGAAGTCCACCGGGCAGTTGGACGGCCCGTTCTCGGCGACGAGCAGTGCCTGCGGCTGCTCGGCGAAGGTCATGCCGAAGTACGACACGCTGATGACGATCCGGGCGCGGGTCCGCCCGCACACCACGAGCCAACCGCCGTCCCCGTATGAGCCGCAGATGCCGCCGGTCACTTCCAGGTTCCCGCGCACCACCACGTTGGGGCAGCCGGACAGGAACACGTTGCGGGCCCGCAGACTGCCCGTCACCATGAAGAAGTTGCCGTCGCAGTCGTCCCACCAGTCCAGGTCACCGTCGACGGTCAGATCACCGTCCACGACGGTGTTGTACGGCACCCAGTCGCTGTCGCCCTCCGGCTCCAGATGGCCCGCGACATGCAGACCGCCCTCGTACAAGCGGATCTCCTGCTCGTCGGCGAACTCGGCGTACGGGTAGCCGACATCGGCGGAGACCCGGAACCGCTCCTCCGCCTCCTGGGCGCTGATGAGGCGGTACCCCACGGGTGAGTGCACCGTTGTGAGGGCGGGGGATACTGACGGGCTGCTCTGGGATTCGTCATCGGCCATCTGTGGTTGCTCCGTGGGGTGAAGTGCCCGGTAAGGCGGATTCGGTGGGGAAAGCGCGAGGCGCGATCGGCCGGGGCGGGCCGCCAGGCCGACGGGTACATGCGCTCAGTGGGCCTCGGCCTGCACGTCCGCGCGGAAGACCGGCAGACCCTCGCGGAGCCGGGCGAACAGCAGACCCCGGTCCAACATTTCCCTGCCCCCGTCCTCGTCAACGGCGAAGACCTCGTCCACCAGCAGCTCGCGCAACTGCTCCTGGACGCCGTCGCCGTGCCCCTGCTGGAAGTCGTCCAGGTCGGTGGGGCGCCTGCCGGAAGTAGTCCTCGATCAGCGGGGCGAGCCTGCGGTTGCCCCGCCAGGCCGCCAGCCGCTCCGCCGCGTCCCGGGTGCGGATCATGGCGAGATGGCGGGCGAACACCAGCCGCTCGTTGTTGCCGCGGGCATGGCGCATCGCCGAGTCCAGAACGGGAGCGGCGCCCGCCCCTTCCCGCGCCAGCAGGGTCAGCAGGGTCGCCTCGTCCAGACAGCCCGGCTGCCGTTCGACGAGCCGCTCGCCCCAGTCGACATCGGCGGTGGTGACCAGCATCCGCACCACCTTGTCACCGCCACCTCCCTGGGCGAGGCAGTCCTCGGCCGCCCGGTCGGCCCACTCCCGCTCGTCGGGGAACACGAAGGACAGCGCCGCCTTCACCGGCACCGATGCCGCGTCGAACGCGGCTGCCGCGACCGCGCGCGCCGCATGGTGGTCCGCCTCGTCGGCCACCGCGAGCACACCCCGCAGCAGTTGCCAGCTCGATTCGCACTCGGCCACCTGGAACGAGGCATGTGCGGTGGTCTCGATGAGCCAGGTCCCGCTCCACTCCAACCCCGGGTCGCAGTGGACCTCGTGCTGAATGTGGGCCAGTTCATGCAGCCGCAGCATCGCACGCAGCGTCCACACGACACCCTCGGCCGCCAGCCAGAACGGCACCGCGTCCCACGTCGCCTGCAACTGCTGCTCCACCATGGCCACTTCCACGTCCAGGTCGAGCACGTCCGGACGCTCGTCGCTGCGGTACAGCGCCGCCGCCCTCAGCCCGAGTGCGGCCATCGAGGGCGCCGCGTGCCGTGCCCCCTCCTCCACCTCGTGGACCGCGTACTCCCAGCCTTGGTCCATGGCGTGACGACTCTTGTCACGCGCCTCGGCGAAGCAGCCCGCGGCGTCGAACGGCGGCACCGCCGCCAGCCAGCACGGCCCCCGCCCGAGCCCCTCGGTCAGATGGTCCGGATTGACCCGCGCCCGGGTGGAATACACCTTGCCGCGCTGCTCCTCGGTCCACACCACGTCACCGGCCACACGTTCCTCCCACAGCAATCCGCAGCAATCGAACTGGTTTCCCGCAACCGCACCGACAGTCTGGTCCGATGGCACTCCGCCGTCCCATCACCCGTCCCCTGTCGAGTGAGGTTCAGTGAAACTACGCAACTCAACCCGCACTCCACGGCACGGAGGCCCTCCGGGACGCTCGGCCGAAGGGGCGTCCCGGTCCGCGTCCGGCCGACGGCACTGGTCACGAGGGCGGCGGCGTGCCCGGTGCCGTAACCGTGTGGCGGGCCACCAGGGTGGCGAGGGCCGCGCGGGACGGGACGCCCGTCTTGCGGTAGACGCGGGCGATGTGGCTCTCGACCGTGCGCGGGCTGAGGCAGAGCCGGGAGGCCACGGCCTGGTTGGTGAGACCCTCTGCGACCAGTTCCGCTATCTCCCGTTCCCGCGAGGTCAGCTGGGCCAGCCCGGCGGCCGGTCCGGACGGCTCCGCCGACCCGTCCATGTCACCCAGCACCTCCGGGCGCTGCTGGTCGGCCAGGGCGACCAGCAGCGTGGCCCCGCCCTCGGCGGCCTGCCGACGGGCACGGCGCCACATGGCGGCCGCGCCGGCGCCGTCACCGGCGGCTCTGGTGAACGCGGCGCCGAACAGCAGGCTCTGGGCCTCCCGGAGGGTCGCCCCGGACAGCGCGCTCTCCCGGGCGGCTTCGGCGAACGCCCGTGCTGCCGTGGCTGGGTCCCCGCGGTGCGCCTCGACCCGGCCGAAGGCGCGCAGCGCCGCTGCCCGGCGAGTCGGCAGGCCGATCCGTTCGGCCTCCTTCAGGGCGCGCTCGGCCGCGTTCTCGGCCTCCGCCGTCTCACCTACGGCCAAGGCGGTGGCGACGAGCAGTTCCAGGAACTCGGGCAGCAGCGAGGGCTGCGATCGGGGCAAGTCCTCGCCGCCGCCCGCATCCAGCAGGACGTCCCGTGCGCGGTGCGGGTCACCGGCTCCCATCGCGGCGAAGGCGAGCAAGGACTGTGCCAGCGTCGACCACCAGCTCTCGCCCGTGCCCTCCGCCGCTGCCGCCGCCTCCTCCGCGGCGGCCAGGACGTCCGGATCGCCCGGCGGGCGGGCCTGCATGAGGAACAGGGACCGGATCGCGAGGGTGAGGCCGAGCAGTTCGCCGCTACCCAGGGCACGAGCGATGGCCGCGGCCTCGTCGGCCAGCTCCAGCGCCGTGGTGACCCGGCAGGTCAGGAAGTGGGTGTACGCCTTGCACAGCAGGAGCTGCGACAGCATGTAAAGTCGGCCGGTCCGCCGGGCGATGTCCACGCCCCGGTCGGTGTGCCGTTCCGCGTCGGCGTACCGGTCGAGCATCACCTCGGCCCAGCCCAGTCTGACCAGGGGCTCGCACAGCCCGGCCAGGTCGCCGTCGGTGAGCGCGTCCGCCAGCCCCGCCGCGGTCCGGGCGAGCCGACGGGCCTCGGCCGTGTCACCCTCGTACGCCTCGCTCATGGCGGCCAGCGTCAGGGCGCCCATCTCGCCGAGTCCGTCACCCAGATCGCGGGCGCCGCGCAACGCCTCGGCCAGTTCTTCCCGTACCTCGGGGAAGCGGGCGACGAACTGCGCGCGGCAGCACCATTCGATGACGAGACCGATCCGCTGGGACGGTGACGGCCCGGGCCTCCGGTCCAGTTCGCGGCGCAGCAGCGCGTCGGCCTCGGCGTAACGCCCGAGCTGACGCTCCATGACGGCGCACTGCACGACCGCGGAGATACGGAGCGTGTCCTCGCCGTCCTTGTTGTCGGCGGGCATGTCGATCACTCGGTGGAAGAGGTCTCTGCTCTCCCACAGCGCCCCGGTCGTGCCGAGCGCCCCGGCGCGCATCAGTATCAGCTCACGGCGTTTGTCAAGGAGTCCGGGGGTGTTGGGCAGGATCGCGAGGACGACACCGAGCCAGTGGGCCGAGGCGGCCGGGGCCGTCACGGCGGTCTGTTCGGCGGCGCTGGTCAGGATCGCGGCGGCCTCCGGGTCCCAGCCGGTCAGTGAACGCTCGATGTGGTGCGCCCGCTCGGCGAGGGGTGCGCCGGCCTCGGCCAGTTCGGCCGCCGCCCTGTGGTGGAGCTCCTGCCGCCGCCAGGGGTCGGTGCTGTCGTGGACCAGAGCCCGGATCAGCGGGTGGCGCAGTGCCAGACGGTGTCCGGCCTGGTCCGTACGGATCAGATCGCGGCGCATGACCCCGCGCAGGGCCTCGACGACGTCGGGGACGGGTGAGCCGGTGAGAGCGGCGATGAGGTCGGCCGTGGCGTGGTCGCCGAGTACGGCGGCGGCTTCTACGGTGCCGCGCTCCAGTGGGTCCAGCGGGGCGAGCTCGTCGAGCAGCAGTGCTTCCAGGCCTGCGGGCGGACCACCGTCCCGGACCGGGGGCCCGGGCAGCCGGGCGGTGCGATGTGCCGTCAGGAGTGCCAGGAAGTACAGCGGGTTGCCCTCGCTCGCGGCGTACATCTCGGCCGCCCGCTGCTGCGGCAGGTCGCGGGCCAGTTCCTCGACGCAGTCCCGTTCGTCGAGCGGGCCGAGAGAGATCCGCAGCACCGCGCCGGTATCGGCCCCGCGCGCCAGCGCCGTGGTGAGCGCCGCCGGGGCCTGGCGGTCGCGGCGCGACACGACGAGCAGGAAGGGGGCCTTCACAGGGTGCCGCACGAGGTGGTCGACGAGTTCCAGGGACGCCGGGTCCGCCCAGTGCAGGTCGTCGAGGACCACGACGAGCCGCGCGCCCCGGATGCAGCGCAGTGCGTCCGAGGTGGCCCGGTAGAGGCCGAAACGGTCCCTGTTCCACGGCTCGCCCGAGGGCTCGGTCCTTCCCCGCAGCGCCGGAAGGAACTCCCGCAGCGACGGGAACACCCCGAGCACGCGCTGGTCGAGGTCGGCGAACGCGTCGGCGAACGGCTGGAACGGGCTGTGCCGTTCGAACTCTGTAGCCCGGCCGCGCAACACGGCCGCCCCACGGCGGCGGGCGAGGGTACTGAACTCCGCCAGCAACCGGCTCTTGCCGATACCGGCCTCACCAGTGACATCGACGAGGGCCGGACCACCGGCTCCCATGTGCTGCAGGGCCGCATCGAGCCGGCGGAGCTCGGCTGACCTGCTCACGAACGGCACGCTGTTCATGCGCCTGCCCGGCCCCCTGTACAACTCAACCACCACGATCTCCCTCGGAACGAACGCCGCCACGGCACGCCAGGGCCCCGGTGGCTACGACACGGGGCTGGGCGACTGTCGCTGTCAGACAGCGTTCTACAGCACGAGTACGACAACGCTGCCCCTGTGTGGCGGGCCCGGCCCGCGCCGGTCAGGGGCGCATGGTGACCGACGTACGGGCAGCGATACGCCGGACTGCCCGCAGCGGACCATCATGTAAATCGGCTGGGAGTCAGGCTCCCGGCGTACCAAGGAACAGAACGCGGGAGCCAAAGATGTCTTCCCGGCTGCGTATGAACGCCTGAATCACCCAACTAGCTCCGGCTCAACTGCTCAAGCTCTGGCGAGGACGGCAGGAGCTCATCCGTCCCGACTCCGCCGGTGGCACCCACGCCTTCCTTGACTGGCTGTCGAGACGGGCCGGTGGCGGTCGTATTCCTCGGAATGACTATCACCGTTGCCATATCCACCAGGCTGCACTGAAGATCCCGAGGAAGGCGTGGACGTCGGCCTAAGCCCTCGGCGGAACCGAACGAACCCGGCACCCGGGTCGACAGAGGTCACCGACATTCCCGACCGCTCCTCCTGGCCCACGGGGATGCGCTTGAGCGTTTGCAGAGAGTGCCCTACGTCGGCGCCGAGTTGCGCTTCACCAATGTCGAGGGCAACCGTCCGAACTGTTTCGCGGCCAACACAAAGGGCCGGGCTCCGGGAGTTCGATGCCGGTGATCTCCAGGGGAGCTCCGACGGCGGGCAGTACGGCGGCGCGGACCACGAACAGGCTCCTTGAGGGTCGGCAGAGGGGAAACGGGGCGGAACGGTCGGAACCGCGGGAACGCAGAACGGTCAGAACTGGAGGGACTTGGTCTGGAGGTATTCCGCGAGCCCGTGGGAGCCGAGTTCGCGGCCGACGCCGGACTGCTTGTAGCCGCCGAACGGGGCGAGCGGGTTGAACCGGCCGCCGTTGATGTCGACCTGCCCGGTGTCCATCCGCCGGGCGAACGCCACCGCCTCGGCCTCGTCGCCCGCCCAGACCGCGCCCGCGAGGCCGTACACGGTGCCGTTGGCGATGCGCAGGGCGTCGTCCTCGTCCTCGTAGCGGATGAGCGAGACGACGGGGCCGAAGATCTCCTCCTGGGCGACGGTCATCTCCGGGGTGACGTCGGCGAACACGGTCGGGCTGACGAAGTAGCCCTGTTCGCGCGGGGCGTCGGGGCCGCCGGCGACCAGGCGGGCGCCCTGCGCCACGCCCTTCTCGATGTAGCCGCGCACCCGCGCGTGCTGCTTGGCGTTGACGAGGGGGCCGATGCGGTCTCCGTACTTGGCGGCCGCCTCCGCGGCGAGCGCGACCGCCTCGTCGTACTGCGAGGTGTGCACCAGCATCCGGGTCCAGGCGCTGCACGTCTGGCCGGAGTTGCCCATGACGTTCGCGACGCCGACGCCGACCGCCTTGGCCAGGTCCGCGCTCGGCAGGATGACGTTGGCGGACTTGCCGCCCAGTTCGAGGGCGACGCGCTTGACGGCCGCGCCGGCCGTGGCGCCGATCTTCCTGCCGACCGCGGTGGAGCCGGTGAACGAGACCAGGTCGACGCCCTCGTGCTCCGCGAGGGCCTGTCCGGCAACCGGGCCGAGGCCGGTGACCAGGTTGAACACGCCCGCGGGGACGCCCGCTTCGTGGACGGCCTCGGCGAAGAGCTGGGCGGTCAGCGGGGTGTCCTCGGCGGGCTTGAGGACGATGGTGCAGCCCGCCGCGAGCGCCGGGGCGACCTTGGCGACGATCTGGTGCAGCGGGTAGTTCCACGGGGTGATCGCACCGACCACACCGACCGGCTCGGCGTACACGGTGGAGTTGCCGACCTTCTCCTCGAAGGCGTACGAGGCGGCGAGCCCGGCGTACGAACCGGCCACCAGGATCGGCACGCCCGCGTGCACCGCCTGCGAGAACGGCAGCGGCGCGCCGAGTTCGGCGGTGACGGTCTCGGCGATCTCGTCCTTGCGGGCGACGAGCACATCGCGCAGGGCGGCGATCCGCGCGGCCCGCTCGGCGGGGGCGGTGGCCGCCCAGGCGGGGAGCGCGGCGCGGGCGGCCCGTACCGCGGCGTCGACGTCCTCGGCCCCGCCGGCCGGGACCTCGGCGATGACCTGTTCGTCCGCCGGGTTCACCACCGCGATCGTGTCCCGTCCCGCGGCGGGCCGCCAGGCTCCGTCGATGTACATGCCGTCGTGGGCCTTCATCGCTGTTCCTCCCGGACACGGTTGCGGACTGGGCGTCCGCACCCAAACTAGCGCTGTTAGTTTTGGGGCGCCAGAGACGCCCGTCACGCCGAGGGCTGCACGTCGAGCTGCCCGTGTTCGGTACCGGGGTTCTCGAACTGGGTGCGGTACAGCTCCTCGTACCGGCCGCCCGCCGCGAGGAGTTCCTCGTGCGTGCCCCGCTCCACGATCCGCCCGCTCTCCACGACCAGGATGAGGTCGGCCGCCCGTACGGTGGAGAGCCGGTGGGCGATCACTACGGCGGTGCGGCCGGCGAGCGCCTCGGTCAGTGCCTCCTGGACGGCCGCCTCGGAGGTGTTGTCCAGGTGGGCGGTGGCCTCGTCGAGGATGACGACGCGCTGGCGCGCCAGCAGCAGGCGGGCGATGGTCAGGCGCTGGCGTTCGCCGCCCGGTGGCCAGCGGCTGCACACCGTCGGTTGGGTGGGGCGGGCTGTTGCTGACGGGTGGTGATGTTGTCGCCGAGCCCGCCGGGCACCGCGTGGAAACCCGCTCCGCCCCTCACGCACGCGGCACAGCATCCGCGTTCAATCGCGGGTCAGTGGCCGTGCCGGGCGATCGCGCGCAGGAAAGCGATGGTCTCCTCCTCGCCGCTGATGGCTTCGTCCAGGGACGTCCCGTACAGGCGGCTGGCCGAGAGCTTCACGATGGTGGTCCGGCTGACCGGATCGACATAGACGAACTGGTTGTAGACGCCGACTGCGCTGAACTCGCCACGGTCTCCCGCCGGGAGCCACCACTGGTAGCCGTAGCCGACTCCATCGGCTTGCTGGCCGCCGACGAGGGGGCGGCCGGGTTGCAGGTGCGGCGCGGTCCCGGTGACCGAGTCGCGCACCCACTGTGCGGGCACGATCTGCCGGCCCTGCCACACACCCCCGTTGCGGTACAGCTCTCCGAGCCTGGCGAAGTCGCGGGCGGTCAGGTTGAGCCCCCCGAAAGCGAGTTCCGTCCCGGCGGGGTCCACCAGCCAGTAACCCGCCGATGTCATGCCGAGCGGCTCGCACAGCTTCTCGCGCATGTAGTCGGCCATCGGGCGGCCGGTGGCCCGGGCTATCAGGGCGCCGAGTATCTGGGTCTCACCGGAGTTGTAGCGGCAGACGGTGCCGGGCCCGGTCTCGCGCACCATGCGGGCGACGAAGTCGTCGAGCGTGCCGCCGACGCCCGCCGTCGCGGCGGTGAGCTGGTAGATGTCGGAGGCCGGGTCGTTGTAGTCCTCGTTCCACCGGGCGCCGGAGGACATCTGGAGCACGTCCTTGATGGACACACCGTCGTACGCGGAACCGGGCCGCACCTGCACGTAGGAGCTGATGGGCTCGTCGATGCCCGTGATGTGCCCCTCGTCGACCGCTATGCCGACGAGCGCGGAGACAAAGCTCTTGGAGACCGACATGGACAGCCACTGCACGTCCGGGCCGCCGGTCAGGAAGTAGCTCTCGTGGTTGATGACCCCGTCGACGAGCACGAGCAGTGCGGACGTGTCGGTGCGGGCCAGGAACTCCTTGGTCACTCGTGCGGTGCCGTCGTAGTCGAAGCTCTCCGGCAGCGGGGCCGCCTCACTGCGTGGCCAGACGTAGGGGTGTGCGGAGGGCGCCATCTCACGGGTGTCGAGGAGGTCCTTCATCCGGCAGAAGTGCTCGTGCTGCGGCACGCCGGTGAAGAGGCCGAGGTCGACCAGGGTCATGCGCTTCTGATCAGTCATTGCCGTCCTTCGAGTGGGAACGGGGGATCCGGAAGGAGATGGAGGGTGGGCGAGCCGACACCACTGCCGGGGCGGGCTCGTCCTGGGGCCGGAGTGACCGGCTGCGATGACTAGAAAAGTAGCAGTACCACTCGGTTAGGGCAACCGAGTGGTACTGTTAAATCTCCATCAACGCAGAACAGCGGAGGGCGGCGATGAGTTCATCCCACGTCGACGGGCGCACCCTCCGGTTTCAGCACCGGCGGCCCGAGTTGCTGGCCGCGGCGACCGAGTACATCCTCGAACACGGCATCAGCGGCCTGTCCCTGCGTCCCGTGGCGCAGGCACTCGGTGTCACCCACGCGACACTGCTACGGCACTTCTCCTCGAAGGACGCGCTGCTCCTGGCCGTCGCAGAGAAGGTCCGCACGGATCTGGCAGCATGGCTGACGTCGGACGCGGAGCTCCGCGAGGCGCACTCGACGGCCGAACTCGTCAGGGCGCTGTGGCGTCGGCTGTGCGAACCGCAGGAGCAGCGCCAGTTCCTCCTGCTTTTCGAATTCGTCGGCCATCACGGGGAAGGGTCCGGGGAGGATGAGGAACTCTCCCGGTCGATCGTCCACGACTGGATCGGGATCATCGCCAACAGGCTTGTCGCGGACGGCTGGCCGCCCGAGGACGCCTCCGCTCTGTCGACCCTTGTCCTCGCACAGGTGCGGGGCCTGCAGCTCGATCTCCTCGTCTCCGGGGACCGCGCGCGAACGGACCGCGCCATCGACTTCGCCGTACGCCCCCTCGACCGCTCCCCCGCTGGTCGAGACGGTCCGCAAGTCCGCGGTTGACCGGGCGGTATCGACGGCGCTGGCGCCGTGGCGCAAGCCGCAGGCTGTGCACCATCCGGGGAGTGTGCAGTGGCATCTCGTACTCGGTTTCGTGGCCGCAGTCACGCCCTTGACATTGATTCCCGGCACGAGCTTCACGCTGGTCACGCAACAGGTGATCGCGGGTTCTCGGTCCGATGGGTTGCGAGCCTCATTGGGCTCGGCGTGCGGGCTCTTGGTGCACGCAACGTTCGCCGCGATTGGCTTGTCCGCCCTGGTTATGTCGTCAGCTCAGGCGCTGACGGTGGTAAAGATCCTGGGCAGGATCTATCTCATCTGGTTGGGCGTGACCACGTGGCGCTCGGCGGGACGGGGCGTCGAACCGATGGCACGGAGGCGGTGGCGCTTGCCGTGGGCTCAGCTCGGGGGCTTTGGCCAGGGGCTGTGGTCCAATGTCCTCAACCCGAAGGCGGCGTCGGTCTATCTCACGCTCGTGCCGCAGTTCCTCACGTCCAGCCACCCCATCGCGCCCCAGATCGCCGCGCTTTCGGTCGCGCATGTGGCCGTCGTGCTGGTGTGGCTGTTGTCCTGGACGTTTGTGGTCGCCGCCGCACGCACGGCAATCGACACACCTCGATTCCGACATGGGATGAGTCGCCTGGCGGGAGCCGTGCTGGTCGCCCTTGGGGTTCGAACAGCAACGGCGGGCTGAGCCCGTACGCCTTTTGCCGTCCCGGAGCTGTTGATGACGGTGAAATGATCTTGCCATGGCTGGTGTGATATCGGCGTCCGAGTCGTCCTGGATAACCCCCTTCACCGGGCTGAGCCCACGCTGCTTCGGCAAGTTGGTGACCGCAGTACGCCGTGAGGGTGCTGGCGCGGCGCGATGCGGACGGCCGTGGGGACTTCCGTTGGACGACCGGGTACTGCTGGTCGCGGTGTACTGGCGCACGAACTTGACACTGCGCCAGCTCGCCCCACTGTTCGGTATCTCAAAGTCTTCCGCAGACCGCGTGATCGCTCAGCTCGGGCCGCTGCTCGCCCTCCAGCCACGCCAGCGGTTCCACAGGGACACCGTGCTCATCGTGGACGGCACCCTGGTCCCAACCCGCGACCACAGCATCGCCGAGCGGTCCAAGACATCTCATGTCGCTGGCGGGTCAAGTAGGCGCTCAGGCAGCAAGATCCATGGGTGGTGCGAAGGCACGGTCGGGGTCGAACAGTGTGCGGTGCTGTAGGCAGTGGAAGAGGCAGCCGAGCAGCTTGTTGAACAGGTTCCTGAGAGCTGCGGTATGCCGTTCTCCACCAGCACGCCGTCGGTCATAGTGGGCGCGTGGAGCCTGCGTGCGCAGGGCCGCGAAGGCCCACATGTGTCCGGCTGATGCCAATCGCTGGTTCTTGACGGTCCGGGCCACAACCACGTGGCTGCGGCCGGAGGCCCGTGTGACAGGAGCCGCGCCGGCGTATGCCTTCATGGCTCTGGCGTCCGCGAAGCGTCCGCGGTCGTCTCCGATCTCGGCGAGAACGCGTGCTCCAGAGAGCACGGAGAGCCCTGGGAAACTGGTGATGATCTCGGCATCCGGGTGCGCGAGGAATCCCTCTTCCGTCGCCACGGCCAACTGGGCCACACTGACGCAAGCGGCGTCGACTTGCCGGATGAGTGCCACTGCCTGCTGTCCCAGAGCCTGCTCGACCTGCGGCAGCTGCCGCAGGGAGTCCGCGCGGAAGATTGTCCGAAGTCGCTCGACCTCGGCTTCGATCCCACAACGTGGACGTTCACCGCGCTTGAGCAGCGCGCGCAGCTGGCTGCGGGTGAGCTTGGCGGCGTCGGCCGGCGTGGGTGCGGCAGTCAAGATCACGCGGGCGCGCGGCGAGTCGAGTCCGGGTTTTCCAGCGCCGTGAAAGGCAGTGAGGGCGGCTGGATAGTACTCGCGCAGGTGTGACCGAAGCCGGTTGATCATCTGTTGCCGGTCCCAGATGGCGTCCTGGTGAGCGCGGGCCAGGACGGCGACGGCCTGCCCCGCTTCGCTGTCGTCGGGCAGAGGCCGGTGGGCATGCCGGTCGGTCCGGAGGATGTTGGCCAGAACCCGGGCGTCTGCTGCATCGGACTTGGCCCGGGAGACACTGGCGCGGTCGCGATATCGAGCCGCGGCCAATGGATTGATTGCGTAGATCTGGCGGCCGGTGGCCCGCAAGGCGGCGACGAGAAGCCCGCGGGGCGTCTCGATGGCGACCGGGATCGGTTCTGCTGTGCTGTCACCGTGCTGGGCCAGAAGTTCTATCAGTGCGTGGAAGCCGGCGCTGTCGTCGCTGATCCGTAGCTTTGCAATTTGGGTTCCGTCCTGGTCGACCAGGGCTATGTCGTGATGCCCTTCCGCCCAGTCAATGCCGCAGAAGATCTTGTTCAACCCTGTGCCTCCGTATGAATCTGCAGGTTGGACCGGTGCGGAGCACGCGGCGCTCTAATAGAAGTGCTCAAGGCACGCCATCTCATGAGCCGTTCGTGTCTCCAGCGACCGACAGGGACCTCGGTCTGCTGGAGAGCTCATGGCTCGCGAACTGCTGAGAGGTGGCCCCTGTCGGCGGGCTGAGGACATGAAACCTGGATCCGAGCTCCTGCCGGGCAGGACCGGTCTTTGACGAGAGATCAAGGTCCCGGAACTACCGAAGGTCTCCGCCCGGCAGGGCGTGGGCGAGGCAGAGCCGGTCTGAACACAGGGATCAAAGCCCCAGAACGGCGGCAGGCTTCCACCTCGAATCGGGTCCCTTGTACTTCCGTGCTCGGGCTCACCGACGACCTATTAGAACTACCGCTACTCCACTAACCACCAGGTTGTTATCGACGCCGACAGCCGCCTCGTCGTCCTGGTCGGCGAACCCCTGCCTGGCAATCGCAACGACTGCAGGGCATGGGCGGAGTCCGGAGTGAAGGCCGCCGTGGGCACGACCGTGACGATCGCCGACGGCGGCTATCCCGGCACCGGGCTCCTCATGCCCCACCGCCGCACCCCGGGCGAGGAATTGCCCGAGTGGAAGAAGGAGCACAACCGCTCGCACAAACAGGTCCGCGCCCGCGTCGAGCATGTCTTCGCCCGCATGAAGACCTGGAAGATCCTCCGCGACTGTCGACTCAAAGGCGACGGCGTCCATCACGCCATGCTCGGCATCGCTCGCCTGCACAACCTCACCCTCGCCGAGTAAGCGTCCGGCTGTTCGAGGACGGCGTCTTGACCGAACAAGCAGACACGCGAGCCGCCTGATCTTACGGTTCCTCTCGCAGGCTGCCACCCGCCGGAACGAAGGAGAACACGATGGACGCGCACGCGGACCCTTCACACCACGTCGTGCAGCGGTACTTCCAGATGTGGAACACGGGCGACACCTCGATCGCTCCGGAGGTGCTGAGTCCCCACTGGGCCGATCAGGCACACCCGGAGGTATCCGGGCCCGCCGATGTGCAACGCGCTGTCACGCATACCCATGCCAGTCGACCAGGACTCCGCTTCTACATCGACACGATCCTCGGCACCGACGATTTGCTGTCAGTGATCGGCGGCGTCGGCCACGAAAGCCGCCCCGGCAGCATCGACAGTCATCTGATCTGGCTGATCCGACTCCTCGACGGCCGGATGGCCGAGATGTGGACCTACCGCCGGAGCACTCCCTGACACTCCCGATCCATACATCTTGGCGATTGCCCGCGGGGCCATCAGCAGGCTTGCCATGATGTGGGGGCCTTCCCCGTGATCGTGGACACCGGTTGTCATGCGGCGGTGGCCAGCGTAGTTGATCGTTGTTCGTAGGTGATCGGGCTGATCTGGCCGA